>JAISFS010000070.1 GCA_031263485.1 Deltaproteobacteria bacterium | reverse complement strand
CCTCTTCCTGTCCGCGCCGCCGGAGGCTATCCAGCCGTTGTAGTTGCTGACCACCAGAATCTCGTACATGTCCAGGAGATCCGAATGGGAGTACACCGTCTCCAGCTCCCGCATCGTCGCCAGGCCCCGCGAGACCACCGCCCCGATCTCCTGGCTCACGTTCGCGTAGTCCGAAAAATCATCGGCCCTTTCGGCGCAGGCCCTTCGCCACTCTCGCTCCCGGGGGAAGACGACGGCGCGGCGAGGGCACCGAGAAAAAAACCGTAGTTGAGCTTCAGGATCCCGTACCTCAGCCGCTCGAGCGTGCCCAGCTCCTCGACGTACCCGTCCAGCGTGTCCGGGTTCACCTCCCCCGCCTCCCTGCCGTCCACCATCCGCACCGTGCCCTTCAGCATGTCCGCCAGGAGCTCGTCCGCGCGGGCCGTGTCCAGCCCCCCCAGCCCCGCCACGAACACCTCAAGCAGCTCGCCTTCCCCCGCCCCCCTGAGCTCCGACAGGATCTTTCCGGAATCCTTCCCGGCGGCGGACGCGATGAAGCCCGCCGCCTTGATGAGGAACCTCTCGCGTCTCAGGACGGGCCACTCCGTCAGCCTGAAGGTCAGCTCCCCGGTCCGGTCCCGGAGCTTGAGGGTTTCCGTTTTCAGGCTCACAGGGCGCTCCTCTCCAATTCCGCGAAGATCAGCTTCCAGTCGGAAGGCTCGAGCGTCTTCTTGACGTCCGGCATCAGCTTGCTGTCCACGATCGCTCCGTCCTTGTAGGTGTACACCTGGTTGACGGAAGGCAGCGTCACAACCAGCGTGAGGCGGCACGGGCGCTTCCTGAGCCTCATCCAGGCTACGGCCTCGAAGAGGTACGCGGTAGAGGGCGAGTTGGCCTCCAGGTGGAGGTTGACCACTTTCTCGGAGTTTATGTACCCGACGGAAAGCTTGCCGTCCACGCCGAACCTGTACTCGATCAGGGTCACGTTGTCGGTGTCGATTGCCGCGTCGGTGGAGTACCCCTCCAGGGCGAAACCGGCGGGGAACACCTCGTCTATCGTGCAGAACGCGGTCGAGTTGACCGAGGTAATGTCCATGAGATCCATGAGCCCCTCCTAGAGTATGGCGGTGGAGGCCATTTCCAGCCTGTGGACGGCGCCGCCGTAGCAGTACCAGAAGTTTATGATCGGGCTCTGGCGGCGCTTCCTCGCCTCCTGCCCGGGGTCGAGCACCTGGAGAACGTAGCCGTAGCTGAACAGCTCCTTCGATATGTCCCGGTTCGCCTCGCTCTCCAGCTCGGACTTCTGCGTGGCCGAGAGCGTCACGCCGGGCTCGATCGTCCCGTTGTTCAGGGCCGTGTCCGCGACCCCGGCTATCCACGCGCGGATCCTGGTGTACCCCTCCTCGTTGTAGGGGACGCGGGCCGAAGACTTCAGCCCGTCGAAGAGGACCCTCTGCAGACGGCTGTTCAGCCAGACCGAATTCAGGAGCGGGTCCAGGTACCCGTAGTCGGACGCCGACAGGACGCCGGGGTAGTTCAGGCGGAACTCCGCGTTGCGGGTGGCGAAGTTGCCGTAGTAGTTGCAGTTCTTGGCCTCGAGCGCGTCCGCGTCCGCCTCCCGCGTCACCGTCGCCTCCAGCCCCGCCTGGGACTTGAACGCGAACGTCACCGTCCCGTTGGCCCTCTCCCACGGCACCGCCGCCGCTATCCCCTGGATGAACGACGCGTGCCTCAGCGTTCCGAAGGTTATGCAGGTGTTGTCGTATCCGCCGTCCTTCAGGAGAGACGCCGGATCCGAGGAGACGGTCGGGTTCAGGCACGACCTGTCGGTCGTCCAGGCCACGTAGATGAACCCGTAGTTGGCCGAGGCCCAGGCCGCGTACTCCTCGAGCTCCGCGTCCTCAACCTCCCAGGCCGTGGAGACCGTGACCCAGTTTTCGGTGACCGTCCTCACCGAATCGAACGTCTCCCCGACCGTCAGCGCCGGTCCGCCCTGGGAAAGGGTCGCGCCCGAACGCTCCGTGAGGCCGAGGAGCTCCGCGAGGGGGGAGTCCGCCGCGTAGCCCGCCGCGGACGTTTCCCCGGTGCCCGGGGCGCGGATCGTGAAGGCCCCCGACAGAGAGTCGTAGTCCGCCGACGCGCCCGTACTCGCCGCCGCCAGTGCGGCCCCTATCAGGACGGCGGCGGCGCTGTAGGATTCCGCCCCCGAAAGGTCTATCCCGGACGCCGTGACGACCGCGCCCCCGAGCTCCAGCGTGAGGGACCCGGAAGTCACCGCCTTCAGATCGGCGAGCCTGCCCCCGAACTTCGCCCCCCGGATCCAGCCCCCGGAAGGCGCCGGCTCCGCCCGCGTCGCGTACCACGTCCTGGGCGTGAGGAACTTGTTCTCGTAGGCGTTGAAATAGACTTCCGCCGCGACGGCTTCCGGGGACCCCTCGCCGAAGTATTCCCTTACCGTCCTGGCCGAAGAGAAGGGAACCACCGCCCCGCGCGGGAGCCTTCCCGAAAGCGAGATCAGCAGACCGTTGGTCTGGAAGTCGTCGGAGCCCGGAGGCATGACCCTCGGGTTTATCCTGACTATGTGACTGGCAGGTATCGCCATGCATCACTCCTTGGACGGATGGTGTACGTCCACGTTCTCGAAATACCGGCCTTCCGGCGCGGAGCTCTTGACCTCGAGGCTGTCGGCGGACTCGACCGGAATCTCGTAGTCCGAATCGTACTCCAGGGTCAGCCGGACGCGGGAACGGATTACGAACTGCTCCGCGTCAACGTACCCGGACGCGTCGGTTACCCCCGAAACCCCTATCGCGTTCACGCCCGTTCCGGCCAGGAGCGCCGAGCCCAGGCCTGCCTCGCACATGGCGGAGAAGCGGGACGCCCGCGCCAGGGCCGCGGCGGGGAAAGATGAGCAGAAGTCCGCCTGGAACTCCGCCTTCCAGTGGGAGAAGACTTTTTCGGCATCCGTGTCCCGTTTGTATCTCGCGAACGGCTTCCCGACCGTCTCAGCCGACATGAAGGACACGACCGCGTACTCCTCGGTTCCGGACGGCAGGGCCATGCGGTTCTGGCGCCCGAAGAAAACGTGCTCCTCCGGCAGGAGATCCCCTGCGGCGTCCCGCCCGAACTCCATGACGAGCTTCCGCGCAGCGGCCCAGGGGTCAGGCATGCGGGCCCTCCGTCTGCCGGGTCCCCCGGACGGACACCCACCCGGCTCCCGAGAAATCCTCCAGGACGGCGGTGACCAGCCACCAGGTCCCGTCCCCGGTGCGTATCATGTCGCCCCCCTTCCCGCCCGGACGGTCTATCCCCCTGGGGAAGTCCGCCGGGGTCCCGTCGAAATAGAACTTCCTGGTCCATACGGTGGAAAGCGTTTCGTCCTTGAACTGCTGCATGTCCTCCTTTTCGGACTGGACCCGGGCCCGGACGGCGACGGGGGGGGCGTAGCGGGGAACGGCCTTGCCGCCGACCATGTCCTGCCCGGTACATCTGACCAGCTCCACCGTCTCCTCCTTCTGGACCAGGGACACGAGCCCGCGCGCGAGCGCGTGGAGGTTCATGACGGCCCCGACTTCACTTCGGAAGCGATGGCCTTCACCAGCGTGCCGCTGAACGCCAGGGGGATGTTGGCCTGCGCCGCGTACTTCCCCTTCTTCCAGGCCAGCTTCCGCCGGACAGTCTTAGGCGACAGCGGGGCGAGTTTCGACTCGCTGATGTACTTCTTCATGTCTGCCGCAGCCTTCCTGCCCGCCTGCTCCAGCGCCTTCAGGAAGACCGCCTCGGGATCCAGGACCAGGCTCCCGACCTTCCGCAGGCAGTAGCTCTTGACGAACCCGGCCCACTCGCGGCCGTGCTCCTCCTTTGCCCTGCGGACGAAGGAACGCGCCGGGATCCGGGACGTGCCGAACTCCTGGAACGCGCCGACCTCAAGGGCGGTCACCCCCTTGTACTCGTCCCCTTTCAGCGCGGTGGCTCCCTCCAGGACGCCGATCTCCGCGTGGAGATCCCGCGCGGAATCGCGGACGCGCCGGAGCGCGGCCTCCCACCTGTCCCCTCCGGTTATGGTGACCATGACGTCGTTAGCCAAGGGGATGCACCTCCCTCACGCCCACGTAATACGGGCCGGCGGCCCGCCCGCGCCACATCAGAAGGAACGTCGCGCCGCACTGCGTCTGGTTGTACCAGCCGTCGGAAGCCGACCCCTGGAGTTGGGCGAAGGAGACGTTGACCGTCCCCTCCGTCGCCGAGGCCACCGCCCCGGTACCCCCGTCCGCGCCCCGCATCTCCAGGGCCGCCAGGTGGCAGACCAGGAGGTACAGGAGAATCCCGCGCCTGGCTTCCGGTATCCCGGAGCCGTCCGTGTTCGGCACGATCAGCTCCGCCTCGGCGAACAGGCGGTTCAGGACGGCATCGTTCAGCCCCGCGAACTGGGGCCGTTCCGACCTGAACTTCACGGGGTCGAAGACTACGGCCGCCATCTACTCCGCCTCGGGGTCGGCCGCTTCCCAGCCGTGCCGGACGTCCTCCCGCTCCCTGGCCTCCGACTCGGCGCGGGCCGCGCTCGGCGAGACGAACAGCTTGCCGGACTTGAACACGGCCATCTTGCCGTACGTCTTCCTGACGTGATCCCAGACGTCGCGCCTTACGCCGTGGGTCAGGCCGTAAGCCCCGAGCGGGAGCGCCCCGCCGGATTCGGAACCGCTGAGGGCGGTCGCGTTCCCGTTGAACGTCACCCTGCCCCACGGAGTGTCGAACGACACCCCGTGGGGATCGTTGAGCGCCACGGTCAGCGTGTCCGGCACGCCGGAGGGCTCGGGCAGGGGCTTCACCTCAAGCTCCGGAACAGGCTCCGGCTCCGGCTCGGGCAGGACCGCCCGAACCTCTTCCGGCACGGCGGAGGGTGTCTGCTCCTCGATCTTCTTGGGCTTTGCCATCACGCCGCCTCCAGTCCGGTCATTATCGCGAACGCCAGGGGGTACTTCACGACGCATCCGAACGTGGACGCGTAGACCTTCTGCCTGTAGCTGGACAGGTCGGGGATCACCTGGAGCTGGCGGTACTTCTGCCCGTAGACCATGTCGCCCACGGCCTTGCCGTTCACCGTCTGCGCGAACAGGAAGGCCTTCCTCACCCCGTCGGCGCCGGTGAGCTCCGGCACGGCCACTATCTTGAGGCTCCCGAAGTACTTGTTAAGCATGTCGGTGACGTTGATGTTGAACTGGTTGGCCGTGCCCAGGAGCACCGCGTCCTCGTTCGTCAGGGCGAGAGTCAGCGGATCGCGCGGCGAGATCAGCCCCCGGGAGTTCACGGCTAGCTCCCTGTAGAGCCTGAGCACGTCGTTGTAGATCTCCTCGGTGGTCTTCCCGCCCCAGCCTACGGCCCCGCTCGAGGCAACCGCCGGGGTTATGGCCGCCGGCAGGGACGGGTCGTTCAGGAGCCCGTAGATGTTCCGCCCCTTCACGCCGTACATGTAGAACCTGTTGGCGTCCTGCTTGAGCGTCTCGGCGGCCGCGGCCTGCTTCTCCGCCACCAGGTTGATCTTCGCCGCGGAGCTGACCTTCGTCTCCATCTCGCCGTAGGCTATGGTGGTCTGGAAGACGTACTGCTCGCGCACCCGGTACTCCCGGTTGACGTCCGCCGTCCCGTGGTGGGCAAAGTCGTCGTACGGCTTGGTCCGCCCGACCTTCTCGGCGATGGGGTACTTGATGATTACCGTCGTCTCGTCCACCCCTGCGGGGCAGGCCTCGGAGAGGAGCTCGGTCGCGACCGTCGGCGCGGTGAGGATGTCGATCACGTCCTCCGCCAGGTACAGCCGGAACTCGCCCGGAACCGACGCGGAGGCCGCCGTCTGGAGCGCCGCGTCCTGGGCCAGCGCCCCGACGTTGGAACGGTCGCTCCGGATGAAGCCCCGCGCCCCGGGGATGTGGATCCCCTTGGCGGCGAGGACCTTGAGCGTCTGCTGAACAGTCATTTCCCCTCCCTTACTCGCCCACGGTCTTGAGGGCCAGGGCCCCGACGCCGTTGCTGATGACGGCGAGTCCGTTCTCGCCCGTTTCCGTTATCCGCCACGAGGTGGCGACGTAGCCCTCTATCGCCGCATCGAAGCCGGCGGCGGTCTTGATCGTCCCGTCCGTCTCGGACGCGAAGACCCAGTCGCCCTCCGCCGCCGTCTCGGGCACCTCCGCCCAGAAGTCCCCCGAAACCGCCACCGCCACCTCGGAGCCCTCCCTGATGTTCATCGTGCCGGGGGAGGCGATGTCGGTGTCGTAGTACGTCAGCTGGTAGCGCACGAACCCGATCGGGGACGTCCCCTCGGCGGGGGCGGACGGATAGACGAAGTCCCTGTTCTCGACGCCCGGCGGGGCCGCGAAGACGAACCTGCCGATCCGTATCCCGGGGCCGGCGAGCCTGTTCCCCGCGTAGCGCTGGGGCTCCGACGAGGCCGGCGTTCCGGGCAGAGCCTGCGGGATGCCGATTTCGATCTTTTTCTGAAAAGGCATTTTGCCCTCCTTGAATCAGTTGACGATGACCGTCTTCACCTTGTCCAGCCGCCCGCCGAGGTCCGCCTCGAGGGCTCCCAGGGTCCGCTTCGCGGAAGCGGGCTTCGAGTCGGTTCCCATGTCCAGGGCGGAGACCCTGCGCTCGGCCAGGATCTCCACGAGCTCCCTGAGCGCGGCCGGATCGGTGATTCCGGTCTTCCGCCCCTCGGCCTCGACGGCCCTGCGGTAAATCGCGGCGGCGCTGTCGAACGCCATGGGCTGGACAGCGCCGATGATGGGCCTCACGGCCTCGGCGGCCGCGGCCTTCGCCTTGTATTCGGCCGCCATGCGCCTCTCGGCGGCGGCGGCCCCCTCGGAACGGGCCTTCGCCAGGGCGGCGTCGGACGCCCCCCCCTTCGGAACCCTGCCGCGTCCCAGGACCCTGCGGACGCGGGACGCCCAATCCTGGGCCGGGGCGGACCCCTCGGGCTCCCCGTCGCCCTTCGGCTCCCCGCCTTCCGGGCCGCCGTCGGAGGCCTTCGGCTCGCCCTCGCCGGGCTCCGCGTCCTCCCGGACGATCTCCGGGGACCCCTCGGGGTCCTGGTCGGGGACCTGGGCGGCGGGGGCGGGAGCCTGGGCTTCCAGCCGCGCCACCAGCGCGGATATGAGCTCCCGCGCCTTGCCCGCGCCCTCCTGGTCCGGAAGCGTGTCGAGCCACGCGGCAACCTCGGCGGCAGGGTCGGAATCGGACGCGGGGTCCTTCGGCTCTTCGCCCCCGGAATCGGCGGCTTTCGGCCCGGCCTCCTCCGGCTCCTGGTCGGCCTTGGGCTCGGCGGCCGGCTCCGGCTCGGAGTCGGGAGCCGGGATCCCGGCCTCTCCCACCGCCGCCTGGACGGCTTCGGCCACTCCCTCCCTGACCGCCGCGGCGGCGGCCTGGAGCTCCGCCCCCACCTCCTCCACCTTCGACAGGGTGTCTGTAAGCTCTGTACCCATCTTCGCCTCCTTGGCGTCGGCCACCGCCACGTCCGGGCCGCAACGCCCTTCGTCGACAAGGGCCACGTGGTTGCCCCGGATGTTTCTCTGGACCAGATCGTAGCGCTTCCCCTCGAACTCGCCCGGGGTCGGGTCGGGGTCGTAGAAATACGCGCACGACAGTTCCCGGCACGCGCCGGACTCCACGGCGTCTATCGCCTCCTGGACCGTTACGGCTATCGAGTTGTCCAGGTACGGCCTCACGAATTCCCCGTTCGAGCCGACGCTCCCCACACGGAACTCGATCTGGGGCGAGTCGGCCGAATCCGGATGATGCATGAGCAGGAGCGGCAGGTTGTCGAAAGACCTGGCGGCCTTCTCCAGCTCCTCCGCCGGGCGGTAAACCCTGTAGAGCCTGTCCGGGGAAAGGCCCAGGCTCTCGAAGCCGGGTATCTCCCAGCCCCAGTATTCCGTCACCTCCTCCTTGGAGATGTGTGTGGCATCGACGTGGAGGAACCCGTTCTCGTCCTTCCGGCGGCGGGACACGGACCCGTCGAAGGAAAGGACGCGCTTCCGCCCGGCCGCCGCCCCCCTGGCTTTCCTGAGCAGGTTCATCAGGCACCTCCCGCAGGGCCAAAGCCCTCCTGCGGAGGCAGGATCGGGCACGACTCGCACCGGCAGTTGATCAGCTCGCCCGGCTTGACGAACCGCCCCTCGTCGGCGTCGTACAGCCCCTCGGCAACCTTGTAGACCTGACCGTTCATCGCCTCGTGGGTCGGGCGCCATTTGCTGGAGGCCGGCATGTGCATCCACTCGGCCTCCACGATCCCCGCCTCCAGGTAGCTCCGCTCGGCCAGCTCGGAGTTCACCCTGTTGCACTGGTCACGGGCTATCATCGCCGCCCGCCGCTCGGTTATCCCGTACCCGTCCGCGAGCTCCGACTCGATGAACGCGAGATCCCTTCCCCTGGCTACGCCCTCGTTCACGGCGTCCCGCACGCGGGAATGGTACTCGCGCGGGATGGTCCTGATCAGATCGACCGCCCGCTCCACCGCCCGCTCCAGGGCGTCCGCCCCTCCGGGCCCGCCCAGGTCCATGCCCACGCCGATGCCGTTTTCCCTGAGCATCGCCACGAACTGGGCCCGCCCGGACCTGTACACCTTGTCCAGGAACTCCGTCGTCAGCGCCTGGGCCCGGACGGTCCACCTGCGGGTCCAGCGCTCCTCGAGCTCCTCCATCAGCTCTTCGAACGCCCGTCTCTGCGCGGCGGTCATCCGCCTGGGCCTCCGGGCGTCGGAAGCCAGCACGTCCTCGGGGCGCGTCCCCGCCGGCGTCTCCCCGAACTCGTCCGCGTTCTTCCGCCAGAACCTGAGCACGTCGTCCTCGTAGTCGGCCCGCATCTCCCTCACCGACTTCCGCAGGGCCCTCTGGAACCCCAGGATCGCGCCCGCGTTGGGATGTATCGGTCTGAGCCGCTTCCCGCCCGCCCTACGCATATCCCCCCCCGAACATCCCCGCCATGCCTCCGCCCGGATTCGCGGGGCGGCCCCCGGCCTCCCCCAGATCGTCCCGGCCCTCGTCGTCGTAGCCGCTGTCGGGATCGTCTATGATGTTGTCGCGGGCCTCCTCGGGGAGCACCACCCCCCGGTCAAGGTAGATCGCGTCGGTGTCGGCTATCAGCTTGCGGATCTCCGCGCGGAGCTTGCGGTCGTCCTCGGACAGCGGCTTGAACCTGCAAACCACGCTCGGGTCCACGTCCCCGTTCAGGTTGAGCTGGAGCACCCTCAGCATCGTCTCGAGGGCCGGGGCCAGCTGCTCCTCCTGGAGGGCGGCCACGCGGTCGTAGTAGTTGCGCAGATCGCTTTCCCCGGTGGCGTTGAACCCGGCCGGGGAGACGCCGAGCGTCTTGGTCACCGGGGTGCGGTTCACGGCGCAGACGAGCTCCAGGGCCTGGCGGACGATGTCCGTCACGCCCCCCAGGTTGGTCTCCACCTTTATGAAGTCCTCCTCCTCCTTGTCGAGCGCCAGGATGCCGCTGTTGTCCTGGGCGGAACCCAGGAGCCTGAGCCTGTTCTGGAACTCGGCCACGCCGGTGCCCGAGAAGAGCACGTCCCGCATGTTCGTCTTGAAGACCTTGGACGCCACGTTCTTGAGCAGCCCGGACGCCTGAAGCCGGTCCGCCTGGAAATGGAGCACGTAGTCGGCTATCAGCTGGGCCTGGGGGATGCCCAGGAAGTTGTACTGCGCCAGAAGGGCCTGCGGGGGGAGCGGTCCGGAAATCCGGATGAGCCGCGTCCTGTGGATCCTGTCGTTCTGGACGTGCCACCATTCGGGACGGAGATAGTCCTCGTCGATCGGACGCGAAAAATTGACCACCTCCGGGCTGGCGTTCAGCGGTTCCACAAGCACGAAACGGCGGAGGGAACCGGGCGGAAGGCCGGCGGAACCCCGGCTCAGGTACAGGGGCTCGGCCAGGACGGCCCCGCGGGCGCCCGTGTCGATGAACAGGAAACACCCTCCGAAATAGCCCGCCGTCTCGGCGGCGTCCTGGAGACACTTCTTGACCCTGAACCGCTCGAACTCGGCATTGAGCGCCTCCAGGCAGGGGTCCTCGCCCTTCACCGCCTTCCCGGTCCTGCGGAGCTCCGTCCAGTTGCGGAACATGTCGTTTATCGGGGTGGACACGCAGGCCCGGACCAGCCCGTTCTGCGCCAGGGATCCCAGCTGGTGGTACCCGTAAAAGTACCCGCCCCGCGAGTCGATCCCCATCGAGAGGGCATGCCCGCCGAAACTCCGGTGGGAAGCCAGCGACGCGCCGGAATCCTGGGCCATGCCGTTGAAGAAGCTGTCCGTGGCGGTCCGGATTTCCTGGGGCAGGTTGCCGAGCGTCCGGGGCAGGCCGAAGTCGGGGAGGAACGCCGCCGCGAAAGGTTCCGAATCCGGAATCCTCGTCGCTATCCCGGGCCTCGGCACGGGGGCGGCCGGGACCGCGACCCTGAACCTCTTCCTGTGCCGGGCCATCAGAAGGCGCCTCCCGCCGGGCCCAGCGCGGTCATGACGGAGGGGGCGATGCGGAAGGAGGGCCGGACGTACAGCCTCCTCAGCGCCTGGGTCAGCGCGTCCACCTGGTCGTCGTGCGCCCCGGACGGGAACGAAAGGAGCTCGTGCTCCATGTCCCCCACCCAGGAAGCTTCCGCCGGGAAGAACACGTTGCCCGCCTCCAGGTAGGCGGTGACGGCGTGCGCCCTGGCCCGCTTGGAGCCCTCGGGCTTCACCGGGATGATCCCCGGCACTTTCTTCTTCAGCGTGTCTATCACGGCCGGGCCGTTGGCGGTGTCCTCGACCAGCTTCTCCCTCGCCTCGGGCCATCTGGCGGCCAGCTCCCTGAAAGCCTGGCACGTGTCCACGAACCCCATCCGCTTCCGCACCTGGTCGAGGAGGAAGGACTGCGCCCCCTTCATGCCCCATACCTGGCCCACCACGAAGTCCGCCCCGGCGGTGTCCTTGAACGTCATGTCCCAGCTCATGACTGTCCGGTCGAAGCGGAGCGGGAGCTCGCCGGGCCTCCACCGCCTGAACCAGTCCCTGCGGAACACCGCGCCCTCGTCGGGGG
>JAISFS010000054.1 GCA_031263485.1 Deltaproteobacteria bacterium | reverse complement strand
GCGTGGAGCCCGAGCGTGTACTCTCCCTCGGCGAGTTCGAAGAGCCGCTGCCCCCCGTAGGCCCCGTCCGCCAGGATCGTCACGGTCGGGAATTTCTTCTCCCTGATCGTTTCCAGGGCTTCGGGGAGGGCCGCGGAATCGTGGACGTTCGCGGGCGTGAGGGTCGAGTGCACGATGAGGGAGAGGCCCTTGACCCCGTCCTCCCCGGTCTGCTCCGGCACGTTCTCCAGGATGGTGCCGCTGAAACCCGCGCCCTTGTGCGGCTGAACGCCGCGTCGTCGTCGGAGAGGCTCCGCATGGCGGGGGCGAGAATCTCGCGGGCGGGCTTCAGCCTGGCCTTGTGCGTCCGCCTGTTGCCGCGCCTCCGCATGCCGTCGTCGGTTATCTCGCACAGGCCGTCGAAAACGCGGGCCATGCGCAGGTACGATCGCATCCTACCGGCCGTGACCTCGTTCCTGAAAGTGTGTAGATGAGCCATCAGACGTCGTCCACCGTCCGCTTAATGAAGGCGTCCTGTCAGTCCGGCGAACCCTCGAGAAGACGTCGCCTCGTCCTTGTCGCCTCTGTACCGCAGCAGGAGCTAGGAAGGGACGAGCTTGAAGAGGTCGGACCTGGACTTCCTGAACGACCGCAGGAACCTCTTGGTCACGTTGAAGATGAGTTGCATGCGGCCCATGTTCATCATGTCGGAGTTGATCTTGCGGGGTCGATCCTGAAGGCCGCGAGGCTGGGGCGGTACTATATTATCCACGCGTCGGTGGCAGGGTTGAAGACGATGTCGCTCGGCATTGTGATGCAGCCGATGGGTTCATGCGCCCGGGCGTTGATAATCGACATGGCTTGTCGGGGTAAGGGGTTGCCTGGATCCTGCGGTCCGTGACCGCGGGCGGGAAAGACGCCGCAAGGCAAGGGCAGGTATCCGGGATGGCGCGGGCGGCACCACACTGGGTCCGCTGGCGGTCCCTCGTTGGTACCGCCCGTAAAAAAGGCCGATCCCCGGCAGGAGATCGGCCCCTGAAATCCAGCGGTCCAAGACGAGATTGCTGCGAATCGCGCCTGAAGTGAGTTTGCGGTGCGGAGGTCAGGGCCCGTTCCCGTTGCGGGCCGTGCCTCAGAGGCGCGGATTTTCCTGTCCAACGGAGCCTTCTGAAGGCTTCCGGGCGGGGCCGTAAGGACGAATGTGGCTTCCGGGCCGTAAGGGGCCGCATGGAGGTTTCCGGGCCTTCTGGGAGCCTGAGGGCTTTCGGGATCCAGAGGGACTCCAGGGCGACTGAGGCTTCCGGCCTTCCCGCCGCGCACTGTCCGGGGGCTAGTTCTCCAGCCTCTGGCGGTATGGGAAGTAGTCGCCCCGGCGGATGCGGTGGGTCTTCATGACCATGGTCTCGTTGGTCCCGGTGTGGAAGATGAGCCGCCTGCCCTTAAGCCCGCCCACGTCCTCGGAGACCACCGGGATGCCGTGCTTCTTGAGCATCTTCCGGGCCATCTTCACGTTCTTGCCGCCGGTCGCCTCCTGGCGGGCGCCGGGGATGGCGGCTCCGCCGACAATCTGGGCCTCCAGGTCCTCGATCCGGCTCCCCATGCGGGTGAGCTTGTTGACGAGCTGGGGGATGGCAACGTCCCCGTACTCGCAGGACGGGGAACCGAAGAACCCGCTCTTGGGGTACAGGAAGTGGTTCATGCCGCCGATCTTGAGTCGGCGGTCGTGGAGGCAGACGGCCACGCAGGTGCCCAGTACGGCCGAGATCATCGCCTGGGTGCCGCAGGTGAAGATGCTGCCCGGCACGAGGTGATACCTGTAGACTTCGACCGCCCTGTTGTTGTTAGCCATGTGTGTATACCCCCTCGCGAGAAGGCCGGATGTCCAATCTATCACAGCCCGTTTCCCGTGGCAATGCGCGTGTCGGCATAAATGAATATCTTTGACCAATATTTCATCAAATATCAGTATTTATTGATTATATAATACAACAAAGATTAATGCTAAGATCAATTATGGCTCTTTTGGAGCCGGTCCAGCGGCAACGAAACGAGCGACCCAGTTCGCGACGAAGCGGGCAGGAAGCCGCCGGAAGGCTTGAATCAGGGAGTCCTGAGTCTGGGAGGGTACTGGAGTTTCCGGATGTCAGTCGTGCAGCGGGCGGCAAGATGACAGGCAAAGAAGCCTGTCGGGGACCGCAATGTCGCCCTGCCAAAGGACGGTGGCAGGCAGTGCCATACGTCAGGACCGGACTGAAAGGAGCCCGGCAGGCGGTCGTCTGGGCTGTCCGGCAAGATCGCCCGGCAGGACTTCGGCTTTATCATGAAACGTTTCCTGGGCCTTAAAGCCTTGGGTACGTGTCATATTGTGATGCCCAGAAAGGTTTCATGCGCCGGGGTGTCGATAATCAACATGATCGTGCAGAGACCGTCGGGGTACTCCGGAAGACGTGTTGACTCGGTTTCTGAAGGCGCCGCTAGAAATTGAATTGACTTTCGGAGAACAGCTCTTTCAAATTTGAAATGTTAATCGGAATGCTTGGGAAACACAAGAGCTTTTTTTGCCTAAATTCACTGGAATAGCCTTTAAGTGGATGGTTAATTGGGTAAAAATCACTGTACCTAGTACAAAATATGCAGAATTAGCCCATATCCAGTTGAATGATAAAAATCGGGCGACATGTTGCTCGTCACGCCCAGGAGGGTATTTTTCCCAGCCATGGGGCATGATCGAGGAGTCCACCCATCAGGTAGGAGGCTAGAGGCTCTGTCCACGGACCTTGGCGACCGAGCCAAGCCTACGCTCGAATGACGGCTCGGAGAGGTTTCCACGAACGAAGGGTCCGCCCTGAGGTCTTGCGACCCTTGGGGGGACAGGAGCGTGACCGCTCCGGTACCGGATCTCCGCTGCCGGAAGGCGCCCAGAGGTGCCCCACGGCGAAGCCGTCGCGCCCTGTGTCGGTTTTCGCCCAATCCGGGCTTTTGTCCACCTGGCATAACCCCAACTCGGGTATCGGCTCAACTCGGCTCGGGTTCAACTCGGGCTTGGGTTCAACTCGGGCTTGGGCTCAACACGGGCTTGGGCCAAATTCGGCTGAACGTCAAAAAATGGAAGACTCACGCGAGTATGAACAAGGCGGGAGACTTGGATGGGAAGTTGAGTCGGTAGCGCTTCCCGGCGCCAGTTATACGGCTCAGGTTTCCCGGCACCCGTAAACGATCGGGCAGGAGCCCTGTCCACGTTGAATCCGAGGGTTGCGGCTTGGATTTTGCCCAGGCCGGACGGCTGGTGGCGATGCCTGGAGGGCTAGCCAGTCTCGATGGATGGCGGCTGATTCCGAAAGGCCCTGGTTGCTCCGGCGTGGGTCATCGGCTTAGAAGGACTCCGAAGACAGGTAACTGTTCACCCCTTATCAGGGGTTAGCGGCTGCAATGAAGCTGGATTACGCCGCCGTCATCGCGGGAGGCGCCATCGTTGCCAGCTTCCGTATCCGCGATGTCCCGTCCGCAGGGACGGGGACGCGTCGGGATCGCTGGCGGGCGGGAGGGGGTCCTCCCGCTCGCCCGGGCAGGGAGGGGCCTTCCGGGCGGGAAGCCCGGTCGGAAGGCGAACGCGCACGTCTGCGGGGGCCCGCCTCGGGTGAAGGCGGGCTTTCGGGGATTCTCGGGCGCCGTACTGTCCGCCCCCCCCTGGGGCGGATATGCGATCCGAGGCCGCAAGGCCCGCTAAGGTCCGTTCCGGCGTTCGGCCGGGCCGCTGACCCGTCAGACCTGGCCGGGCAGCGTCCGGCGGGGCAGCGGGCTCCCCCGCACGGCATCGGATCGGTTGATCGTCCTGAAGGTTGCGAGGGCCCTTTCCGAAACGCGGAGGAGGGACTCGCGCTCCGGTTGCCAGCCGGGGCCGCCGCCGGCGTCCTCTGGCTGTCGGACGTCATGCTCCCTGCGCCATTTCGGCGCGGTCGCCCCGCAGGCAACACTGTCCGCGCCGTCCGGTGCGGCAGGCGCGCCGGTCGGGGTCCCTGCGCCGGAACCCGCGACATTGGCCGGTACCGGGGAGGCCGCCCCTGACAGGTCGCTCCACCGGTAGGGGGCGCCCTTCCCGCCAGCTGCGGAGGAAGCAGGCCATCAGGGCTATGTTTACGGCGGCGTTGACAGCGGCCGTCAACATAAGCCTCATGGCCCACTTCGAGGACGGCTGGGAGGGGGGGCGGCCCTTCCGGCGCACCCGCCCCGGGGAGGCTTCCCCGGAACCGCCCGGAACCGCCCGGAAGGCCCGATGCCGATGACCCGCCCCGGGCTTCCACCGGGAAGAAGGGGAAAGGCAGGGGCTAGGAGCCTGTTGCATAAAGGGCGTTAAAGAAGGTCTCGATAGCAGATGTGGTGGATATTTAGACTGTTTTTCTACAACCATCTGTATCATCCCAATGCAATCGTGAATTATGCAACAGGCTCCTAGGGCGCCGGCTCCCGCGGGAAGGCCAAGGCGCCCGCCGGCGGGAAGTGGCACATGGTGTACCGTCACCGCCGGCCGCTGGGTGGGAACCGCTGGTTTTTCGTGGCCCTGTTCTTTCCCGGGCTCAGGCGCCTGGCGTACGGCGTCATGTCGCTCGTCAACCGCTCGAATGTCGTGCGGGTGAGCCCGCCGGCCCCCACCCGGCCTGGCGTGACGGGGCTTGGCAAGATCCCGGAAGAGCCCTTTTTCAGGCCTGAAGTCCCCGGCACGGCGCACGGGGCGCCCCGATCCCCGCGAACCGCTCGCCGTCCGGGAAGGCCCCATCCAGCCCGAACGCGGCGGAGGCTCCCCATCCCGCCCGCTTCCGGTCCTGACGGAGCGTCCCGCCATCGGCGGGATCGCCTCTTTCGGCGGCTGGTCCCGAGACCGCAACCCCGCCAATGAGATGCGGCGTCGTCAAGCTTCAGTGAAGGCCGCTCTCTCGTCTCACCTCCTGTGAGGGGGGGTGAACGGATACGGCGAGGACGGGCTTAATCAACAGCCCTCATCAATGACGCCACCGTAATAAGTCGGTGAGGGCTTCATCATGATGAAGAGCCGGATAGGGAGGTAGCGGTCCAATCAGCCTGGCTGGGCAGTCAGGCCTCTAGATCTGGTACGTTTTGCCTTCCATTCAATCTCCCTGAGGCTAATGACCAGGGGCCGATGCCTGCTTCGGGTTGCCGTGCCGATTTATTACGGTTCCGTCATCAATGTAAATTCCAGAGAAATCGTCGTTTTATACCATTAAGTTTTTGGCTTTGCTTTCCAAGGTCCAGGGCGGCTTTCCCGTTGGAAAATCGTTCGCATTGGGCTATAATCGTCAAAGATTCATTGCTCCCGCCCGCCGTCCGGCTAACGGAGCGGCTTCCTCAGAGTGTCGGCGCCGTCCATTAGCGGGCGAGCCCCCCTGACCGTCGGAGGGTGCCGCCGTTGCCCTGACGCTGGCCCCGCGCCATGGCCAGACGCGGGTACCGTGTCGCGGCGCCGTGACATCCGGACGGGCGCCGGGGTCGTCGCCATGCGCGGACCCCCGAAGCCGCAGGGAATCCAAATATCAAAGGGAGGCTCCCGTCGGGCTCCGGCCTGCGGGACCGTGCCCCGGACCGTCCCCGGCCATGGGGAGGGACGCTCAACGGAGTTCTCATGATCAAGACCATGACCGCCTTCACGGACGAGGTGGACGACGTCGAATTCGCGGCGGAAGAGATCCTGGGCCAGCTGGAGCTGGACGGGCTCCTGAAGTCGTCGTTGGGCATCGTGGCGTGCAGCCGGGACTTCATGGAGACGGACGTCTTCAGCGGGCTCTGCGCGAAGCTCCCGTTCCCCGTCACGGGATGCACTTCCAACGCCTGCGGGGTCAAGGGTTCAGGCGGCTATATGGCCCCCCTGAGCATCCTGGTCATGACCTCGGACGACGTGCGTTTCAGGCTGGCCTACACCGACGACATCAACGAGGGCTACCCCGACCAGATCCGCGCGGCCTGGCAGAAGGCCTCCGAAGGCGAGGACGCGGCGCCGGCGCTGGTGCTCACCTACCTGCCGCTCCTCTCCCCCGTGAGCGGGGGGGCGCTTCTTGACGAGCTCTCCGCCACCGCAAAGGGGGCTCCGATCTTCGGGACCATGGCCGTCACGGAGGAGCCGGGCTACGTGAGTTCCCGGATCATCCAGGACGGGGAGTTCCAAAAGGACAGGATGGCCGTGGTGCTCATCTACGGAGACGTGCATCCCCGCTTTTACCTGGGCACCATCTCTGAGGAGAAGTTCCTCAAAAGCAAGGGCATCATCTCCGACGTGCGGGACGGCTCGATCCTGGTCACCGTGTCCGAGAAGCCGACCCGTGACTTCCTCCTTGACCTGGGGCTCTCGGCGGACGCGGACGGCTTAATCCTCCTGCCCTGGCTCTACCCCCTGGCCGTGGACTTCAACGACGGCTCCACGCCCATTCTCCGGGCGATGCTCCGGACGCTTCCGGACGGCTCGATGGTGCTCGCGGGGGACGTCCCGGAGGGCGCCACCCTGTCTGTCTCGACCATAGACGCCGAGGAGGTGGGCCGCGTGGCCCAAAGGACCCTGGAGACGTTGGCCGCCGTGGAGGACCGCTCCGCGGTGCTCATCCACTCCTGCGCGGCCCGCTACCTCGTGGCGGAGGAGTCCGACTCGGGTCTGGAGCTCGGCATCGTGCGCGATTGCCTGGACGACACTGGAGGCTACCTCATCTCGTTTTCCGCGGGGGAGATCTGCCCGGTGCCAACCAAGAGCGGCTCCCTGGAAAACAGGTTCCACAACTTCACGATCATCGCCTGCGTCATCTAGCCGCTAAGGGGATGCCAGACCTGGCGGTTGCGCCGAGGTCGCCGTCCATGCCTCGGGACGCCGCCTGGGCCGCATGGCATGGTCCGGATCGGGCCGCATGGCCCCTGTCCGAGCCGTAAGGTTCCGTCACGGTTACGGCTTCCGATTGATGGGGCAGGCGGATTTCCGGCTCGGGAAGCGGGGATCTTCAGGCCACATGTAGCATGGTGCAAGTCATCGGGCATGCAACAGTCCGTTGGGCAGGCATCAGGCCGCTTGCAGCAAACCGTCGGGCATGCGGCAGGCCGTTGGGCAGGCCACAGGCCACAGGCCGGAGGCCGCAGGCCGTTGGGCCGGGGCATGGCTACAAGTCAACCTGACGGTTTCGGGACCGGCCCATGATTCCCCCCGTTGCCATCGGTCTTCAGGCCCTGCCTCCGCCTTAAGCCACTGGCCTCTGGCAGGCCTCGGGACCGGAGGTGTACGCCGGGCTCAGGCTTCTATCTTATTCCGCCTAATGCGGATGCTGAAGACGCCTCGTAAGGCTCCCAAGGATTTCTCAGGACCGGAGGCGTTGCCTCCGGTAAACCCGCGCCCGCCTTGACCTCCGCCTATCTCCACCTTCTTTTGCGGCCTGCCTCCACCTCTTTTTCGGCTCCGGAGAGGCTTTTATGGGCCGAGCCCCTGTACGCCTG
>JAISFS010000001.1 GCA_031263485.1 Deltaproteobacteria bacterium | reverse complement strand
GACCGTGTGGGTGGCCAGGGTCCGTGATGGAGGGCAAGGGACCGTGAGGGCGGCCAAGGGACCTTGAGGGAGGCCAAGGGACCGTGAGGGAGGCCAAGGGACCGTGAGGGAGGCCAAGGGACCGTGAGGGAGGCCAGGGACCGTGAGGGAGGCCAGGGGGAGCCCAAGCGATGACTGGCCAGATGCAAGGGGTGTTTTGCCTCTCCAATCGTTAATTCACTCAATTTCTAATTCACTCAATTTCAATTCATGAATTGAAAAAACAATTTTCTTTATAAGCCAAGCAATTAAGTAAAAGTCAATGGCCTGTCCGTAATACCTGCTACCATAGCGGGTGTAGTTGGAAGAGTGAAATTTTTCATTGTTAAATGGTCAAACCGCTTGCTGAGTGTTGAATGAGGTCTGATAAAATTGTAATTAACGAGACATATAGCCAACTTAGCTTTCATATGATCGACTGATCTGGAAAAACACATAGTCTTCCGTGTCAAATGAGAGTCCCAAAGTCTCCAGTTTAAATTAGAGCGTTCAATATATACTGTGTTGATCTTGTGGCATGGGGATGATTCAAGAATTTTTAAAATTTTGTCAGGATCGCCAAATATAATTTTTGTCTCTACCGATATCACTCTGTTATTCTGACGAGTTTTGTGTACTGTAGCATACATGAGGTTTTCATCTATAATAGATATATCTTTCCTTGGACGCCCCCGTTTTCCAGTCGGTTCAGCTGGGATTATCTTTCGATATTGAGTGGCCAGAGCCGTTGTATAGTGTTTTAATTCATCAGATACAAACAACGGCATACCTATTATGCGTTTAGCCACATCACCTATCATCAAAATTGCATCCCTGAGCTTATGCCCCCCAACTCTCCAACAAAACAATAAACGAGACACTGTATCTATAGCAGTCCAAATCCATACTCTTCCTAATCTTATTTCTTCGTTGTTTTTCTCTCCCGTAAAGTAAACGTCTTCGAGTTCCTCTTCAAAAGTCTCATCACATTGTTTTTTTTTACGAAAGACCATAACTCGTCAAGCTGTACCTCTGTAAGACACAGTGATGTCAAAAGACCATCTAAAACTGTTGCACAATGAGTCCCCACCCTCAATATCACATCGTTAACTGTCTCTTTGGGCAGGTTTAATAATCTTGCGGTAGCCCGAACTCCCACACCCTCGGCTGAGTGACGAATGATATTCAGGATGATGTCTGGCTCAAGATGAGCGCCATATAATGCAGTCCCAAAAGTTGCTGCAAATCGCTTACCGCAAAGCCGACACCACAGTAGAGGCCTCTTATCGGGGCCATACGTCCCACGTAAAGCGATGTTCCCTTGACCCTTGAGGCCAAACGCACTGCATGATGTATCTGGGCATGAACATGACTCTGTATGGGGTGCCTGCATAGCCATACCTGAATCCTCCTCTTGAGACAGTGACTCAAACAGGAATAGAATACAGGATTTTTCAAAGCGTGTCCACTAAACACATACATGACCGGCTCCCCCAAGGCAATGACATTGCTTCGAAATGAGAGGGGGGGCTGCCGAAATCCAATCGTCCGTGAACGCGGCTTCATTTCATCTTCAAGCGATGAACGGCCGGAAGGCGGAGGGGCGACTGGACATGAAGACGCATCCTTGACACGGACAGCCCTCTCCGCCCTCGCGGAATCCTGCGGGAGGGCCTCCGCCGCCCTCGGGTACGGCAAGGTTCTGACGACGGCGAGCCCGCGACCGCCCCGACCGAAGAACGGGGTCCCCGAGTCGGGGGTTTCACGGGACGTCCGGGCGGGTTGACGCGGCGTTTGAGGATGAGGGTCTCAAGGCGAAGGGGGTGACGCGACCGGGCATGCGGCTACGCCTGACGGAGAGAGGGAAAGGCCATACCGGCGCCATGCGGCCATTGACCATGGTGGACATATTGCGTACCGAGGCGAAGTAATTTAAAATCTAATGTCAGGTCGCCCTGCATTCCGGGCGACCGGCTCCCCGATACGGCTCCGAATCCCGGCACTGCCTGCGGCCCTTCCCGTGAGGCGCGGCACCGGAGAGAAGCATGTTCCTGACTTTCGCCCTTTTCACGATTCTGTTCACGGTCCTGGTGCCGGCGCTACCGAGTTTCGGGGCGGATGGCGAAGGAGCCGGCGGGCACGGCGTCGGATCGCCCCATCAAGGCAAGGACGGCTTCCTGAAGTACCTGGCGGACAGGGACTTCCGATCCTTCCTGCTGTTTCTCGGCAAACCCCCGCAACTCGTTGAAGGCGCCGTACAGCTCAAGACGGAACTGACCGGACTCGGCATGGGGATAAGGCGTCCCGACCGCCTGTACCGGTCGGGCGACGGTTCCTTCCTCATTCTCGAGTTCCAATCCACCGCCGACGACCTGGACATCTTCAGGTTCCTTGTTTGCTCGGCGATGCTGGCGGCGGAGTACAAGAAGGAAAAAAGTACTCGCCGATCCATGTCATCGTCGTCAACCTTGGCGGCATCGGAAAACGCCCGCAGCAATCCTACCCCGACAAGAGCCGCCGGGGCGAGGGTTGCCTTCACTTCAAGCTCAGACAGATCTTTCTGGGGAATCTTCCCGGCATGGCCGCGGGCGTCCATACGATCAGGGCCAGAATCGCGGACCGGAAGCCGGGCGCGGGTGTCTTTCGCCTGACGCCCCAGGAACTCGTCCGGCCGTACCTCGCCCCTCTCGGGCGTGTCCCGGCCAAACCATGATTCCACTGCAAAAAACCTCCTCCCTCACCTCCTGGCAGTCATTTGAGGGCAGAGAGTCTGGGTAAAGGGTGCGTAGATGGGCGGTGGTTTAAGGCTTAAGCGCAAGGGTGCCAATGCGATGGCCACATAGCGTTCCGCTTCCCTGTCGAGGGGGAGGGTTTTTGCAGTGGAATCAATATTCAGGCCTGCCCCGTTTTGGCTTGGGGCCATCGGCATTTCCAGGCGGGCGGGCTTTGGTCTGGGAGCCGGAATTTCCGGATAGGCCTGCTTTCCACGTGCGGTTGTCCGCCGGGCCTTCCGCGGCGTCTAGGACTGCTGGACGGCGAGCGTCCTGGCCGGCCACGGCACGCCGTCCGACTCTAAGGAGAGGAGGTCATATGCCCCGCGAGAGGATCTCGGTGGACGAGGCCTGGAGGATCCTTTTCGAGGAGCACCCGATAGCCGAGCGGACGCGCGGGGAAGGAGTGTTCCATATCGGCGCGGCCGAACTCAACCGCCATCATGAGGCGCGGCTCATGGCCAAGTTCGACACCTCGGCCGTGCTGCCCGCGCCCCTGAAGGAGCGTGGGCTCTCAATCCTGCCGGTGGGCCGCGGCCGCTACGCCTTGGGGCGTTTCAACAGCTATTTCCCCGTGCCGGCCTGGTCGGGGGCGCCCAGGCCCCTCCCGCCCGCGCGGGAGCTCCAGACGCTCAGGCCGGAGAACCTCTACAGCGAGGCGGCGGCCGTCCTGTACGCCTGGAACAGCGGGATCCTGGACGAGGTGTGCGGGGGCAGGCGGCCCGCGCTCACGGTAAACGGGCGGATGTCCTCGGGATCGTTCAGGTTCCGGGTGGGCATCCTGCCTGAGGCACCGTGCGGGGGGCCGGGCCCGAAGGCGGCGGGAGGCCGGGCAGGCGGGGAAGGGCGGGCAAGGCGCGGCGGCGCCGCTCCGGAGGGACCGGAACGCGGAGGGCTGCCCCAGGTGGAGATCGAGGTCGCGAACGCCCAGGTGGAGATAGACGCGGGATTCGAGGCCGAAGACGCCTTCTACGTCCTGGAGGCCAAGAACGTCATGGCGGGGGAGCTCATGACCCGCCAGCTTTATTACCCGTGGCGGCTTTGGAGCGAGAGGATCAAAAAGCCGGTGGTCCCGGTCTTCATGGTCTTCTCCAACGACGTCTTCAGCTTCTACGTCCTGGCGTTCGACGATCCCGACCGTTACGATTCCGTGCGGCTGGAGAGGGCCGTATCGTTCCGTCTGGCTTCCGGCATCCCGCTCGCGGAGCTGGACGCGCTCTCGCGCCTGGGCGTTTCGGAGCCCCCGTCCGGGGTGCCGTTCCCGCAGGCGGACTCGCTGGAGAGGGTGGTCGATCTGTTGGGCGTCCTCCGTTGCGGGGGCCTCGCGCCCGACGAGGCGACCCTTCGCTACGGCTTCGACAGGCGGCAGACCTCCTACTACCTGTCCGCCTGCGCCTGGCTGGGCCTGGCTGCGCGATCGGGCGGCCCCGGCGGGCCGTGGAGCCTGACCGCCGCAGGCGCCGGTGCCATGTCGCTCCCGCCGGAGGGGAAGCGGAAGGCCTTGGCGGTCGCGGTGCTGGGAAGGCCGGTCTTCAACGAGGCCTGGCGGCTGAGCCTGGACGGGGGCGGGGTCCCTGAAGCCGCCAGGGTGGCGGAGTCGCTCGTCGAGGGTAGCCCGGGGATGGCGAGGAGCACGGCGCTCCGGCGCGCCAGGACCGTACGATCCTGGATTGCCGCGATCCTGGGCTGGACTTCTGCCTGAGGCACAAGAGGCAAGGAATCAGCGAGGCACAGGCCATGCCTCCGGCAATTGTCCGGAGGCATTTCCTATAGGTGAAGCCATGACCTGCCGGAAATCCGCGGCGCGCGTCATTCGGTGAGACCGCAGAGCCGACCGGCGTGTCTTGTGAGCGTGTCCCGGCCATCTGGACGAACACCGCTACACTGTGGGGGCCTGTCGGTATCCGGACTAGCGCGGCGGCGCACTGCAGGGCTGCTGCTATGAACAGTGCGGCTATACGGTCGAGCAAGAGGAAGTGAGATCTTTTGAAGAACGGCTCCGTGCCGCATCCTCTATCCATCAGCGCGTGAACGCCGCGGTGACCATTCGGGCTGGATGCCCTGGTGCCCGCTCTGGAGGTTCGACGGCCGATCCGGACTCTCTGGAATATCAGAGGCGTCCATGCGTGTGTCACGTCTCAGGAACTCTCTGGCATTCAATGTAGATGACTTAACCCTGAAGAACACGGTTGCTGATAAGGTGAAGATACAGATATCGGAAAATGCTCTAATCTCGCTCCGTTTCGGTTGTCGACATTGGAATTAATACTGAAGTCTTTGGCTGGCATAGGATCGGAAAAATTATTGCAACACGTCTTACGTTTATCGTACGATAATCGGATAATAATTTTCACGGCACGCGGAGACACCTCGATTATTCGAGCTACGGGTTTCCGGTTCTCTCGAGACGGGGAGCGTGCGCGAGCCTGATGCTTGCGAACCTGACCCGCGATGCGAGAGGGCGGGAGCTTGAGCCAGGAGGCGACCACGGGGAACTTGGCGGCGTCTGGCAGTCCGCGCCAGGATAGTGGCAGTCCGAGGCATGACAGCCGGCTTTACGGCATGCTTCTGTCAAGGAACCGCGATGGCATGGCAGACGTGGGCGGCGAACGGCGTCCCGGTTTTGAAGTCAAGGCCGACTGCTGCGGTCGGAACGTGATTTTTGGTCAGCCGGGGACGCCGGCAGGGAAGTTATCCCCGAAAGCCTCCAATCAGTCTCAAGGGGTTCGCCTCGACAGGGGGCAATGTCTTTTGCCGCCGGCGTAAACCGGGCGACTCCGTCGATTATCAAGTCGAGAGGTTAACGGCGATACGAGCGGTAAGATGATGAAGCCATCTTAGGATTCACGTTCAGAATTCCGTAAGAGAGTTTGCGGGGGCGTCGATGAAATTAATCCGGAGATTCCGATTTATCAGTTAAAATTCGTCATCGAGTTATGTGAGGCATACTGCAGGGCATTTCTGTCGCGGGAAATCATTTCGTCCCTGCAAAGATTAGAGATGGCTCAAAGTTGCCGCGAACGGCTCGCCAAGAAGGCTCGCCTTCCGATCAGATGGCGGAATGCCCGGTGCCTCCAGGTCATGTCGGCAAGGCGTCTGGATTCCATCCGTCTCAAGTGGGTCAACCGCCTTGACGACGAGCGCCCTGTCTCCGCGGAAGGTTTGGAGCGGTAGGTCAACGGGCCCGGGAGAGATCTCTCTGAGGGCCCTTGGGTTAGGGACGGGCAGGAAGCGGAGGCAGCAAACGGGCCGGATGAGGATCAGTGGCTGGACTCGCTGGAGGCCCGCTGACATCCTGGGCTTTCCACGCGAGGTTCGTAGACGGCTTGACAGTTCCGACGGTCCCAATGCTTTTTCCGGTCCAGCACGAACTTAGCGATGAATCTGCCGGAGAGGCGCCGTGCGACTTGGAGACGGATCCCTCGCTTAGCCCTGGCCCCGATATTCTGGAGTCCTGACCGCCTTGGTGCCGACAACTGGGAGGCATGCCCCTCCGCCATATCCGGGCTCCCTGGCCCACCGGGCCATCGGGCCACCGGAACATGGGGCGCGATGAGTCTTCCGCCCGGAAAGACTTCAAATGCCC
>JAISFS010000324.1 GCA_031263485.1 Deltaproteobacteria bacterium | reverse complement strand
TGACCTGACGGGACAAAGGGACGATATGTGCCGTGCGCATCTTCATCCTGAGAGCGGGGATCCTCCATGTGGCATCGGTCACGTTGACGTCCGCCCATTCCGCGTTTCTCAGCTCGCCGGGACGGACGAAAACGTAGGGGAGGATCTTCAGCGCGAACGACACCGAAGGGGATCCGTTATAGCTGTCGATGGCGTACAGAAGCCGTCCCACGGCATCCGGTTCAAGGATGGCGGGGCGGTGCGTCACGATCGGAGGCGGGATCGCCCCGATCAGATCGCGCGTGACGTCCCGTTCCGCCAGCCCGTTTGCCACCGCATACCGAAATATCTGACTCAGGTAGGTCCTGGCCCGGCGGACCGTCTCCAGCGCACCCTTCGTCTCAATCGGCCGAAGGATACGGTCAAGCACGTCCAACGGCGTTATGGAACCTATCTGCATCTTTCCGACGGCGGGAAAGAAACGCTTCTCCATGAATTGCCGCCGCCTGGCGACTTCCCGAGACGTCAACGCCGGAAAGAACTTGACGGCCCACTCTTCCGAAACGGCCTCGAAGGTTTCCGCCCCATCCTCGCGCGGCACCTTCCCGCTTCTGACGCCCCCCTTAAAGCGCTCGGCGCTTTTCCGAGCCTCCTTCAAGCCAAGGGTGGGCCATTCGCCTAGCGTCTTTTGCGAACGTTTCCCGCCAAAGGAATATTGGACCCGCCAGAACTTTCTTCCCGACGGGCGGACGTCCAGATAAAGCCCGTCCTTTAGACCGTCGTAAAGACGGATCGGGCGCAAACCCGGTTTCTGATTGCGGATTTTGACTTCGGACAGCAACGTTCGCCTCCTGGTGTATCGTTGCTGTCCACGTTACTGCTTTCGGAGGCTGATGTCAACGGAGGAAGGCGAAAGACGCGGCAAATGAAAAAACCCGCGAACCCTTGCAGGAAGGAGGTTTTCGCGGGTTTTTGTACCTTCTCGAAAGACGCCCGAAAAAGCGTTTGGCGCGCCAGGAAGGATTCGAACCTTCAACCTTCAGCTTAGAAGGCTGTTGCTCTATCCATTGAGCTACTGGCGCGGGTCTCGCGCCGCCGCAAGCCCTCACCCGCATGGCGGCGGGACCCGCCGCGATCCGGGAGGCTCCGGCGCAACGCTATCTCCTCGTGAAGACGAAATCCTTGTGATCCGGCATGTCGGCCAGGACGCGGAAGAAGGCGATAATCCCCCTGGCCGAGACGTACTTGACGATAAGGCCGTTGTCGGTGACCGTGACGCCGTTCTCGTCGGCGGCTTTCCTGATGGCGTCCAGGGAGTCCGGGTAGGTGTAGACGACCACCCTGTTCTCGGTGACCTCGGCTATGGTGAGGAATACGCCCCTGCCGTCCTTGGGGGTCACCTGCATGATGAAGCGGTTCGGGTCCAGCCTCTCCAGGATCACCTCGAGCGCACCGTCCTTCCCGCCGGAGACAGCGGTGAAGGTGTTCGTGGTCCTTCTGACCGGGCTGACGGTGAGAATCGCCCCTTCCTCGTCCTGCCATTCCCCCTTCAGGGGCGGGACGGCGCCATTCTCCAGCTGCCTCTGCTTCAGGAAGGCCTCTGGCATGGTGAGCACGCACCCGACCGCGAGAAGCGAGGCCAGGACGAGCGCGATTGCGACCGCCGCGAAGGTCCGAATCCGTCCGCACCGGCAAGGCGTGTCTGTCATCGGCATCGGGACCTCCTTTCCGCGGGATTTGACCGGGACGCCGCAACCCGGAGAATGGGCCGTCGATCCCGGTCACATGCCGAGGATTTAGCCGAACCCGGTCACGCGCCGCAGTGAAGCCGCCGCTCCACGGGCGCGGGCGTCAAGCGGCTGTCAATTTCATATTCGTCGGGTGTCAGAAAGACCAAAGGCAACGGGCAGCGGACAAGTTCCAGGGCGACGGGCGTCAGATAGATCAAAGACGGCGGGCATCTGAAATACCAAAGGCAACGGGCATCGGACAAGTTCCAAGGCGACGGGCGTCAGATAGATCAAAGACGGCGGGCATCTGAAAGACCAAAGGTAACGGGCAACGGGCAGCGGACAGGGGCAGATGACGCTTCCCGTGCGTGAGCCTCAAGGCATGGACGCCGAAGGACTCGCAACCCGCAAGGCATGGACGCCGAAGGTCCCGCGGCCCGCAAGCCCTCGCCGCCCGCATCCCGCAGGGCGCAGATGTCCCGCCAGCCTCCGGGTCCTTGGACGGCACGCGCATCCGGGCTTCGCGCGGGGCGGGCTACAGCCCCAGGACGTCCCGGAAGGAATACAGCCCCGGCGGCTTGCCGCGGATCCAGAGGGCGGCCCGCACGGCACCGCCGGCCAGGGAGTCGCGGCTCTGGGCCCGGTGGGTAATCTCCAGGACCTCGCCCGGACCGGCGAACATCACCGAGTGGGTGCCCACGATCTCGCCGCCGCGCACGGCATGCACGCCTATCTCGTCCTTGGGCCTGGGCCCCGGGGTCCCGGAGCGGCCGAAGACGGCGCAGGCGGAAGGGTCCAGGCCCCTGGCCTGGGCCAAAAGGTCCAGGAGCGCCAGGGCGGTCCCGCTTGGGGCGTCCCGCTTGCGGCTGTGATGGGCCTCCAGGATCTCGATCTCGTAGTCGCGGCCTAATGTCTCAGCGGCCTCGGCGGCCAGCCGGTACATGAGGTTCACGCCGAAGCTCATGTTGGGCGCAAGCACCACCGGAATCGAGGCCGCGGCCTCGCGGACGGCGGCCTGGGCCTTCTCGTCCAGGGCGGTGACGCCTATCACCGCCGCCACGCCCTGCCGGGCGGCGACCCTCACGTGCTCCACCGCGCCCTCGGGGCTGGAGAAGTCCAGGTACACGCCGGACTTCTCGACGGCCGACGCGAAGTCGCCGGTCACGATCACGCCCAGGGTGCCCATGCCGGCGATGTGCCCGGCGTCCAGGCCCAGATACGGGCTGTCCCGGCGGTCCACGGCCCCGGCCAACGTCAGCTCCGGGTTCTCGCCGACGAGCTGCACGAGGCGCTGGCCCATGCGCCCCGCGGCCCCGCAGATGCACACGGCCGCAGGCCTGGTCATGCCGAGGCCCCCCATTCGGCGACGAGCGCCTTCAGCTTGTCGGCCACGGCGGCGGAAGGCTCGGTCAGCGGGAGCCTCGTCTCCGGGCCCATGCGTCCGGCCAGGTACAGGGCGTGCTTGACAGGGATGGGGTTCGTCTCCAAAAACAGCGTCCGGAAGAGCGGCAGGAGCCTGAAGAAGAGGGCCCGCGCACCGGGGAGGTCCCCCGCCTCCCAGAGGTTCCAGAAGCGGACGAGTTCCCGGGGCACGACGTTGGCCGCGACGGAGATGACCCCTCCCCCGCCCACCGACAGGAGCGGCAGGGTGAGCCCGTCGTCCCCGGAGGTGACCAGGAAGTCGGGGCCGCAGAGCTCGATCGTGCGGATCATCTTGTTCAGGTCGCCGGTGGCTTCCTTCACCCCCACGAACTCCGGCAGCTTGGCCAGACGCGCCATGGTCTCGGGCAGGATCTCCACCGAGCAGCGTCCGGGGATGTTGTAGAGCACGATGGGCAGGGGGGCTTCCCGGGCCACCATGGTGAAATGCCGGTAGAGCCCCTCCTGGGTGGGCTTGTTGTAGTAGGGGGAGACCAGGAGGAGCCCGTCCGCCCCGGCCTTCCTGGCGTGGCGGCTCATCTCCACCGCCTCGCTGGTGGAGTTGGAGCCCGTGCCGGCCAGAACCGGCACCCTCCCTCTAGCCTCGCTCACGGTGATCTCGATGACGCGCCCGTGCTCGGCGTGCGAAAGCGTGGGCGACTCGCCGGTGGTCCCGCACGGGAGCACGGCATGGACGCCGGAGGAGATGAGGAAGTCCACGTGGCGCCTGAGCGCCTCCTCGTCCACGGCCCCGTCCCTGAAAGGGGTGACCAGGGCCGGGATCACCCCCCTGAAGAGCTGAGTCATTGCCCCTGGCCCCTCCTGGACACCTTCATGACGTCCGGGCCGGTCTGCCCGGAGAAGGTATAGCGCACCGGTCCCTCGAGGTAAACCGCGGTCGGGCTCGCGGGGTCCCCGTCCCAGCGGACGATGAGGTCCTCGCCGCCGCGGGTCTTGCATACGATCCGGTTCCCGCGGACGTGGCCGTTGCGCGCGGAAAGGAGAGCGGCGGCCGTGCAGCCCGTGCCGCAGGCCAGGGTCTCGTCCTCGACGCCCTTCTCGTAGGTGCGCACGGCGATGACGTCCTCGCCCAGGATCTGCACGAAATTCACGTTGGCGCCGGGATGGAAGCTCACGTGGCGGCGCACGGCGCGTCCGACCTTCAGGACGTTCACGGTCTCCAGGTCGTTCACCCAGGCGACGGCGTGCGAGACGCCGGTGTTGATCCGGTGGTAGGTCTGGTTGAAGCCATCGACCTCCACCATGGCCACGCCCTCGCCGCGGCCGGTGACGGGCAGGCTCACCCGCACCTGGCTGTTGCTCACCTCGGCGGTGATGGCGCCCGCGTTGGTGTGGAAGGTCATCTCGGAGCCCGCTATGGACAGGGTGTAGGCCAGGTGGGCGGCGCAACGGGAGGCGTTCCCGCACATGTCGGCCTCAGAGCCGTCGGAGTTGAAGAACCTCACCGCGAAGTCCACGTCGTCGGGCCCCGCCGCGATGTAGACCACGCCATCGGCGCCTATCCCGAACTTGGGGCGGGCGAGGAGCCTGGCCTTCCTGGAAAGCTCGCCCTCGGGCACGTGCCCTTCCCAGTTGTCGATTATGACGAAGTCGTTGCCGTGCCCGCTGTATTTGAAGAAGCTCAGCTGCTGTTCCATTTGTTAGTAAAGTTCCTCTTGAGGGTCCCCCCGGCTTCCGGGGGTCCGTTGCGGCCCCGGGCCCGGGGGCCCGCGGCCTCCGGTGCCGGAAGCGGCGGAAGGTGCCCGTCCCCCGGTCCCGGAAGATCGGTGGGTCCGCATCCGGGGCCGGAAGCGGGGTCCGGGGCCAGGCGGCCCCGGTCGGGCGGGAGGCCTGGGGCCCCGGCTTGCGGCCGGGAGCCTTGCGGCCCAGGGCCCCGCGGCATGGCCCGCGAGGCGGGGGGGGGCTACGCGGGCCCTGGAGGCCCGCGCCTTGAGAGGGCGGCCCGGAAAAGCGTCAGGTCGCGGTAAAGTCCCGCGGCGAACGGCACCCGAAAGCCGATGCCTTGCCGCCGGGAGGGACGCTTCCGCGGCTGCGGGGCCCGGAGGCCTGCGGCAGGGATGTTGCCGGAGGCCGGTCGACCGACGGCCAGGTTCGGAGGCACGGGGCCAGGCGACCGGTGAGGGGGCACCCCGCCGTCCCCCGCCCGAAGGCCTCCCGACCGCGCCGGACGGCGCCCCGGGGGCCAGGGCAGGGGGAGATTATACAGGATATTCTCTAATTTTCAAAGAGACTCGCCACGCGTGAGGTCGCAGTAGCTCTCCCTAACCCGCACCTGGCGCCACGAGCCCCCACTCACCAGGATCTCCGCCGCCCTGGGCCGGGAGTTGTAGTTGGAACTCATGGAAAAGCCGTAGGCCCCTGCCCCGAAGACGGCCACGAGGTCCCCGGGCGAAAGCGGGGGAAGCTCCCGGTCCCTGGCCAGGAAGTCCCCGGACTCGCAGACAGGGCCCACCACTGAGACCTGGGCCTCAGGGGTGCCCGGGGCGGGCGTCAGGACGGGCCTCAGCTCGTGGTAGGCCCCGTAGAGGCTGGGGCGGACGAGATCGTTCATGGCCGCGTCGACCACCACGAAGCTCTTGGCCGGCGTCCTCTTGAGGTACAGGACGCGGGATACGAGCACGCAGGCGTTGCCGACGACGGATCTGCCGGGCTCGAGGACGAGCGTCAAGCCTCCCGTGCCCTCCAGTGCCCGGGCCACGGCGGCCGCGTACTCTGCGGGGCTGGGCGGCGACTCGTCCCGGTAGGTGATGCCCAGCCCCCCCCCGATGTCCAGGTAGCGGATGTCGGCCCCGGCGGCCCTCAGCTCCGAAACGAGCCCCGCCAGGACCCTTACGGCATCGGAGAACGGCCCCGCCGTCACCAGCTGGCTCCCGATGTGGCAGTCCAGGCCAACGAGCTTCAGGCTAGGGATCGAGAGCGCCCTGGCGGCCAGGCCGGGGGCCTCCCCCCAGGGTATCCCGAACTTGGACTCCTTGAGCCCCGTCGCGATGTACGGGTGCGTGTGCGGGTCCACGTCCGGATTGACCCGGAACGACACGGGGGCGACCGCCCCCCGGTCCGCGGCCACCCGCGCCAGGAGCTCCATCTCCCCCTCGGATTCCAGGTTGAACATCATTATGCCGGCATCCAGGGCCTCGCGCATCTCGTCGGCCGTCTTGCCCACGCCGGAGAAGACGATCCCCGAGGCGGGGATGCCGGCCTTGAGCGCCCGGTACAGCTCCCCCCCCGAGACGATGTCCGCGCCCATGCCCAGATCGGCCACGATCTTCAGCAGCGCCAGGTTTGAGGCCGCCTTGACCGAGTAGCAGACTTTCACGGGCGCCGGACCGAAGGCGTCCCGGATGTCCGAGAGCCTGGCCGAGAACGCGCCCGCAGAATACACGAAGAGGGGAGTGCCCGCCTCGCGGGCTATCTCCGAGATCGGGACCCCCTCGGCATGGAGCTCGCCGTCCTTATAAGAAAAATAATCCACCTGGATTGTCTCCTGACCGCCTGAAACCTGCATTTTCGAAACCAATGTCAACAACTTAAGAGGAGCGGAGTCTGGCAAGCAACTGATATCATTGATGAAAATATCTGAGAAACTGCCGATTTCTGCCTTAAGTTGTTGACATTGTTTTCGAAACAGGCCCGGCGGCGTGGCCGCGCCTGAAGGCCCCCGAGGCCGGAACGGCCCGGAAGGTCTGAGGGGCTACTGCTCCTGAACGCCCCTCAAGGCCCTCCCCAGGGGGAGGGCATGGACGCCGATGTCCGGCGGCCCGGGCCGATCGACCGTGAATTGCAGTAACCGTTCGCCCCCCAAAATAAGGCAAGCGGGCGGGCGAGAGCGGCCAGCCTCTTAGCCAGGCTATGCCGCTCGCGTATGCGCACGGTTTGCGCAGGATAAGGCATGGTCAGCCTCGTTTCAAGCATTATCGTTGTCGCCGAAGCCAACGGGATTGATGCCGAAGAACCTGTGAAATTAAATTAGCTGTTTTTCTCCTTCCGAAACACACTTAAGCAAACCATGGCTTTGTTGAGGTCTGTGAAAAAAGCCCCTCCGAGCCTGAAGAGAAGGGCAAAGCACATGCCTATCAATCAGGCCGGACTTCAATGTCGGATTGGGCGAAATATCGTCTCTGCGGTCAATACAGATGCGTTAGGGGCATCCATTGAATGGAAAGGCGCATTGTCTCCGTGAAGTCCAATTCAAACTTTTTACACATACCTCTTTGTTATTTCAAATTTTGCACCTATCTGTTCACATTAGATGGCGGCGTAGGGGACGACAGGCGGAAGGGACGAGTCGGGGGGCTTCGCGGCGGACGGGGGCCTCCGGCGAGGCACCCCCGGCGCAGAGGGCGCACCATCGTTCGCCCCGCCCGTCCTCCCCGCCCCGACCACCGTAGGCGATGGCCTCGCCATGGCGGGTTTCTCTCCGTTGGAGGGTGGATGCCAGTTTTCCAGGATCTTGGCAATCTGCATGAAGGGCCGACTGCCGGGAGTCCGTCTGGGAACGGAAAGGACTGACCGGGCTCCTGCAGCCTGCGGTCCATGCACGAGGAGGGCTGCCCGTCTTCGGACAGCCCGAGCACCTCGAGGGGGGGAATCATGCGGCACCGGGCTTATGGCGGATTCGGCACGGACACCCTCGGCAAGACGGCGCGGACGGCCACACTGGGCGGGAACGGCCAAGCTCCCGCTTGTGCGGCGTGGCGGCGCTCCTTAAAAGCGGGTTCATCGCCTTCGGGGGGACCCCCTTTACGGGGATCGCGCCGCTCGCGACTCGGGCGGAGCGCGAGATTCCGTAAGAGTCGGAGCGTGGTACTCCGTAGGATTCGGCGGGCTGGTAGTGAAGTTCGGGCCCAGAGCGTCCGCCCGCCCGTGCCCCCGCAGTCGCGGCGACGGCAAGGACTAACACCAGAGTCGCCAGGCCCGAGAGGCCCGCGCATGTGCGACCGCACCCGAGACGTTCCGGAACGGCCACAAGCCTCCCACGGACGCCCCGATGTCCTTGAGATCGCTTCGGCCAATTCACTATAATCGGATGTGCTCCCGCTCAGCCCAGTTTCCCTCCCCGTTGGCCCGACCTTGCCCTGGCCTGACATGCCCGCTTTCCGGGCAGCCCCTTCCAGTTCCCGAACCAGATGTCAACGGCTTAAGGCAGGGAACATAGCTACTCTGGACTTTAAATTAATGATATCAGCAACTTATCAAGCGAAACTCCCCCGAAACCGTTGACAATGGTTCCCGGGCGACTTCAGGCCCCGCGAAAGCCTCCCGGATACCGGGAACCGACCTGAGGCATCGGGGCGGCCAGCGCCCTGCGGCGGGCTCCCCCCTCCGGCCCAAGGAGCTGAAATGCGACCCTTCCCTGCCCTGTGCCTCTGCGCGGCCCTTGCCGCGACAACGGCTCTCGCGTGCTCTTGCTCGAGCGACGGCACTCCCCCCGACTCCTCCCCTGCCGGACAAGGAGCGGGGGCATCGCCGCAGGGCCGCTCCGACGCGCCGCCGGCCGCCGAAACGCCTGCCTCCGGAACCGAGGTTTCCGGGGCCGCGCCCGCCGGAGCGGCGGCGGCCCCGGAAACGGCCGGCGCCGCAAGCGAGCCTTCAGGGGCAACGTCCGCCGGAGCGGCGGCCGCCCCGGAAACGCCTGCCGCCGTTACCGGGCCTGCGGGGGCCGCGCCCGATATCGAATGGTCCAGGTTGTACGGCGGGAGCGGGAACGACGAGATACGGGCGGTGGCCGCAACGCCGGACGGGGGCCTCCTGGCCGCCGGGAGGAGCACTTCCTCGGACGGGGACGTGGAATTCAACCGCGGGGATCTGGACGCGTGGCTCCTGAAGCTCGATCGGCAGGGGAACATCGAGTGGCGCAGATCCTTCGGAGGTTCCGACTGGGAATGGATCAACTCCGTGGCCCCGACTTCCGACGGAGGGGCAGTCGTGGCGGGCGACGCGCGATCGATCGACGGGGACTTCGACCGGGCGAGGCCGAACGACGGGCCTACGGTCTGGGCCGCCAGGCTGGACTCCCGCGGCGAGACGGCTTGGCTCCGGATCTTCGACAACGAGGGATGCCTCAGATCCGAAGACGTTTCCGAGGCCCCTGACGGGGGAGTGGTCATAGCCGGGATGTGCGATCCGGTCCTCACCCCGTGCCAGAGCTGCCGGCCCGGCGGGGCGGGCGAGAACAGCATCAGGGCGTTAAGGCTGGACGCCGACGGCTACTCCGTCTCGCGCTTCTGCTACACGCTTCCCGAAGGGGCGAGCGCGCTCGTCGCCTCGCTCGCCCCGGACGGCGGCATCGTCGCGACCTATACGGTCCCCATCGCGGGGGCGGTGAACGAGACGAGAATCACGGGGGTGGACGCCGAGGGCAATCTCGCCTTCGAGATCGCGCTCTCGGAAGACGGCAAATCGCTCGCGGCCCTGGCCCCCGTCGCGCACGGGGGCGGCCTCATCGGGGCCGGCTCGGCGACGGTCGCGGGCGGCCGCGTCCCCTGGCTGGCCAGGATCGGCAACGATGGCGGCATCGCCTGGGATACCTTGGCCGGCGAAGGAGCCGCGAGCGGGGTCAGGGACAGGCTCCGCGGCGCCGCCCAGGCGGAAGGGGGGTTCTTCGCCGCTGGCTCCACCGAAGGGCACCCTCATGACCCGGAAGACAGGGGCGAGGATCTCCTAGCAGTCATGGCCGATTCCGACGGGGGCGTGGTGTGGACCGCCGTCTTGGGGGGAAGCGGCCGGGACGGCGCCTCTGCCGCGGCGGTCGCGGCCGACGGGGGCCCGATAGCCGCTGGAGAAGCGAGATCGGCCGACGGCGATCTCGCCCTCAGGGCAGAAGGCGAAGGCGACCCCTCCTCGCATACGGACGGCTGGATTGTGAAATTCAGGAATCCGTAAGCCGCATAGCGACCGGAAACGCCTGAGCCGGCGAAGGCCCTTGCCGGATACACAACGGAATCGTTTTCTCCATCTGAATCTTGTGCCATTCAGCCATCATCCATTGGCGCGAAAGGCGCGAAAAACGATTGAGAGATTTTTCGCCAGGCATCCGGACTATGGGCTTTGGCGCAACGAAAACCGATCGGAATATTGATTCCGCTGCAAAAACCCTCCCTCTCGTCAGGGAAGCGGAACGCTATGCGGCCATCGCATTGACACCATTGCGCTCAAGCCGTAAACCACCGCCCATCTGCGCACCCTTTACCCGGACACTCTGCCCTCAAATGACTGCCAGGAGATGAGGGAGGGGGTTTTGCAGTGGAATCAATATTGTCCGCCAGGCATCCGACATCCTGCCTACGGGTTTTGGCGCAACGAATACCGATCGAAATATTTTTCGCCCTATCTCCGGCCTATGGGCTTTGGCGCACCGAAAACCGATGCCTTGCCCATCCCGAGGCAGACGGGACGCCCGACGCCATCGTTGCCTGAGTCGGACGCGGAGGGCGGCGCAAGCGTCCACCGCGCACGTCATGAAGGATATCCCTGAAAACCGAAACTGCCGTGACAGGCCGCATCGATGCCTTCGGGACACCGCCCGGCTTTACGAGTCCTATGATGGGGGCCGAAATGCTGTGGCCAGACGCATATGCCGACATATCGTTCGCACTCGCCGCGCATCACCGCCAGGCGCCGTTTCGCCATGCGACGGCCCACCGGATACTCGTGACGCCGTCCGACTGAGACGGCAAGGCCGACCGGGCGAGGGCGCCATCCCGCAGACCGCGCAGGGCGGGAGGCCGCATAGCCGTCCAGCGCCAGGAAGGCGGAGAACGCCAGGGGATCGCTCAGGGCTACTCCTGAGGGCTAATAGCCAAGGTCGCGCAGATCCGGCTTCTCGACCGGGACCTCATCCGGTTCCCTGAACACGGAGGCCTCGGGGGAGCCCAGGCTCTCGTTGGCCCTGGGGCTGTCGTCCACGGCGGTAACCATGTAGCGGAGATCCCCCTCGGCGGGGGCATCCCGGTCAACGAAAAAGTTTTCAGTGTGGAGCCCGCCAACGCGCTCGAAAGCCCCTTCCGGGCCCACGCGGCGGTAGACGTGATATCCCGCTATCCCAGGCTCTCCGGAGAGGCTCTCCCAGCGCAGCACCACGCCCTCTGGGGAGAGGGAAGCGTCCAGGTGGCTAACCGGGCTCGGCGCCAGGGTGTCCTCCACCGCCACCGCTATCTCGCGGCTCCATGGCCCGGGGACGCGGCTCTCGCCGGAACTTCGGATCCTCCGCCCGCGGTACACGTAAGACCTGCCGTAACGGACATCCAAATCGACATACCCGGCATCGCGGAGATTCAGCGTGCTCCAGGGCCCCGAGCCCTCGCGCCTCTGCACCTCCAGGACCTCGTCCGGCTCGCCGGGCCTGAAACCAAGGCGCACGGCAAGATCTTCCGTCACAGCGGAGAATCCCTCGAGTATGCCCGGAGGCGGGACGGCAAAGACGGTCGTCTCGGTCCAGGCATCGGGATGGACCGCTCCTCTGGACGTGAAGCCGGCCACCTTGAAACGGTAGATCCGGCCCTGCCGCAGCTCCGCGCCCCAGTAATACGGACCCTCGTTGATGGCGAGGCCCGGTGGAGGCGGCTGGAGATACACCTCTCCCAGCTTGCGGTAGAAGGAGGGGCATCCCTCGCAGAATTCGGCGGCCTCGTAGTCTGCTCCCCAGACCTCGAAGTAGGAGAGCACGTTCAGCGGACGCCCAGCCATGTTGAGGGTGGGGGCTGTCCAGGAAAGCCTGAGCCTGTTGGAAGAATCCTGTTCCTGCCGGATGCTCCCGACCTTGGCGGGAAGAGTGGAGGATTCTGGGTAAGGATGCGTCTTGACCCCGCAGGCGGTCAGCAGAATAGCCGCGACCAGAAATAGGGCCGCCAGCCCTCCAGCAGGTATCAGTTCCGTTGCCCCGGCGGAAGCTTCGCGCTCCCCGGCCATGAGGGGCCGGAGCGTACTTGCCGCCACGCAGACCTGGCCCTCCTCAGGCAATGGGGAGTCTGAACGGGAGCATCGGGTCATGCGGCCATAGTTCCTAGACACACGTTATAGCGGCACGCGTCCGGGTATGCGCCACCGCGCCAACCACACAGAGAATCCTAAAAGTCGTCATCGTCATCGTCATCGTCTAAGTCGTCATCATCGTCATCGTCATCGTCTAAGTCGTCATCGTCATCGTCTAAGTCGTCATCGTCATCGTCTAAGTCGTCATCGTCATCGTCTAAGTCGTCATCGTCATCGTCTAAGTCGTCATCGTCATCGTCTAAGTC
>JAISFS010000233.1 GCA_031263485.1 Deltaproteobacteria bacterium | reverse complement strand
CGGACCGGGTGAGTCGGCTGGGGCGTACGGGCGCCTGACGGCGTTCGGTCAGCATCGGCGTTGTCCCCGGAAGCCCGCCTGGGGCTTCCGGGGCCTCGCCGGAAGTTTCCGAAGCCGTTACGTCCGGGCTTCAATGCGGTCGCCCCTGCCGGTATCGGGATGTCCGAGGCCGCCCGAGAGGCGCCTGACGCGCCCGAAGCCGCGCTGGAGGCCGGGGCATAGTCGCCGATGTCCGCCGTCGCCGTTGTTGAGGCGACGGGCGTCGTCGGATCGGCGGGCATCATCGGAGGCGAGGCTTCCGGCGGAACCGATGCCGTTGCCGATACGGGAGCCGATGCCGGGCGCGGCGTCGCGGAAAGGCCTTGGCCTCCGCCGGGGAGATCGGGCGCGCGCCTCAAGCCGCCGGGGCTTCCGGGGGCACCGGTGCTTCCGGGAGCCCCGCCCAGGTTCACGGGCTTGTAAAGCCTGGAGGGGGCTATGCGTTGCCTCCAGTTGGGTCCCATGATCTCGGGATGATCTGCGAGCGTCCCGGCAAGTCCTTCCTGGGAGGCCACGTCCTCGACTATCTTGTCTGCAAGTCCCAGGCCACCGGCGGCGGTTAGGGCGGCCGTGAAGGGCTTTTCGGCTATCTCGCTCAAGGTGTCCGAGCCGGGGGTCTTGGCCATGGGCTTCTGGCGCATCTGCTTTATCATCTCGGCCATGAGGAGCCCCTCGTACTCCTGGGCCGACTCGCGGATCTTCCGGAGCTTCGCGACCTTCTCGTCCTCGCTCAAGCCGTTGCCGTTCTGGGCCCTGAGCCAGCTCTTGGGCACGTAGGGCTCCCCGCGGAGCGGGCTGTCGGCGGCGGTGCCCGCAGGCGCGCCGCGGGGGATCCCGGACGGGACACCGCCGTCCTGGCTGGAGCCCGCACCCAGGTTGATGCCCTGCCGGAACTCCTCCACGCTCACGACGAAGCCCCCGTCCCCTCCGCCTCTGGAGGAGGCGGAGGGGACGGCCTTGAGCGGCCTCACGTCCTGATTGGCGAGGCCCCTGTATTCGGGTATGCCGGTCATCGGGGGGCTCCTTGAAGGAGATGCTATGGATGCCTTGGGTGTAAGCTCAGGCGGGGATCCAGGACTGAAAGACCTGGCTGGAATCCCTGGCTGAAAGCCTTGGCTGGAATCCCGGACTGAAAGCCTTGGCTGGAATCCCGGACCGAAAGCCTTGGCTGGAATCCCGGACTGAAAGCCTTGGCGGGAATCCCGGACGGAAAACCTTGGCTGGAAGCTTGACTCAGATGAGGATAGGACCTGGCGCGGGGTGGGAAGCCGTGCCGCAACGCCGAGAGGTGTACCGTCAGCCGATGGGCTTCGGGCCGTGGTCGTTTTCGTTAAGCTTCCGGCGAAGGCACCGGGCGTCCGGACCGGGGGAGATCCGGCGGCGGCGAGGCGGGCAACGGCCCTCAGGCTAGATTATCTCCAGCTCCCCGTGCAACGCGCCAGCGGCCTTGATGGCCTGGAAGATCATGATGAGGTCCCTGGGCGTGACGCCGATGGCGTTAAGGGCCTTCACCACGTCGTTTATGTTGGTGGAGCGCTCGATCAGAAGCACCTGGTCCGCACCCTCCTCGACGTTTAAGTCGGTCTGTGGCGTTATCGCGGTCTCGCCCTGCCCGAAGGGCCCGGGCTGGTTCACGTCGAAGCCCTCGCGGATCTGCACCGACAGGCTCCCGTGGGCCACGGCCACGGTGGAGAGCTTCACGTTCTCGCCCACGACCACGGTGCCCGTGCGCTCGTCTATGATGACCTTACCCACGGCGTCCGGCTCCACCTGGAGGTTCTCCAGATCGGCGACCAGGATGGCCAGGTTGTCCCGGAAATTGGCGGGGACCCTCAGCTCGATGGTCGAGGCGTCCAGGGGCCGCGCGGCCCCGCCGGGGAGCGCCTCGTTCACCGCCTCGGCCACCCTGGCCGCGGTCGTGAAGTCCGGCTGGCCGAGCTTCACGGTCAGCGTCTCCTTGCCCTGCCAGCGGATGGGCACCTCGCGCTCCACGGTGGCGCCCTGGACTATCCGCCCGACGGTCGGGTGGTTCCGCTGCACCGAGGCGGCCGCCCCGGTGATGGCGAAGCCGCCCACGGACAGGGGGCCCTGGGCCATGGCGTAGACCTGGTTGTCCATGCCGCGCAGCGCGGTGATGAGGAGCGTCCCGCCCTGGAGGGAGGTGGAGTCGCCCATGGAGGAGACCAGGATGTCGATCTTGGTGCCGGGCTTCACGAAGGGCGGCAGATCGGCCGTCACCATCACGGCGGCCACGTTCTTGACCTTGAGCGCCGTGGGCGCCACCATGACGTCCATCCTCTTTAAAAGGTTGGAGAGCGTCTGGCGCGTGAACCCGGTCTGGTCCTTGTCGCCGGTGCCGTTCAGGCCCACCACCAGCCCGTACCCGATTATCTGGTTGACCCTCACGCCCTCGAAGGTGGCGAGCTCCTTGAGCCTTATCGCGTGAAGGTCCGGGGGACACATGGCCAGCGCCGCCACCGCGACGAGGGCCGCGAGGGCCGCGGCGGCCGGACGCGAGGGGCGCGATCGGCCGGTCTGGCGCGTGAGGCGCGACAGGCCCGCCTGGAGGGGAGGGGCCGACAGGTCCGCCTGGAGGG
>JAISFS010000330.1 GCA_031263485.1 Deltaproteobacteria bacterium | reverse complement strand
GAGCGCCCGGGATAGCGGCGCGGTCGAAGCCCCAGCGTTCAACCTGGACAGAGGCGGGGTTGGGGGCTCAACGGAAGCTCCGGAAGGCGGCGGGACCGCAGTCGCCGGGGCGGACGCGGATGTGGGCGAGTCTGCCTCCGTCCCTGCAGATCCCCTCACGGATGACGCCACCGATGCCGATGCCGTCTTGCCGTTGCCCTTGTCGGACCCCGGTGAAGTCCCTATAGGCTTGGACGATCCGTGGCGGGAGTCCCCGCCGGACGGCGGGGGCGACCCCGGCGGCGATCTTTCGGATGCCGTCAAGAACTACCTCTCCTTCTCCGGAAGGATCGCCGAGGCCGCCCGCGAATTGAAGGCCTCGGTCGTCTCCGCTTCCGGCGAGCTCGGCCTCCTTCTGCGCGAGTATCAGAGGCCGGGGGTCAGCCCCCATGTTCAGGAGGACATCCTGAGCCAGCTCAGGGGCTATAGGGCGGCGCTCGCCGACGAGACGGCGAGCCTCGACTCCGAGGCTGACGCCCTGGATGCAAGGGAGAGGCAGATGCATCTCCTCGATGCCGCCGCCCATGCCTCCGCAGAGGACGAGCCGGAGGGCTGGGCCGCCGTCCAGGCCGAGCGCCTCGAGGCGGCGGACATGGCCAGGCGGCTCGCGGAGGAGGTTCCGGCGGCCACGGCCGAGGCGCAGGCGCTCCTGGAGAGGTTGGACGCGTACGTCGACAGCTACTCCGCCGAGATGCCGGGGGCGTGGAAGGCCTATTATTTCACCGAGAGCCGGCTCACGTCCTTCAAGCTCCCCGAATTCACCGGCGAAGGAGGCTACTTTTCCGACTGGCTCCGCGAGATGGCGGCGAAGAAGAAGTTCCTCTTCCCGCAGACGCAGAAGGACTGGCTCCAGAGCGTCACCTCGTTCTGCATGACCGCGCTCATCGTGGCGCTGATGGGTACCCTCCTGGGAAGGGGGGCCGAGAGGCTCCCCACCGAGCCGGTCAACTGGAAGGTGGCGACCCGCAAGATCGTGAGGGGCCCGTGGATCTTCCTTAACGTCGGCATAGCCCTCTTCAACGCGTCCCGCAACCACTACGGCGGAAACTACCTCTTCTTCATCTTCCCCGGCGTGCTAATCCTCATCTGGGCGCTCGCCTCCATCAGCTGGCGGCTCAGGATGGCCGTCGAGAAGCAGGTGGAAAACGACAGATCGCCGCTAGCCCGCTTCTTCACCCCGGCGGCGGCCGGGGTGCTCCTCCTTTTCGCCGATGTCCCGACCGGGGCGCTCTCGATCCTGTGGTTCGCGATACTCGTGGCTTTTCTGCTCCAGCTACGGAGGATCGCGAGGAAGCCCGTCCTCGGAGGCGAAGGCGGCTTCCGGATGGACGGCCTTAGGGGAAAGGGGGCGGAAGCCGCTCTGGGCAGGATTGGCAATGACCCGTCCGGAGGCGGCCCCGATGCCATGAATGCATCGGCAGGAGGCTATGCCGATACCTTGGAGGCCCCGGCAGATACCGGTGCCGAAGCCCTGAAGAAAGCTGGCGGAGGCGATGCCGGAGCCCAGAAAGCCGCGGGGGGAGGCGACGCCGGAACCCAGAAGGCCACGGGGGGAGACGACGCAGGAGCCCAGAAGGCTGCCGATGGCAGGAAAGACGTGGCCGCTGACGGCCGGCCCGAACCCAAGACTCCGCTTCTGGAGCGCTTCGCCTACGGGTCTGCCGTGTACTTCGCGATCATATCCCTCCTCATCGCCGTGTTCGGCTATCCGAGGGTAGCGATCCTGGCCTTCATGCTCCTCTTCACGCTTGTGAACATGCTCCTTCTGGGGGACGCCTTCGTGAGGCTCGGGTCCATCCTCTGCGACAAGGTCTTCACCAGGGAGAAGTCCCCGGTAAAGTTCGCGGTGCTGAACTCGTTTCTCCTCCCGGTCACCTGGTCAGTCTCCCTTTTATGCACGATCCCGTGGCTCATAGCCATCCCGGGGTCCACCTCGCTCCTGCGGGGCATGCTCACCAGGGGCTACTCCGTGGGAGAGGCGTCGTTCGACCTCACCAAGGTGCTCCTCATCGTGGGGCTCTTCTTCATGTTCAGGTCGCTCATGCGCCTGGGGCGGACCTCCATCGACAGCCTGCCTAAGGAGATCTCGCTCAGCGACACGCAGAAGATGCCCATGCAGATGCTACTCACCTACGTCATCTGGATCATCTTCGCCGTCGTCGCGATGGGGCTTCTGGGGGTCAACTGGACGAGCATGGCGGTCGCCGCGAGCGGCCTCGGGCTGGGACTCGGGATCGGGCTGCAGAACATCTTCAACAACATGGTAAGCGGCATCATACTCATCTTCGGGCGCTCGGTGAGGAAGGGGGACTTCGTCGAGGTGGAGGGTACTTCCGGCACGGTGCAGAGGGTGGACTTCCGCTGCACCGTGGTCGAGACCCTGTCCGGATCGCTCGTCTACGTCCCCAACTCAACCATGGTCTCGACGCAGCTCACCAACTGGACCCAGGACGGAAGCGAGGCAGAGAGGCAGAAGCTCAAGCGGACGCTCGTCATCAGGGCTTACTACGACACCGACGTCAAGCTCGCCCTGAAACTCATAAAGGACGCCTGCCACAACGTGAAGCACGTGGAGAGCGACCCCCCGCCTCAGTCGGTCCTGAGCGACCTGAACGAGAAATACCTGGAGTTCAACCTTTCCGTGACGGTGAACCCGATTAGCGAGACGGTGGCCACCCTCTCCAGGCTGAGGGTGAAGATCGAGGAGTCCTTCCAGGCGAACGGCTTCAAGCTCTACCGCCAGTCGGTCGAAATCATAAACCTGAAGGACGTGCTGAAGAGCCTCCAGAACGAAGGCGAGAGGGTCCCCGGCGGGCAGCCACTGCCGTCTTAGGGCTCGCCCATAGGATACCCGTGCGCGGGCCGGTTGCGTCCGTGCGATACCGTCGCGTCAAAACCTTCACCCTGGCCGAACGCCGCTGACACCCGGAGCCGTTGGCTCCAGGAGTCCGGTAGTCGCCACTGTCCTCAGCAGTGCCCGCGAAATCGAGGGCCATGGCGAAGGAGGATCGGTCTCCAACAGTCAAGGCATTTTTCGATAGCCAACGGCATTTTGGTCGCATCCCTGCCGTCCGGTGAGGCGATAGGCTTCCCCCCTGAATCTATGGCCGCCGGGGTCATTTGAGTAGTTGACTGAGAAAAAGAACGGTCAGTGCGATCCTCGCTCTCATCGCGCCACTAGACTCTCATGGCGGTTCTCGAACGCTTGGGGCCGTCTCAGTAAAGGAATGACTAATAGCGGAATAACCGCCGACAGAAATCATGAAGTTCTATGCCCAATCTATCGGTAGTTGCGTTGACAACATCTGCAATTTTGTGGGTTGTCATAGGGTAGCCGACCTTTAAGACCAGGACAAAAATGACTTTGGCCAGTTTCTCGGTTGACTGTTGGCAAGCGATCGAGGCGAAGCCAAATTTTTCGGCCCTGAAAGGCCCTGAAATGGGGCGCCTCACCTTTCGAGTCCATCAGCGAGTGTCTGAGCCATTCAAGATATCTTCCCTTATAGTCGCCATCCTCAATAGGGTATTTTGACCTGCCATCAGATTTCACAGAATTTTTATGCGCAGTCGGCAATTTCATTCAGGATTTTGATATGGCCAGCAAGCTCTTCCAGGATGCTCTCGGCTTCTCCGTGGCTTAGTCTGATGTTTCCGTCCTTCCACGAGCTCTTCCAGGATTCCGTTGAAATCACCCATATCCAATGGTTATGGACGTCGGCGGACGGCGTGATATGCCTAATCTGTCCCGTGAGTCAAGACACCCAGACGTATGCCCGGCGCACTGCAAGTGTCCGCCACACTGCCGATGAACGTTTGCCAGATGGATGTTCCCGATGATGAGGCCGACCGAGGCAGAGTATTGGGGTGAGGCCCTCGCCGCTACTCCGGGACGGAGCCTCAAACGGCCCGACGTTCTATGCCGCCCTGCCACGGCCATCGCGGCGGTCAAGCCCAGGGGACATCATCTCCGTTGTCGGCCCTGAAGATGACTGCAAACCATGTTGCCCCGTAACTTCGTTCGCCTTCAGGCATTTCAGTTTCGTGCCCCCTGGCCCGGCTCCCCTCGTTTCATGCTCACGCCGAGCCGATTCCAAACGGTCGCGCCTGCCCGTGTCGGAGCGAACTGACGTAACGCCATCGTACGGCCCAGTCCGCCTCCCCATCACTGCGCGGATGCCCGCGCGCCCCTACCCATACCATGTCCATACCCATGCGCATGCCCATGCCCATGCGCTACGCCCGTACGCCTCTTTCGTGTGGCGAGGCAGTCTCCGGCGTGCTATACTTGATAAACGAAATCCGCGCCTCGCCTTTCCGTCCGTCCCCGATCGGACGGTACTCCGGCTCGGTCCCGGAGCTCGACTCCCTCGGACGGGGTCGATCCGGTCCCCTCGGGCATATCCTGTTTGTCCGGCGGCCCGGTTGCCATGGCCGCCTATGGCCTGCCCCGGCCTATTCCCGGCACGATTTCCCGGAGCCCTCTTGCCCCCTGTCCCGGCCTCAGCCATGCTTCTCGCCGCAGGCCTGGGGACCCGCCTGAGGCCCTTGTCCTTCAGGCGCCCCAAACCGTTATTCCCTGTCCTGAACCGCCCCATGCTCCGGATCTGGCTGGAAAGGCTCCATGCGGCGGGTGTGGGCCTCGCGGTCGTGAACGCCTTCTATCTTGCCCCCATGTTGGAGGCGTTTTTGGAGGAGGCTAGACCGGACTTCCCCGGCATGGAGATAGCCGTGAGCCGGGAGCGCTCGGTGCTGGGTACCGGGGGCGGCATCCGCGAGGCCTCGGCGCACTTCGACGGTCCGCTTCTGGTCGCCAATTCAGACGTCTATGGGGACATCCCGCTTGACGCCCTCGCCGCTGCCCACGCTTCAAGGCCGGGGGCACTGGCCACCCTGGCGGTGCTGGACCGCCCCGACAAGGCCACCGTGAGCGTGGGCGAGGGAGGGCGGATCCTCTCCTTCCGAGAACGGGACCCCGTGCCCGGCGAGACGGAGCGCCTCTGCGGCGCCGGTGCCATGGTCCTCTCCCCCGAGGCCGTCCGCAGGCTCCCGCCCGGGCCTTCGGACGTGATAGCGGAGCTGGGGGCCATGCTCTCGGAGGGGGGTGAGGCCGGGATCCTCCGTCTGGCGCCTGACGCCTTCTGGTGCGACATGGGCACGCCGAGCGACTATTTCGCCCTCAACGCCCGCCTGGCCGGAGGCGGTCGCTTCGCCGAGGGCGCCAGGATCGATGGGGCGACATCTGGCTTCATAGTGGCCGAGCCTGGGGTCATGATATGCGAGGGTGCCACTGTCAGGGACTCGGTGCTCTGGAGCGGTGCCGTCGTGGAGCCAGGTTGCGTCCTCTCCGGCATGATCGTGGCGGGCAGGGCCCGCTCCGGCGCCCGACTCTCCGGGGGCGTGATTTCCGGGGATTGACCCGTTTCTGCGGGGTTGTCCTGGCGGCCTTTGCCGCGATGTCTGCCCGAAGGATCGGCTGAGGCCCCGTTGACTCTCCTCCGCCCGTCCCATCGTCATGTCCGGCCCGCAAGGCGTCTCATCCATAGGCCGCTTCCCTGTCTGCGGGGCCTTCCGGTGTCCTTCCCGCCTGCCGGGCCTTCCGGTGTCCTCCCGTCTCCGGGGCCCCCAAGCCGTGCGGCGCCGGTGCGGCCGACCGGTGCCTGCCGCCCTGACTCATGACCGCCACCCTTTCGCGGTCGGCATAACCGGCCGAAACCACCTCCTGCAGGGTCTTGCCCGCAGGTGCCCTTCGCCCGCGCCGAGTCCACGCGGCCCCGTCCTCCCGACCCGAGCCCGTCGCCTCGTGTCCTTCCGTCCGTAGCCTCGGTCCTGCCGCCGCCAGGAGCCCGCTTCCGGCCGGCCTTTCCCGTAACCGGCCGCAAGGCCCCTCAAAGCCGCCGAGCCTTTCCCGGGTTCAGCGGACATCCGCGCGAAGAAGCATCACGGATCGCGGGCCCCAGGGCCGGGCGATCGAGGACAGCCTCATGACTGACGCAATGACAGACGAACCGGCGAGAGTCGAGGGCGAAGCGGCGCCGAACGGGCCCCTCGGCTGGGCGGCGGAGCGCTGGGGGGCCTCCCCAGAGGCGATGGCGTCCTGCCCGCTTCCGGGAGACGCCTCCCGGAGGCGCTACACGCGCCTCACGAGCGGCGGGGAGACCAGGATCCTCCTGGAGGGGCCGGATCCTGCGGAAAACGGCGCCTGGTTCGCCATGGGCCGGGAACTCAAGGGCGGTGGCTTCCCGCTGCCGGAGATCCTCGCCTGGGACCTCGGGCCCGGGCTGTTCCTCATGGAGGATCTGGGGGACGTCCACCTCGCGGATCTGGAACCCGCCCGAGGGGACGCCTTCCCCGCTGCTTGCCGCGGGGCGGCGGCCGCGCTCGCCGGGCTCCACGAGCGGGGCTGGGAGTGCCTCGCGCCCGTGTCGGCGGTGCTCGCCCCGCCTTACGACGCGGGGTTCGTGCTCGCTTTCGAGTGGTCGTATTTCCTGGCGGGGGCCAGGCTATTGGGCGCGGAGGGCGCCTTCGAGGCGGAGCTCGCACCGGAGGGCAGGAAGCTCGCCGCCCTCGCGGGATCCGAGCGGGAGCGGACCTTCATCCACCGCGACTACCAGTCGCGGAACATCCTGGTCAAGGACGGCGCGGTGTTCATGATCGACTGGCAGGGGGGCCGGCTGGGGCCGCCGTTCTATGATCTGGCGAGCCTCATCTACGACCCTTACACGGATCTGGCCGCCGGGGCCCGCCAGGCGCTTCTGGAGGATTACCTGGCAGCACGGGATGCCTGCGGCAGGCTTGACGAGTACTCCGACAAGACCCGCTTCTTCGGGCTGATGAGGCTCATGCAGGCGGCCGGGGCCTACGCCCACCTGGCGGCCGCGAGGGGCCTTACGGCCTACGCGCGTTTTCTGCCCCGGGCCCTATCCCGGGCCCGCGAACTCCTGCGCGATCTCCCCGGCGGCGTCTTCGCGGGGCTTGCAGCCTTCCTGGAGGACTACCAGGCGCTGCTCCCCCGTGTACTGGAGCGGATGGGCCTATGTGCGCTCTGATAGCCCTCATAGGCCGCCCCAACGTGGGCAAGTCGTCCCTGTTCAACCGCCTGGCGGGCCGTTCGGCGGCGCTGGTGGACGACCGCCCGGGCGTCACCCGGGACCGTCACTACGCGGATTTCGAGATTGACGGACGCCGTGGGCTTTTGGTCGACACCGGCGGATTCGACGCGGGCGGCGCCGACCCGCTGGCCGGTCCCATCGCCGAGCAGATCGCCGCCGCGGTGGCCGAGTGCGACCTGGCGCTGCTCGTGACCGACACGATCGCGGGCCTGAGGCCCGAGGATCGCGAGATAGCCCGCCTCGCCAGGAGGTCGGGAAAGCCCGTCATCGTCTGCGCCAACAAGACCGATGCCCCGGAAAAGGAGCACCTGGCCCAGGAGTTCCACGAGCTGGGTTTCGACGAGCTCTTCCCCGTCTCCGCGGCCCACGGCTACGGAACCTCTGCGTTGAAGGAGCGCTTAAAGGACTTCCTGGAACCCGCCCCTGACGGGGCGGGGCGCGGACGCGGTCGCAGGAGCCGCAGGGCCCGTCGGGAGGCAGCGCGGGGCGATCGGGAGGCCGCTCGGGGCGGTCGCGGGGACGGCGCTGGGGGTTCCGGTGTGCCGGGACCGGAAGGGGAGGGCAGTTCCGGCTTCGGTCGCGGCCGCTCCCCGGCGGGTGCCGGGACCGGAGGCGGGGTCCGGGGCAAGGCCGACCGCGATGCCCGGAGAGGGCACTTGGGTGCTAGCCCGGGCAAGGCCGACCGGGGTACCCGGGGCAAGGTTGACCGGGGTACCCGGGGCAAGGCCGACCGGGGTACCCGGGGCAAGGCTGATCCAGGTGCCCCGGGCAAGGTCGGTCTAGATGCCATGGACAAGGACGGAGCGGATGCCGGAACCTCCTTAGAAGTCGAAGGCACAGAAGGTCGGGCCGATGTCGGCGCGCACGGTCGGGCCGATTCGGGCGAAGGCCCTGGAGCGGTCGTCCGGGCCTACACCGGGGAGGACGACAGGGCCGTCGAGGAAGCCGAAGGTGCTGTGTCCGAAGACCTGATGGCCGAAAACGAAGAGTCTTCGGCTGAAGACGAAGTGGCCGAAAACGAAGAGTCTTCGGCTGAAGACGAAGTGGCCGAAGACGAGGAGTCTTCGGCTGAAGACGAAGTGGCCGAAGACGAGGAGTCTTCGGCTGAAGACGAAGTGGCCGAAGACGAGGAGTCTGCGCCTGAAGACGGAGAGGCCGAAGACGAAGAGTCTGCGGCTGAAGACGAAGAGGCCGAAGATGAAGTGTCGGCACCTGAAGGCGAAGGGGCCGAAACCGATGTCCTGGGGGGCCTGGGCCGCCCCCCGCGGCTCGCGGTGATAGGCCGGCCCAACGCCGGGAAGAGCTCGCTCATCAACCGCCTTTGCGGCCAAAGCAGGCTGGTCACCGACTCCCGGCCCGGCACTACCCGGGACGCGCTGGACGTCGAGGTCGAGCATGAGGGCAAACGCTACATCTTCGTGGACACGGCCGGGGTGAGGCGCCGGGGCAAGGTGGGCGACCGGGTGGAGAAGATCTCCGTCATGCGGGCCATCAAGAGCCTAGACAGGGCGGACACGGCGATCCTTCTCATAGACGCCGTCGAGGGCCTGGCCGACCAGGACGCCCACATCGGGGGCTACGCCTTCGAGAAGGGGAGGCCTATCGTGATCCTCCTCAACAAGTGGGACCTGGTGAAGGACAAGAAGGCCGCCCGTGCGGCCTTCGAGCGGGATCTGGCCCTGAAGATGTCGTACCTGGAGAAGTGCCCCTGGTTCCCCGTGTCGGCGCTGACCGGCAGGGGGCTTGACAGGGTCTTCCCCCTGGCGGACCGCATCATGGCCCAGTTCACTTTCAAGGCCACGACCGCGGAGGTGAACCGGGTCCTGGAGGACGCCGTCACCCGCCACAGTCCCCCCCAGGTGGGCAAGACGCGGCTAAAGTTCTACTATGCCACCCAGGCGGGCACGGGGCCGCCCAGCTTCGTCCTTTTCGCCAACCGACCGAAAAGCGTGCATTTCTCCTACCGCCGCTTTCTCGCCAATCGCTTCCGCGAGGCCTTCGGCCTGGATCTCGTCCCGGCGCGGCTCTACATCAGGGGCCGCAGGGCCGGGGACGAGGAGGGAAGACGATGAACAGACCGCCATCGGCGCCGTTCGCGGCGTCGGCCCTTCTCTGTGCGCTCGCCTTCATCGCCGCGGCTGCGGCGGCGCCTTTCGCTGCGGCTCCCGCCGTTGCAGCCCCTTCCGGGGCGACCGCCCTTCAGGACACATCTGAAGGCATGGGCGCCGCCGGTCATGCGGCGGCCGGCCCCGACCTCGGGCTCCGCGTGGACATGGACGCCGCCTCCGACTTCCCCGTGCCCGCCCCGGACGGCGGGCTCCCGCCCGCCGTCCTCTTCGTGTCCCCGCGCACCGGGCCCTTCGCCTCGCTGGGCCGGGGGGCCCAGCTGGGTGCGCGTCTCGCCCAGAGACGCTTCGGAGGCGGCACGGAGCTCATCGAGGCCCCCGAGGAGCAGGACGCCGCGACCAGCCTGGGCAAATCACCGGGCAGGATCAGGGCTGCGGCGGGCCACCTCTTCGAGGGGAGCCTGGTGGAGAGCGCCCCCTATTACCGGAGGCTGGGCATCCCCGTGCTCCTGCCCTTCATCGACAGCCCAGGCGCGGCCGGGCTGGGGCCGGAGTTCGTGCCGCTGTTCCCCTCCGTGACGGAGCAGGGCGTAGCTCTGGCCGTAAGTATCCTGGACTCACGCCAGCGTCCCCCCGCAGTCTACATCCTGGAATCCGGAGAGGCCGCCCTGGGCGAGTTCGCGGACGCCTTCGAGCGGGCGCTCAGGGACCCCCCGCCCCGGGGCCGGCAGAAACGCCCGGCGCTCGCCAAGGGCGTGAAAGTGGAGCGTGTGGCGGCGGAGAGCGTCCAGGACGTGGCGGAATTCCTGGAGACGGTGAAGGGCAACCGCAAGTACGCGGTGCTCCTGGCCGTGCCCGGCCCATTCGCGATCCGCATCCTGCCGCTCCTGCCCGAGTCAAACCTCAAGAGCGCCCTCTTCTACGGCGGCGCGGCCCTGGCCGTCAGGGACGTGGGCGCGGCCTGGGCCTCGCTGGGCTTCACCCTGAACCTCTGCGTGCCCGCGAAGGTGCCCGATCCCAAGGACGCCCAGCTGGCGGAGTTCGCTAACCTCTACCGCCAGACCTTCAAGACGGAGCCGGTCTGGAGCTCGGTGTCGGCCTACGACGCCGTGAAGCTCGCGCTCCTGGCGATGGCCACCGGGGACCCCATGGCCTACCTTTCCAGTCCCGACGGCAACGCGGGCATCGCTGGCACCTACGCCAGGGATCGCCCGGCACCCGCCGCGGTCATCCAGGTGCATCGGCAGGCGCCCGAGAGCGTGGCCTATCTGCCTTAGTCGCGCGAACCGTCGAACCGCCCCATCCTTCTTAGCCGGAATAACTCCAGGACGGTCACTGTGGAGACGAATCAAGCTTGATTCCTCTGCAAAAAACCTCCCCCTCGACAGGAAACGGAGCGCTTTGCGGCCATCGCATTGGCACCCTTCCACTTAAGCCTTAAAGCACCGCCCATCTGCGCGCCCTGAACCCTGACACCCCCTCCAATGACTGCCAGTAGGTGGGGGGAGGTTTTTGAAGTGGAATCAAGCTTGCATCCTGTACGAGACGGCAGTATCCAAGCTAAGATGGGTTGTTAGGAAGATTCACTTGCCCTCATCCGGCAGTTACCGACGGAAAAGGCCGAACGGTCCTGCTACGTACATCCAGCCACGGACGGCAAGATTGCGGAGGCATCATGCCACGAACTCAAAGGAGCCGTATGCCAGAAGATAAATTCAGCAAGCTAGATGAACTGCGAACCTTGTCTGGCGTGCCTTATGCGATCATGTTAGGAAAAATTTTGCAAGCATCGGCGATATGTTTTAAGGTTCTATAAACCGCGCAGCTACTTCATCGCGCCCGCGGATCGCCACGGCAAGGCATATTACCACGCAACGTGCAGCCCTGAAAGGCCCGGCATAGTCCTTTACCCTTATCGCTTTCTCACCTTCGGTGAGAGATGCGGAAAGCTCCCTTTCAGAGCGCTCCTTCTCCGCTCGCTCCCTTTCCTTGCTGCTCATGGTTGTCTTGTTGCCATCATCTTCACCGCTATTCATATCGGTTTTGCAATATTTAAGCTCAATCACAACGCGAACCTTGTGATTAAGTGATAAGACGATGTCTGACCTGCCGTGGGCACCCGACCCTTGGCTCAGGATTTCAAAGCCTGCGGCGAGTAAAGAACCATGAAGCACCGCATGGTAAAGTTGTTCGGACTTAGCGTGTTGTTCCGAGGAGATCGACGAAAGAAGGTTATGCAAGAGCCTTTCCACTTCAATAGAGTTCTTGTCCAACAGGGCGTTGGGAAGGTTCTCGGTCAAGTCGCTCAAATACTTGTCATTCGGGGCGAAAGCGTCCTTGAAAAGTGTCGCCCCATAATCCAGCGCGACTTCAGTGTTGGGGATCCTGAAAGAGTACTCGTCAACATCAGTCATTTTGTGATCAACGATCTTTTTCGTGGTGATTACGTCGTCAATAGTCAAATAACCGCTGTGAAAGAGGATAGGAACGGCTTTAAGCTGTGAGAGTTCCGATTTCCGAATATCCTGTGCGGTATAACCTCCCAGTTTTGGCATGATATACTCCTGAGGATTATCCCTTGCTAGAGCTGAAAGGTGGGACGGCTTTCCTGACGATGGCCAGTACGTTTCCAGTTTCTTCTCATCAAAAAAGTTGAGTATCGAGTATGGGTTCAAGACGTGCTCTTTTCCAAGCCAGTTGTACCCATCGTACCACTGCAGAATCTTGGCCTTAAGCCCAGGATATCTGGCGTTGCATGCGATTTTCTTGTTGGCTTTCAATCTTTCAAGAGTCTCGTCGTATCTGTCTTTAAAAAGCGTATCCAAATCACTGATGGTGAAGCCGCAGATTCCGGCGAAATCTGGCGAAAGCGAGATGTCCTTGAAGTTGTTGGGTCCTGAGTCCAGGGAGGTCATGGCTAACCTAGTGATACCCGTGACGAGAGCGAAGCGGATGTTGTCGAGATTTGTTTTGATGGCCGTGTAGAAGTCATGCAGGACATCTCGGCAATCCGAAGCGAGGTTCCTGTCGGATATATGCCGTGTCACAGGCGCATCACACTCATCGATCAGCACGACAGCGCCAACTCTATGTTTTTTGTACAGACCATCCAAAAGTTCAGATAACATCTCATCGAACGAATTGACTGATATCGTTATTCCCTCAAGATTCGCCGCTTTACACAATTCGCGCTTGATCCTGTAGACAAGGTCGTTTGCGGTATAGATTTCGGCATAGGTCATGTTGAATCTAAGGACAGGATGGTTGTCAAATCCGTACATGGTTTCGGTATCGATCCACAGGCCCTTGAAAAGCTCCCTGTTGCCCCGGAAAAGCTCTTCGACGGTCTTGAGAAGAAGCGTCTTGCCGAATCGCCTGGGCCGAGAAAGGAAACAACATTCGTAATTGGTGATCATCTCATGAATATATTTGGTCTTGTCGGCGTAAATATAATTCCCTTGTATGATTTTCCGAAAAGATTGATCGGAAAGAGGAAGTCTTTTTTGAATTTTCATCTGACTTTTCCGTTCCGACATGCTCCCTCCATGACTCTTCCTGTTCTAAAAAAAGCTTACGAGTCAGCTCCCGTTGCGTCTATCTTTCGCTAGATCGGGATGCCTCTTATTATAGGTATGAAGATTAACGCAATTATGAGTTTTTCCCATGTTAACGCAAGCAATTTAAATTGAGACTTCTTTGATGATACCCGTATGGTCATCAACCGCCCGGAAGCGTCAATTCCCATGCACTGTGGTTAGGATCCGTTCAGAAATATTCCAAAAGGGTGAAAATATCGTGCCAATGATGCAAGGGTGTTGAAAAGGTTGATGCACCTGAAAATCCCATCGACCTGCACGACCAAACGACAGTTATAGCCCTGTCATCAAGAGAATTGGGGACTGCCTCTGAACCCGCGCCTGGCATCGAAGTGGTCAGCGACCCCAACGAGACAGTGCCGGGCAGGGGAGATCCGAAGAAGAAGCCGTGAATGCCCGATGAGGTAAGCACATTAGATGGACATCAGGTCCGAAGAGTGACGGTTGGAACAGGTTGTCATGGATCGACCGCAGGGCAACGGCAACTTCTATACTCGGAGAATGTATCAAAAAAGCATGTAATGCGCCACATGAAAAGACAAAATCGTAACGAATCGGTCCGGTTACCCAGGTCTGATTGCTCCAGTAAGATTTTTTACCGAAGTTGATGACGATGGAAAATGTACCAGTTATTGGGGGTGACAATCAAGTCTTCCTGTGTCGATCGCCGTCGTTCCATCCAGTTCTAACCCATAATGAATGATGTGTTTGCACAAAGAAAAGCAGAAATGCGTTGAGGAAAATCTATTAATATGCGAAAACCATATGCCTTGCAGTCAAAGTTCACCATACCGTCATCATGGTGATGCCAGCAGGACTGGGAATCATGGTACGATCGGGACGTTGATATGAAATCCGCCGATTTACGGCGATGCGCCTTTCAAGAGAACCTCGGTTTCCGGGAGAGCGGAGAGCAGGCCAATCGTAAAGGTCCGGGATAATCCCCGCGCGTCTGAAAACCAGACGGCGCTCTGGTCATGCCTTGCCGTCGCGTAGCCATGTCCGTGAAGGCGCCGAAGCCAGGATCTCGCTTGTGAGCGACGAGTCGGCGGAAGCTGGACTAGTGGCAGTTTTCTGTGATATGTCCGCTTAAAGCTGATTTTTAACCTCATCCGTTCAGGCGTCCTCACGGCACACCCGCCTTGAGCGATCGCGTAGCCCGTCTCCCTTGCTGACTGAAACCTCAGGCCGAAGCCGAGGGCAGGGAGCGATGCGGGCAAGGGGAGACGCAGGATGGGGGCGATGCGAACATGGGGCGGAGCGGGCAGATCGGGAGAGGCACCTGACGACACGGGCACTGGGGCCTCAGTCCTCGATGTCCCCCGGTAACACCGAGATATCCCCAGGTATGGGCACGGAGACACTCTTCTCAGCTACGGCGCAGGCGCCCGGAACAGGATCCGAGACGGCTCTGATGCCCGTAATCCCGGGCTCTGGCGGGGTCTCCCCGCCGTCAGCGCCGCCGAAGACCCTCATCACAGCGAGATCGAAAAGGACCGGCGTGCCGGGGGCGAGCGCGGCCAGAGCCCGGAAGCTATCGGCGGTGTCCAGCCAAGCCGAGAGGCGGACGATACCTTGGCCGCTCTCCAGCGCGATCTTGCCCGGTTGGCGGTCGTCCTGTGACGGCTCGGAGCCGCAGAAGATGCCGGACACGGCATCGGCGGCGTACGCGAGCTGGCCGCCCGGGAGGAGGCAGGCGCCGGGGCTGGGCTCGGAGTCCGGGTCCACGCGGATAGCCGTCGCGCCGACGACAGACATCATCGCTTCCCCGGACTCGTCATAAAGATAGAGCACCTTGACCGAGTACGTGACCGGGGTGCCGGGCGCCAGAGCAGCGACCCCGGCACCGTCCCCGTCAGAAGGCAGAAGGCTCGAAAGGGTCTGGATACCATGCGCGTTCCTGACGGTTATGATGTCTGGGTAGTCGCCGGACTCGTTAACCTCGAAGGAGCAGAAGAAGCCCGTGTGGCCGTTGGCCTCGAAGACAGTAAGCGGTTCGGTGTACTGGGCGTGTGCCGCTGGCGCGGCATGGAGGCTCGCGAGGACGATCAGGAAGGAAGCTATGACGGTCGGCGGTCTCATGGGCTTGTCTCCCGCGGCGGTTCGCCGCAAAATATATGACCGGCATGATCGGTAAGGCCAGCGCGGTCGTCATGACCGGCATGGTCGGCAAGGCCAGCGTGGTCTTCAT
>JAISFS010000104.1 GCA_031263485.1 Deltaproteobacteria bacterium | reverse complement strand
AGGCGGCCATGGGCCTGTTCGTCACCCTGGCGCCCCCCACGAAAGCCATGGCGTCCGAGGCCGCCGACGCCGGGCACTACACGTCCCCCGGCACGCCCCGCGCCGCGGACCCGATACCCCGGGTACAGATCCTCACCGTCGAGGACCTGCTGAAGGGCATCCGGCCCAAACTGCCCCGGACTTCACCCAGGGCGGCGGGACGTTCAAGAGGAATAGGACGGTGGCAGAATCGCCCAAGCCGAACGGACTGCTTTGACGGAAGACGCCCCTGGTCTCCCCGGCCCTTTTAGACCCCATCCCTCCACAGTCGGCGGGCACCAATTGGCCCCGGCCACGAAAAAGCCACATGATCTCAAGGTATAAGAATCTTATCATTCCCTGCCCGGCATGCTACCTTAAGGTGTCTTGCCTGGCCCACGCCTGCCCTCATTGCGGGCAGCCGATCACAAGTGATACTGTCTTGAAGACTGCCGGGAAGGAGGCCCAGAAGCTGAGAGCCCTGGAAGATGGATGCATTAGTTATGACAGGAAATACAGTGAGTCTCTCAAGATCGTGTCGGGCTTCTGCGACAAGTCGGCTGCGGGGGCCTTCGTGGTGGGCCTGTTCCAGAGCAACCCGGATAGCCTGATAGCCTAAGGACTGACGGTGTGCCTTCTAATCGTTTCTCTGGTCTTGAATTCCTGGGCATCAGATTAGCCAGCCAAGGAGGCCGAACATGAATCCGCATCTTGAAGCGGTACTTTGCATAGTAATAACAGTCGCCATCGGCGTTGGCTACGCCATGACCTATCGGAAGGTGCTCCTCCCCCGTATCCGGAAAAAAATTGCCGCCGCGAGGACCCGCACGGTGGCCGAGTCGCCCAAGCCGAACGGACTGCTGTAATATTACCGAATCCGGTAATATTGAGACCCTGACCTTCCCGGAATCGGGGAGGTTAAATCTCTCTGGACTGCGGCAAGCCCGGTACAGTCCGGTTTGACGCGGGCCGCGCCCTCCCTCTCGAAAGGACCCCTATGCCTCTCGTCAACTGCCCCGTTTGTGGCAGACAGCTCTCAGACCGGGCGCAAGCCTGCCCAAAATGCGGACATCCCCTTGTCCCCGTTCCGTGCTATAATCCAAACGGGGGGAGTTCGTCTCCGCAGAGAAACGCCGCTCCCCCCGCAGGGGGCAGAACATGACGACAGCGCCCGCCCCCGCCAGGACAATCTATTCCGCCGTCGCAGTCGCGAACTGGTTCATCGAAAGGAACCGGATCGAACCCTGCGAGCTCACGCACCTCAAGCTCCAGAAGCTGCTTTACTTCGCCCAGGGGTGGTATCTCGCGTATCACAACGCCCCCCTCTTCGAGGACCCCATCGAGGCATGGAAATACGGGCCGGTCGTGAGATCCGTGTATTACGCCCTCAACGACCGCAGGAAGAACGAGGTCATAACCGAGCCGATCGAGGGGTACGTCCTCCAGGGGGAGAACTACAAGGTGATCGGCACGCCCGGAATGTCGTTCCGCGACGACGGCACGGAGGTTTTCATGGTGTCGATCTGGAAGAACTATTCCAGGATGAACCCGTGGGAGCTCGTCTCCATCAGCCACGCGAAGGAATCCCCCTGGGACCGGGTGTCGAAGTCGCTGGAGGTCAGTTACGATGACGCGGGCGTCGGATGGGGGATAGGCTTTTCCAGCACGGTGATCCCAGTGGAGCTCATGAAGTCCTATTTCAAGTCGCTCCTGTCCGAAGCGAGCTGACATGGACGTCTATGACGTGTTGATGCTTATCGCCCTGGCCATCTTCATCCTGTCCGCCGTCGACCACAACATAATCCTTCCCCGCATCAGGCGGAAGGCGGCGGAAGAGAGGGCCAGGCGAAAGGCGGAGAGAGCGAACGGGAGGCTGGCCGGCACGGACGGCTCCGTCCGCCGGCCGTAAGGACCCCCCTCGGACGGGGGCGAGTAGACTCCCCGCCACCCGTAACCCCCCGAAAAAGGACCCCCTATGTCCCTTCTTGTTCCCTGCCAGGTCTGCGGACAAAAAATATCTTTCATGGCCGAGGTCTGCCCGCATTGCAGCCATCCGTCCCATAGTGTAATCTCGGAGAGAGTCGTGGCCTTGGGTCGGCTAGAGAGAGCCTTGGACGATGACGAAGCGATCACGAGAAGGAAACATCAGCGGCTTTCCGGCCTGATCGTGGACGCCTGCGAGTAGACGGCTATAGGATCCGTCCTGGTAGGCATGTTTCAGAACTATCCTGAAAGCTTGAAAGCCTATGTGGCGGCTTTTCTGCTTTTCATGTTTTCCGGATGGTTTGCCTGGCTGTCGCAAGACTGACGACGCCGAAAAAAGGAGCCTGGTCATGGACGCCTATGACATACTGATACTCGCCGCCGTGGTTGCCTTTGTCCTCTTCACCGCGCTCGAGATCGTCTACAGGAAAGTCGTCCTTCCCCGCTACCAGAGGAAGATAAAGGCCGTTCAGGCCGAAATCGATGCAGAAGAGAAGCCCTCCGCCCGCAAGGCGCAGGAGATGTCATGAGGCGCGTTCCCGGAAGGAAGCCGTACCCCCCTAGGAAGCTGTAGCCGTACCTGATCGAGTCGACGGGCCCGCCGGGATGCAGCTTCACGGTACGCGGCGCGGTCTATACCATGCCTCCCCCGCCGGGCGTGACGAAGCGGCTGATTCCCGTCCCCCTCGACTGGAT
>JAISFS010000078.1 GCA_031263485.1 Deltaproteobacteria bacterium | reverse complement strand
GTCCAGGTCCGGCACCCAAGAACTCTCCAGCAAGAGCCGTGTAGCTGGGAGCATCGGGCTCAACTGAAGAGGCCGCTAAACCGAGGCTCCCGGGCTCTTCCGCAAGTGCCGCGTAGCCGGGTCCGCCGGACTCGTCAGGCGGAGCCACATGGCTTGTACCGCCCGGCCCGGCCCGGGGCCCGTCCGGCCTTGGCTGCAGGGCACCTCCGGACTGTTCGGGCTCGCCACTGTCTCCCCCTACAGGGGCGTGGAGCCCTAGCCCCAGACCATCGGGCGGCTGTCCGTATCGGCTTTCGGAATACTCGAACCAGTAGGGGCCGGAATCTCCGGGTAAGTATGAAGGCGGCGAGGCCGGGTACACGAACCACTCTGGCCGACCACTGTCCGGATGCAGGGTGCCGGTGCCTGCGGGTGGAAAGTCGAAGTCCTCGTCCGGAAAGCAATCCTGCCAGTCTTGATGCCCCGGAAACCAGGAGTCCGAAAATGTTGGCGGAGACGTCGGCGCGGCTTGGGCGGCTGGGAGCGTTTCCCCGCGCCCGGGAAACGGATCGGGTCGACGGGGAGGCGAAACGGCTAAAGGAGGTGCAGGACGGTGGGGAGGCAAAACGGCCAAAGGAGGCGCGGGCACAAGAAGGCTGTCCGGGACCTCCTCTGCCTTGGCGGGCCCGGGCACAGGCATGTGCGGAACAACGGCGACCGGGATCCCGCGACCTGCATCCCTCACCGGTGGAACCAGGAGCTCGGGCGGGTAACGGAAGAGTAGTCGGACGTCCGCAGGACAGCGGTGCTTTACGTGCCCGTCCCGCTCGTAGAAGGCGCGACCGATATCGAGGATACCTTTAAACGAGGCATCCCGCAGGCTCTTCTCAGAGAGACACGTAGCCTCGGAAAGCCCCGGGACGGCGTAGGGCGGGCCGGCGAAGCCGAGATCCACGATCGAGACGTCCCTGCGCTTGAGGCACCTGTGGAGCGTCAGGAGATCTTCCGTCCAGGCAGCGTTGAACATCCGGGGCACAAGCCATACGCCGAGGTAGAGCCGCGCCGCCGTGAAGACGAGGAAGGTGTTCACTCCATTGCTGTCGAATAGGGAAGCCAAAAGGAGCCCCATGTCCAGCACTGTCCCAGAGTTGCGGGTCGCAAGCGCCGCAGGTCTCAGGACATCGCAGGGCTCGGTCGGAGTGGGCCCAGGGACGCCTTCCAGGAAGATACCCTTGCGTTGGAGCGTTTCCCAGGCGGCGGGAAAGACACCCCAGGGCTTTCCGGGACAGTCGGCGGCCCCTGAGAGCATGCCCCTCATCTCGTCCGCAAGGACGGCAGGGGCGGCGTTGCGGACGTGGAAGGCCAGGGTGTCAATGAGGTAACCCAGCCCAGGCCAGTACCAGAACGGTTCGAGCCTGACGGGTAGGCTCTGCCTCAGAAGCACCTCATTGCGTTGGCCCAAGGTCACCGTCACCTTGGCGTCGCGGGACGATTCAAGCGAGGCGAGGTAAGGCCAGTCGTAATTTACATCGAGGGTGGCGAGAGGCGTATCGCGGCGCTGCCAGGGCCGAAACTCGGCGAACCCCACCGGGAACGGCTTGAAGAACGGGGGATCGGACTCGACCAAAGCCACAGCGGCGCTCTGATATCCGGATGTACGGTTCTCGACGTAAATCGACCTGATGACGCGGAACAAGTCGCAGATAGGGAGCGAGACCGTATCCAGCACGTTCACGTGCATGACGAACGGGCATTTTGGGTTCCGGCGTACCAGATCCGCAGCCGCCATCGGTGTAACCTTTTCGGTGCGTCAGGAGCTTCCGGCGAAACGGAGACGAAGGGCGCCCTACATCACGGGGAGTCCGGACAGGCGCGGGCTTGAGAAACGCTTTGGGCAGGGATTTAAGCCAGAAAGGAAGTCAGGTATCGCGTCTTTAGGAAAACAATGTCAACAACTTTAGGCGGAAAATGGCAGCTTCTCGGAAATTTACATTAATGATATCAACAACTTACCTGACGCGACCTCTATTAAGTTGTTGACATTGCTTTGGAAAAGGCTGAAGAGTTGGTCCGATCGCGCAGGCAAGCCAAAAAGGACATAGGATACCGGACCATAGACATCAGTTAGTTACGAAGCTACTATCCAACAAGAACACACGAGATGTCAGGAACCGGATCGCATGAGACGCAAGGGATACGGCTCAGGAAAGCGTGCGGGGCCTGCGACAAAAAACGCCGTCCGGAGAGGCTAACGGAACAAGACAGTCGGAAACGGTTCAGATGGATTTATATAACACTGATTCGGTAACCTGGCAACAATTTCTTGTCAGAGGTCAAGGGCTTGCAGTTTTGAAAAGCTGGAGTCCAGACGCAAATGAACGGCGTAAGACGGCCTCCTGCCGGGATTTCGGCTCCGAACGGAAGGCTGTTTCCGGAGCGAACGCCCTGCCGTCCGCAACGGTGTCGCGCGAAAAAGGCGACGCAAGGCACCCCCAACGGCGGCACTGCCGGACGACGGAGGAGGAATGGCAAAGTCGGATTTTTTCAGGCCCACCGGGAGTTTCTGGCCGGGAAACGCGGTTGGAACCATTTATGATAAATTATAAAAAATGATGCCCAATAATCTACTTAAACAGCAAAAACATTAACAATAATAATTAATTGGCTGTCAATTTGACATTTCGAGGGTGTGCCTGTCCGTGGTTGCGGTGACACCGTCCGTGGGTACAGACTAGGCATTGTGGAGTCAGGCATGATGAAAGGCAGCTAATGCCAAGCGCGACGGAGCTCACGCCAGATGCGATGGAACTCAGGCTTGGCGCATGTGAAGTTCAGTCTGGGGCAATTCAAAGTGACAGGGTTTCCTCCCCCCGTGAACGGAAACGAGACTCGCAGGCGGATTGTAATGAGGAAAGGCGTTTCGGCCTCTCGGCATCGCCACCCGATGCCAGGTCCTGGTTCCGCTTCTCCGCGATGGCCGCAGGCAACCTGCGCGATGGCCGCAGGCAACCTGCAGGTCGATCTCAGATGTCTACTGGCATTGTTCGTGCCATCTCTCTCGGACGGATTGATGTATGGATCATTGCTCCGCTTGTGATCTGATGCCGAGGCTGGACGGGCATAACACTCAGAGGCTTACGGCGCAGTACTGCCCCGGAAATCCGACGAATCCTGCATTATAATTAGGAATACAAACTCACCAGGCTGGCCGATTCTGAAGGGTTAAGCATTTTCCACCAGAAAAAAAACTTGACAGCGATGTCAGCCTCTTGTTAATGTGCCAGTATAGAAGGTTAATTATAGGGATCAAGTTAAAGAATTTTCATGATCAAAATGGGAGAAGATTGTGCCTAATGTCAGCAGATCTGCAGATATATTGGACTTCGAGGCTACATCACAGGGAAAAGTCGAATGTATAAGGACAATGCGCTAAAACGGACGTGTCGAGCCTGCCAGGGCCTGTAGAAACGCATTTTAACTTATTTCGGCCCTCCGAGGCCTCTCGTCCCTGTATGCCGCCAGGGCCGACCTTTGGAGTAGCCAGGTACCAGGAGCCATGCTCCACACCCGGACATTCGAAGATGCCTCTGTAAGCCGATCTCCTTCACGGTCGAGTCCCAACTGCGGTTTCGGCATCCGCATGCGCCCAAGATCCCGGACGGCCCGGCCCCTGGCGATTGGCTTTCCGCAGCTGCGGCTTCCGAAAACGTTACTCAGGGGCAGTCGTTCACTGGGCCTTCGGCAAACTGAGTACGCGTCCAGGCCGCGGTGGCAGTCTCATCTTATCGCCCCTGGCTCTCGCGGCATCTCCAGCCATCGCCTTGGAGTGGAACTCCTTCGTCGTAGACGGCACCCCGGCTGCAAGGGATCTTTCGTCCACGGTGAAGTATCCGACGGGATTCGCCCCAGAAGTGTTCGCCCGCGACCCCAGACAGGCAGGCACGGGCATGATCGGCATGTTCTCTGCCCAGGACCGGAAAACAATGATCAGAACCAATCTCGCGGTCTCGGTCGACCGCCTCCTCTCCCTCGGCCACGTCCCGAAAGATTTCAGGCCGGGCAGGCGCGGCTGGTTTGGTTGGACATCGCCGGACCTTACCGGTTCGACCCGTTCTCGTACCAAGGCCGTCACGCAGCCGATGTCTTAATGGACGTCCGTGAAGACGACGCCTTCAGGTTCGCGATCACCCGTTTCGTCATCAAGGGGGCGCTGTACAGCGCCTCCTCGGCCTGCGCTTTCCGGCGACCGCCCCCCAGTCCGGCCTGGACCTGAAGTCGGTTTTCCTGAATCCCTGACCGGCGGGCATCGCGATTCTGCGGCATAGATTACACGGCAAGGCGCATAAAGGCGAATTCTATGGCTGACGACGGATCAG
>JAISFS010000075.1 GCA_031263485.1 Deltaproteobacteria bacterium | reverse complement strand
CCACTGCAAAAACCCCCTCCCTCACCTCCTGGCAGTCATTTGAGGGCAGAGTGTCTGGGTAAAGGGTGCGCAGATGGGCGGCGGTATACGGCTTTAGCGCCAGGGTGCCAATGCGATGGTCGCATAGCGTTCCGCATCCCTGACGAAGGGGAGGGTTTTTGCAGTGAAATCAAAATTTAGACGAAAGGACAAGTCCGCCCTCGCCGGCCACATGGCCGCAGGCGGATTCCTCGCGTTGGCCGGCATCGCCGTGGTCGTCCTGTTGTTCATGAAACGCTGGCTTCAAGAAAATCCCTGGTCGCTCGGGATTCTTTCGGTCGTTCCAGCGGCAGTGTTCATCGCCCTTTTCTTCCTCGCCAAACGGATGTCCCGGAACGTGGCGCTGTTGGGCTGGACCATCTTCGCGGCTGCGCTAACAACGGAGATTCTTGTCCTCGGCGCCGGCATTGACTTGATTGCAATGGATGTCTTAGGACAAGATTGGAGTTTGCACGAGCCGGAATCATATTATTGGTGGAAAGTTGAATTATTCTTTCTTGGGTTGCCAAGTCAACTCTGGAAGGTAGCCATCGTCCTGGGACTATCGCATTTGGGATTGGCGTTTTTCGGGATTCTCGGAGGCAAAAGCCTAAGGCAACCCACAATCATGGTTCCCATGACCTTTATCTTCATCGGCATAGCGTGCTTACCTGTTTTGGTTTTTGGGAAACTGGGCGAGGAGTACTGGTTCCCGACGGCAGTTGCCCTGATCGCCGCCTTGTTCGCTACAAGGTCCTTGATATCATCTCAGGAATCGGTCTGTTCCAACGGTCCCGCGACGATCCTCCACATGTACGCGAAAATCGCCGTTGTAGTGACGTTTTTCCCGGTCTTTATCCCGGTCTTGGCGATTGTAGCTGCCCTCAGGATCATGCACGGTCCGGAAAAAGCCGCCTGATTTCTCACGGATCGGGAAAACTTCCGCCTCCAAGGCCGCTGACTTACGGCAGAGGCCCGATTCCTCGCAGGAGCGATACCAAGTGACTGCAGACGGGGTACTCAAGGAGGTCTCGGCTGATAGAGTATGGTGTCTTTGCAGAAGGGAGACCTGGACTGTCCTGGCGAACGGTTGCCTTGCCCTGGCAGAGTATAGAGGGAAAACCTCTCGAAAACATGTCGTTGCGGAAATTTCGACGCATGTTGGAACGTGGGACAGGGAAGAGCTTTCCGCCTGCATTTGCTGACGTTGAAACGGCGGACAGGAAGCAGGTGCGGGGCAAACGTTCGGAGACGCGTAGCCGGACTCTTTCCTGGGGAGGATCTGGACGGCTGGTCGGGATTTCGGCTGGCTTGAGCGGTTCACGCTCCGCGTCAAGCTTCCCGTAAGATATGAACTATTGATGCGGTCGACAGCGGCCCGTGCTAATGTTCGAATCATTTAATGAACGTGTGAGTGAAGATACGGCCTGCGGTACCATCGGGGGACTTCAAGGGAATCCTGGCAACCGGGATGTCCGGAGGTCAGCCGCAATGCTCCGGGCGCTCGCAGTCCAGCTTCGGGAGAGGGAGTCCGCACTGGATTCTGAACTCTTCGGCGGGAGCCGTTGAATTGGGTGGAGGCCAAAACACACTTGGCATGTCCAGGCGTCGATGACGCTCGTCCAATCCGGGCTCATTTTCTGGGCAAGGCTCTCCTGACGGCATCGGCAACCGTCATCCCCGAACGATCGGAGAGATCCATCCTTCCGAAGCCTTGCGGAAGCTTGCCGCCCCACGCCGCCGCATGCGCGACCGTGCGTCCTTTGTAGTCCGCCATTTCCCATCGATCGAAGCCTGCGGGAAGGTTGCCGAAGATCGCCGCGATGTGGGCCACGGTGACGCCGTGCCGATCCGGGAGTCCCCAGAGGTCGAAGCCGGTCGGGATGCATCCCTCGACGGCGGCCGCGTGAGCGACTGTCCATCCGTTACGCCAGGCAACCGACCACAGCGGCGAGTCCGCTTTCAGAAGACCGTTCCTGGCCATTTCCAGACTCGTCTCGAAACGTTTCTTTGCAGCCGTCATGGGGCATCCTCCGGAACCCGGAACCAGGCATCCGGCATCCTTCGGTCGTAGCTCGCAGGTCGAGTCAGGTCGGACTGTCAGCCGTGCCCGAGACGGCATAGGCATCGGCCCCGGTCGTTCCATTCCGGAAGTGCGGCCGTCCCGTCCGTCGCCGATACGATTTCCCGGATCATCGCTGTCGTTAGGCCTTAGGCGCCGGTCAATGCGTTCCTGAGCGGCAACCGCCTAATTCTAATCGTTAAGTCGCGTGACCCGTATCACGGAAAGTGGCATGCCGTCCCCGAAGCCCCGCTTCAACCTGGAAGCACATGATGTCCGCCGTCCGGGAGTCCCGGCGCCGCCGGTATCACTCGCCAGAGGGGCTCCCAGGCGAGGAGGCGCGAACGCGTTCGACGGACGGCAGGACCTGCCGCGGGGACAAGACAAGGATAAGGCGCGGAGTACAGTGTTTGTCCTGGCGCGGCGCGAGGCCGTTCAGGATCTTGGACGTTTCCGGAACCGCGGACGATCCGGAAACAGGATTTTCCCGTTTCCCAAGGCGGTACGGGAAGGCTCGTGCCGCGTCTGTCTGGCGGCTCCGTTCCGTGGCGCCAAAGGCGTTACGGACGATGTCCCGCGAGGAACCTGTCCAGGACGATCCGGAGGCTTCCGGCGTCCAGCGGCTTTTTCAGGAATTTCACGTTCCTGACACTTAAGGCCTCCAGGGCGCCATGCCGACAGTTGCGGTTCGTTGCGATGACCGTCGGAGTCCAGCGGTTGGGTCCCGGACCGGCCCTGAGCCTATTCAGGGTCTCAAGGCTTTTCTTTTCGGCGTCCGGTCCGGCGTCAAGGGAGATGAGAGCGAATTTCTTCCTCGCGATGAGCTCCAGTGCCTCCCACTCGCCGACCGCGATCTCCACGGCAAGTCCGCGAACCGCCAAAGCGAGCCCAAGTGCGCCTCCAAGATCCCGAAGACTCTCCGGATCGTCCCCGGCGACGAGGACCGGGGCATTGGCAATCGTCTTCATGGCGGTCTCCTGCTCTTGGCGGGTAAGGTGCGAATGACGGTGCCGCAGGTGATGGCCCTCGGAAAATCCCGCTTTCGGAACCGTTGGCCCGCATGCGGGAACGGTGTTCCATTAGTACATTTCGCGGCACTGGCGGCCCCCGGGCCGACCCGTTCGCCGAGGGGCATTCCGTGTAGCTATCAAGCAAGAACGCGGCCAAACGCGCCGGGAGCTATTGCTATAGGCATGTCAGGCGCTAAAGCCCGTCCTATGCCTTCACGTGCGGTCCTTTGCCTGCCAGATCCGTCTGAACCCCATGTCACGCAAGCTGTCCTCTGCCCAGAAGCGTCGGGGACACGGCAAATCAGTCGGCGGACGGGTAGCGGCAAGCCTACGCCGGCGCGGGCGGGATTCGGCGGACGCGGGTAACCTTTATCCGGGACGCCGGGTAATCCCGTTTCGGATTCCGAGGCATGGCTTCCGAGGGCCTGTACCGCCAAGGGAACCGTGCCCGGTTGCCCGGACCTCGATCGTGTGGGTATCGCTGGCGGGCCTCCGCCGCCGGTTCCGCATGGCGTTCACGGAGCCTGGCAGCGGAAAGGCGTGGCCGAAGCCTCCGGCGGGGCGTGGAAACGGCGGGCAGCGGCAGGGTGCCGCAAGATCTGTCGGTCTGGCGCCGTTGCCGAACCGGAAAACTCAGCTCCAGTCACCCAAAAGTACGAGTCTTGCCCAGAAGTAGGGGTGCGAGAAGCCTGTACCGTCCCAGGACGGAATCTGGAGATCCGTTCCGTCCTCACTTGCGGCTGTCTCATCCTCATTGCCGCCGTCCCGGGATTCGTCGGCGTGGGCGGACTCCCCGGACTGCGCACCGGCATCTGAGGAATTGTCGGGTTGAGTGACGGCCATATCAGCCTTGCCCTCGCTTCCGGAATTCCCGATGGTGATGTACTCTCCCGATTCAGTTCCAGCATCGGCCGGTTCTCCGGGCGATGCTCCGGCATCGCCTTCCCCTTCGGAATCCGCCCCGCTATCCGGGCGATGTTCGGATGGGGCGCCGCTCCTGGAGCAATCTACGGACGCTTGCCCGGCTTCGGCGGACTCTTCGGAGGCATGGACGGATTCGGAGGCCGGGACGGATTCGGAGGAGTCGGGCGTGGACGCCGTGCGCATCAGGTTCACCTGCGCCTTTTGCAGCGCCTCGGCCTTGCCGAGACTCATTCCGTAGCGGAGGCGGTAGAATTCACGCGAGAGCGCGGCCGACGACGGGCCGTCGGCCCGCCACAGGGACGCAAGCATCGCCGGGACCCCGGCCCTCCGGGCCGCCTCTCCCAGACCCTCCACCTCCCTGCCGTCCGCCCACGCGAGCCCGCAGGAGTCCTGTGAGAGGGAGAACGTCAGGAGCTCAGGCTTGCGCCTGGCAGATCCGGTCGCGGACAGGATTTCCGTAAGGGCTTCCGTGTCCCCGTCGCCCAGAAGGATCTCCGTCCCGTCCAGGCCTGCGGTGAACAGGCGGAAGGGAACGGCGACATGCACGGCCGCCGCCCCCGAGGCCAGGCTTTTGTGAAGGGCGTCGCGGGTGAAATCCCCGTCCAGGACGGGGGTTATCCGGGGAGCGCCGGAGTCGGCCCCGCCTTCGGCCAAGGCGGCGAGCTCTTCCGCTGCGCCAGCGTACGCGGGGCGGCCCGCCAGATCCGGGGGAACGGTCGGGATCAGGTTCACCGCCTCTTCCCGGGTCACGCCCAGGGCTTCGATGGAAGCCCTGCCCTCAATGGCGGGGGCGGCGGGGCCGTCCATGGCCGACGGCGCCGCCACGGCGGTGGGGCGCCTTTCCGCGAGCCACGCCTCGCCGTCCCACAGCGCGGCCGGTGGCACGTGCCTCAACGGCCCGTCCAGGGAGAACAGGAGCGTCCCTGCGCCCATCGTCTCGATCTCGGCCTCCAAGGGAGCCAGGAGGGCATCGTGAAGGGCCTTGCCGACCGGCCGGGGATCCTTGGCGGGGTCTTCCAGAAGCGCCCGGTACCTCTTCGCGAGGGCGGCGAGCTCTTTTCTCGCGATCGGCGTCTCCTTGACGATCGTCGCGCGGGGCGTGATCAGGACCAGATGCAGGGCGTCCTCTGCGGAAACCGCGTAAAGGACCCCGGCGGCGCCCTTGCGCGACAATGCCATCTGGCGCACCCTGAGCCTCGCCGCGCCGACGTCCGCGACAGCCCCCCTCTCTGAGCCGCCTCCGAGAAGCGACGGCAGGGAGGCGCAGAAATCCTGCAATGCCCGGATCTCCGGTCCGGCCGGTTCCGGGGGGGCCGGCCCGTAGCCGAAGGATTCCCCGTCGTGGACGTGTTGCCCGCTGTCCCATGAGCTCTCGTCATAAGCGTCCGGACCGTTGCCGTAGGCGGACATGTCGTCTGAGCCATGTCCGTTTCCCGCGGATTGACGTGCGTCTGAACCATTCCCGTCGGCGTCGGACAGATCGTCGTCCGCGTTCAGCCCGCTGTCTGCGCCGGGAAGGCTCTCCGCGTCCGGCCAGCCGTCTGCGCCGGGAAGACTCTCCGCGTCCGGCCCGTCATCGGAGCTGTGAATGCCGTCCGTGTCCGGCCCGTCGGCGTTGCCGTGAAGGCCGTCAGTGTCCTGCCCGTCCACTGCGGGAGTCCCGGGCGCCTGCGGAAGCTCGCGGCTTGCGGCCTCGTCGGCCCCGACCGCGGCCAGGTAGGCGTAGCGGGCGGCTCCCTCCGGCGTTCCCGCGAAAAGATCGGGGCGGGTCGGGCCTGCGGGACGCGCGCGGCCGTCCGTGCCCGGCTTGGCCCCGGGCGCGGGGGCATCGGGCAAAAGCAGGCTCAGCTCGTGATCCTTGAGGAGATCCAGGACGCCTAACGCCTCGCCGGTCCTCCCCTCCCTCAGGAGCGCTCCCGCGAGATCGCGGCACGCGTCGCCGGCGGAGGCGAGCCAGTCCCGTCTCAGGGCCGGATCGAGCCAGGGGAGCCTTCCGCGGTTCTCCGCTAGGGCTTCGGCCGCCGTCTTGAGATAGAAGACGGACGTCCGGCGATCCCCCAGACCGGCGTAGGCGCCGCCCAGTTCAGCCGCGGCCAGCGCCGCCAGCGGGTGTCCGCGGCCCCTGAGCCTGATCGCCCTGGACAGGGCTGGGATCAGCCGATCCCGCGCATCTTCGAGCGATCCTCCGTCGGCGAGGTACCCCGACAGGACAATCTGACCCCGGATCGCGTCCGGATGGGAGTCCCCCAGGAAATAGTCACGCCCGGACATGTCGGCCCTGATCAAGTCCATGACATAATCGTCGGAAACGTTTTCCCCGTGTCCGCCGGGTTTCAGCCAGGCGGCAACCACGGGCCACAGGGCGTCCTTGATCCTGATCGACTCGGCATCCGACCCGACCGGCATGAAATGCATCGCCAGACCGGCGGCTTCGCCGTTGTCCCCCAAGGTCGCCTGCGCCGCTAGCACATAGGCTTTCCAGAGGAGCCCGGGATCGGTGAACATGATGAGGGCCGGCACGTCGCGGTAGATGTCCAGCGCGTCGCGGGCGTAGCCTACGGCGAGCAGCGCCCCTGCCCGGCCGTATTCGGACTTCAGGATTTCCTCCGTTTTTCGCCTGCCCGTCTGCCCTGTCCGCGCCGCGGACGCGCGCCCGTACAGCCGCGCCGACTCGGCGGGCTCGCCCGCCGCGAGCAGGGCCGCCGCCAGGGCCTCGGACGCGTCCGGGATCTCGGGGCCTGCGCCCCACCCCAGTTCCGTGAACCCCGCCAACGCCCTCTCGGCGAGGCTCCTGGCCGAGGGACAGTCGCCCGCTTCCAACAGCGCCGAGGACAGAGCCGTCAAGGTCCTGAGGGTGTCCGGATGCCCGGTCCCCAGGACCTTCTCCCTCCCCGCAGCGGCGAGTCCGAGAAAGTGCCCCGCGGCGGCGAGTTCCCCGCGCCCGTATTCCTCCTTGCCCAGGCAGTGGAAAGCCGTCAGTGTTTCCGGGGCATCCGGGCCCAGCGCCGTCTCCAGGCCGGAGGCAGCATGCCTGAGCAAATTCCTGGCAAGCAAGGTAGGTTCCAGCCCCTCCGCGTCTACCGCCTCGCCAAAGCTGGTCAGCGCGACGAGCGTGCGCGGGTGGTCTTCCCCGAGCGAGTCCGCGAGGTAACTCACGGACATTGCGTAAAGGGAACGGGCTTTCCCGTACTCGCCCAGGGCGTGGAGCGCGTCGGCGAGCTCGAGGCGCGCCCGCAACGCCCCGAGGCTGGATGCCCCCTGCGCCGCCTCCAGGGTCTCCATGGCGCCCTGATAGTAGTCCCTCGCCCTCCGGTGATCGTCCAGGTCCTTCGGGAGTACGGCAGGGGTGTCCCGGATCCGGGGTTCCGCGCCTTCCGGCGCCCTGCCGTTTCGTGCGCTGGAGACTTGCGCGGATTCGCCCTGTCTCCCCCTGCGGGGCGCTAACGGCGCCGCGGCGAGAACCGCCGTCGCCGCGGCGGGGTCGCGCGCGCCGGCCCGGGCGCCTGCCAGAAGAATCCGACTGTTCGCGATGGCGGCGCTCCCGTTCGGAAGCGTCCCCATGCGCGCCAGCAGGGATCGCGAGAGCCGATCCGCCGCGGCGGGGAAATCGTAGGAGTACAGGAGCGCCATGGCCTCGCCGTCCGCGGAGGCCAAGGTCTCGCGGTCCGCAGGTCCCAGCGCGGCCTCGCGCCCCGCCCGCGCCTGGCTGAAGCGCTCCCGCGCCTCGTCTGCGCGGCCCAGGAGCAGAAGGGCTGAGCCCAGGCCGTCCGCCGACGCGAGCGCGTCGGGATGGCCGGGCCCCAGGAGGGCATCCCGGCCCGCGAGCGCCGTCGAGAAGGCTTCCAGTGCGCCGGACGCGTCGCCGGAGGCAAGAAGTTCGGATGCCAGGCCGTTAAGTGATGAGAGCGCCTCCGGGGAGTCGACCCCCGCAAGCTCCCTGCGGTCTTCCAGGGCGAGCCGGAACATCGCGGCCGCTGCCCTGTGCCGCCCGATGACGCCCAGCCCGAGACCCGCCTCGTGCCGGGCATCCTGGGTCTCTGGATGCCCTTCCCCCAGCGACCGCGCGGTGGCGAACGGGACGTCCGCGAGATCCCTTTCCGCCGCCTTGGCCGTTTCAAGAAGGCCGTCCCGGACGATGTCCAGGAGGGTCGTCCTTTCGCGGAGGAAGGCCTTTTCCGAGTCCGGGATGGAGTTCCATCCGCTGGCGTCGGCCGCGGCCAGGGCCGAAGCCAGGGCAGCGCCTCGCCGGGCGGAGAGGGTCTGCGGGTGCGCGGGGCCCAAGGCCGTAACGGAACGTTCCGCCGCGCCGCGCAAAGCGTCTTTGGCCGCGTCCGCATGGCCTTCCGCCAAGGAGATCCTTGCGGCTGTCTCCGCCGCGTACAGGGCTTCCGGCGAGGCTTCCCCCAGCGCTTCACTGAAGAAGGCCTCCGCCTCCGCCGCGTCCCGCCCGGCGTCCCCGAACGCCTCGCTGCCGCGATCGCCGTAAAGGAGCACGGCCCGCGCCCGGCGGCTGGCGGCCGCACGCGCCCGCGGGTCATCGGGGCCGTAGGCGACCGCCGCCGCGGTTTCCGTCCGCCCCCATGCCTCGGCTTCCGCCCGGCGGTCCGTCAGGCCAGCCAGCCGTTGGGCATCCTCCCTCAGGGACTCGATCCCTGGCGTCATCGGCTCGAAGTTCCAGGCGGGCCGGTAGCGGGCGAGCAGGCGGGCGCCGTCCAAGGCCGAGAGGGTCTGCGGGTGATCGGGGCCCAAGGCCGCCGAGGAGCGTTCGGCCATCGCAAGCAGGGCATTCCGGGCAGCGACCCCGTAGCCTTCCTCCATCAGGAACCTGGCGGCGGTCTCCGCCGCGAACAGGGCCTCCGGCGAGGAGTCACCCAGCGCTTTCGCGAAGTGGGCCTCGGACGTAGCGGCGTCCGCCCCGGCCTTCCGGAACGCCTCCCAGTCGCGGACGCCGAAAAGGAGGACGGCCCGTGCCCGGCGGCTTCCGGCAGCCATCGCCCGCAGATCGCCGGGGCCGTATGCCTCCGCCGCGGACGATTCCAGACGGCTCCAGGCCCCGGCCTCCGCCAGGCGGTCCGTCCCGCCTGTCAGGCTTTCCGCCTCCACCCTCAAGGTCTCGAGCTCCTGTGCCATCGGTTCGAAGTCCCAGGCGGGCCGATAGCTGGCAAGCTGGCTGGCATCGTCACCGGGGACGCCCCGGGTGCCGCCATGGGTGTTTAGCCCTGCGCCGTCTCGGATGCCGCTTCGGGTCTCGTCGGGAACGCCGCTCAGGAGCGACCCGCTCGCGGGAGTTTCCCGGGCAACGGCATCCCCGAAGAGAGGTGACGCGAAAAGGGCAATCGCCGAAACGGCAAGGGAGGAAAGTGCCAGCGACGTCAACGGAATGGCGGTCTGCGGCGCCCCTTTGTCTGGCCGGGCGGGGAGGGAGCGGTTCGACATGGCGTGTCCTTGGGCTGACGACATGAGTCGGTCGAGGTGCTGGTGATCGGCTGCGGCGCGGGCCCTTCCATGCGCGAGGGATTCCCGTGCGGCAGGAGGTCCGTGCCGGAACCTGGCGGATGATTTCCCGGCATCGGGGCGCCTGTGACCGGTATCGTCGCGCGGCACGCACCATGTTATCAAGGGCTTTATGCCGTGAGCCCGGGCAGAAATCCGGCATGCGTTTCCGCCGGACTCCGTAATCAAGCGACGTCTATACGTCAGCATCGTCCGTGCCGTCAATGCGGTAAACATCGTCGGCATCGTCCGTGCCGTCAATGCGGTAAGCGCCGCCCTCATCGTCATGGTTTTTACCGGCATTGGGCGGAGTCGAGATGCCGGCCGGACCCCCGACCTCGTCCTGGAGTAGCTTCAGCCCCGCGCGAGCCGCGGCAAGCCCGTCCTCGGTTGCCTGGCCCCCTGCGGCTCCTGGCCCCAGGACGGCCTCGCGCACGCCTTTCGCCCGGGAGTAGAGCCCCAGGGCGGAGGCGTAGTCGGCCGAGGACAGGCATGTTTCGCCCAGTCCCTCCAGCGAGGAAAGGAGCGCCGTGAGCGAAGGCCCCACGAGAGCCTCGCGTCCCGCGAGCGCCGAGTTTCCCGTGAGCGAAACGATTCCCGCGAGGGCAGGGGCGGGGGGTTCCGGTGCCCCGGAGGCAACGCTTATGGCCAGCAGTTCGCCCTCCAGGTTCCGCGCCGAGGCGAGCGTGTTCCGCGCCGAGGCGAGCGTGTCAGGATGGCGGCTTCCCAGGGCCCAAGCCCTCCGTTCCATGGCCGCCCTGAAACTGTCCCGCGCGGCGGCATGGCGGCCCAGTCGGCTCCACGCGCGGCCCAGCTCGTCCAGTGCCGCCAGGGTCTCCGGACCGTAACGGCCCGTCGCGATTTCCGCGTCCGCGTCCTCCTCGGGCATTGCCGTCTCGCCGGTAGGGTCGCGCCCTCCGGGGCGGGAAGGCTCCGCGGTCGACGGAGCGGTCCTGCGGACCGTAGAGAGGGAGAGGGGAAGCGCACGGCCCGGAAGCGCCTCCCGTCCCGCGAGCACCCGTCCGGAGAGCTCCCGCGCCTCTCGCGCCCTTTCCTGCGAAACAAGTTCTCCCGCCAGGCGTTGTGCCGACAGGAGCGTGTCCGGGTGGCCGCTTCCCAGTGCCCACGCACGGCGTTCCATGACAGCCCTGAAGCAGTCCCGCGCGGCGGCGCGGTCGCCCAGGAGGCTTCTGACGCGGCCCAGCTCGTCCAGCGCCTCCAGGGACTCCGGATGGTAGCGGCCAAGAGCTTCTTCGGTGTCGGCGAACGCCTCAAGCATCGCGGTCTCCGCAGGTTCCCCTGTCGGCAGGCGGCCGAGGCGGCCTGAGTTTTCCGCGTCCGCCAGCGCCGCTCCCCGTCTCGCGGAAAGGGTCAACGGGTGACGCGGTCCCAGGCTCTCGGCCAGGACGGCGTTGCGGGCAACTTCCCGGAGCCTTTCCCCAGCGCCTTCGGCATCGCCCGCTTTGAGCCTGAGCCTTGCCGCGGTCTCTTTGGCGTACAGGGCCTCGACAGAATCATCTCCCAGAGCCGCCCCGAGCCACACGGCGGCCCTCTCGGCCGCCTCCCGCGCGTCCGGATCCGGGTTTGGGTCCCCGTAGTCCAGGAGCGCTCGAGCCTTCCGGCTCGCGGCTGAGTTCGCCGCGGATGACACCGGCCCGTACAGTTCCAGCGCGGCTGCGGCGAGATCGCCCCAGGCCGCGGCCTCGGCCTGGCGGTCCGGCCCGGCCGCGAGGCGTTCGGCGCGTTCCAGCAGGTCATCGAGCGAGTTTCTTGTCTTCGGGGCTACAGGCGTGTTGTTGAAGTGGGCTGGTAAGGCTTTTGACAGCAGTGTCCTGAGGTCCGACATGTCGTCCAGCGAAGCGGTCATGGCCTCCTCCACCCATGGTGGCCGGTAACGGATCGTCGTCCGTCCGCTCTCGACCGCGTCCGGCTCGGCCACGATGTCCGGGAGGGGCCTCGCGCGCGCGGGGACCGCGCCGCGTTCAGCCGGAAGCGAATTCGGGGATTCCTCGGGAGATGTTGCGGGGGCGTCCGTGAGTGGTGAGGTTTCCCGCGCCTGTGCCGGCAGGTCATCTGGCGTTTCTCCCGGAGCTTCGCCTGGCGTTTCCTCCGGATCGGCGTAGGGTCTTGCCCCCGGAAGGGCATCTGGCGTTTCCTCAGGAGCGGCATCGGGAGTGTCTGCGGAAACGCCCGCAGGCACGGAGTCGTCCGCATCGGAGGATGACGCAACGCCGACGGCGGCTTCCCGTCCCGCATCCCCTTCGGAGCGTAAAAGGCCGTATGCCAAGAGAGCCAGGACGGATAAGGCGAGGCACGATGCGGCGAGCAGATAGCGGGCGCGGACGCTCGAACTGGGTCTTTCCATGGCGTGTCCTTTCCGCGGCATGACGCACGGCGTCCGGCGATTCGGGTTTAACCGGCGAGAGCGCCGGATCTTCTACGGGTCCGGTAACCCGCGCAGGATCCCGGATCTTCGTCACGCGCGTGCGGGCGGTCTGCGCGGTTCTCTTGTGCCGGTCCGCCGATGCGGCTCATCGGCCCAATCCCCGGCGCGATCGGGTTGCGCAGGGAATGTTAGGGTGTCCTGGTGAGCTCGGAAATCTTCCGTGACGTATGGCAATCAGGCGTCCGAATCCACTGGGACGTATGGCTGACCACGTGACACGGTACCGTTGACGTGACATGCGCCGCCCGGTGGCGGGGGTGCCGTTGACCGGACCGGTCCTGTGAATGTTCCCGTCTGGGTAGGCCGGCCGCGCGGCGGGCAGACGCTGGCCGGTGTTTCACGGCCAGTGGCGTTGCAGTCATGTGAGGCAAGGGATGTGAAGGCCGGGCTTGCGAAGGCCAGTATCGTGAAGGCCCTGATAGGGTTTCCCGGCCGGAGGGTCGTGACCGGGGGGAGCGGCGGGGGTTTCCCGGCCGGAGGGGCGTGACCGGGGGGAGCGGCGGGGGTGTCCCGGACGGAGGGCTGCGGCCGGGGGATGTGCCGGGCGGGAAGGCGCGTCCTTATGCCGTGAGGCTTCGGGAGCTTCGGCAGAAGAGCTCTGCCGGGGGAGCCTCGGAAGCGGCAGGTCGACCGGGGGGGGCTGTCATGGGGTGGCCGGCCGGGGGAAGTCCCTGCGGCGGCAGGTCGGTCGTGGAGAACCGCGGCAGGGGGGCAGGCCTTTCTCCAGAGGGGGTTGCCCCTCGGCAAGCCGGCCTACTCGATGGCCAGGCGCCTGTAGGCGGCCCGCATAGCCTCCAGATCGACGCATGAGAAATACGTCTGCGACCGGTCCTTCCGCTCGAAGTGGACCATGAACGCCAGCTCGTCCCCGGCCCGGTAGCTCTCGGCGGCGTCCCCATACTCCGGGAACACCCTTTCCGGCTGGATGAGGCAGCTGAACGTTCCCGCAACGTTTGGCCTGTCCCCTTTCCGGCTTTCCGGGACGTCCAGGGTCACCGCGTACCGGCCGTCCGCTGTCCTGCTCACGTCCTGGACCACGGCGCCGTGCATGAGGAAGTTCGAGCCTTCCCCGCCGTAGGTCCCGGAGGCCGCCGTCTCGTCGCCGGCAAAGTCGCGCATGATCTGCAGCAGGGACACGTCGCCCGCGAGAGGCATAGGGAGCTCAAGCTCCTCCGAAACGGCGGCGGCAGTGTCGGAGCGGGGCGCTTCCGCGGCGGCGGGCTGGGCAGGGTCCGTAGGGGCCTTCTTCGTGGAGTCTTGTGCGGATACGGTGGCCGAAAGGCACAGCGAAAACGCCAGGGCAAGCGTCAGCGTTAGGGATTCTCTTCTCATGGTGCGGGGTTCCATTCTTCCTTCGTAGGGTTCGTGTTCGGGTGGTCCGCGTCCGCCAGCTCCTTGACCGCGTTGGCCTCAGGCGCGCCAAGGCGGTCGGGTCGGTACGCGGGGAAATCTGAGGGCCGTCCGGCACCGGGCGGTTGCCAAGTTGCCTTGCGCGGGCTCTCGATGCGGAGTCCGGGCGGGGTTGCCGCCGGTTTCCTCGGATGGGCCGCCCCCCCCGGTTCCCTCGGATGGGCCGCCCCCGGTGATGTTGAAGACTTCGGGTGTCGCGGCGTCCGCACCTCAAGGCGCCATGGTCAGTCGGGCATGACGGACGATGCCGCCCTGGTGCAAGGTTTGACGAATCCATGTTGAGTATCAACACCATAAAGCATGAGATATTATGGGGTTATGGAAATATGACATGCGCTCAGGGTCGTGATGCCCATGAAAACGTCTCATGGATAACGTCCATGTTGAGTCGGTGCCCAGAAGCCTGAATGAGGACATTGGATTCACAATGAAACGGTCTGACAGATATTGTTATGCCAAATAAAATGTTTTGTGTTTCTTGATACGCTGAAATGAGCGACGGACGTCCGGATCGTCGCGTTGGTCAAGGCTCGGTCGTGAACATGATCCTCCCCTGACCCCGGACCCCACCTGCCCCGGACTTCCTTTGACCCCGAACCTCCCGTCCTCCGGTTACGATCGGATTCGACCGGCTCTGCATTGCCGCCCCGCGGCAGACAGACGGCAACCTTCCGCGGCGCGCATGCCGGTTTGCCCGAGGCTCGCCGTTCCGATCGGTCCCATGCGGAAACGGTTGGGCTTGTCCCGTCATGTCGGCGTCATTCCGGCCCGCCTCACTCGGATTGAAGCTTCCCCCTGGAGGCGTCTTCCCCGCCGCCCCTCGCGGGCCTGGCGCGTGAGGCGCGGAAGGCCGTTGGCCAGGCGCCCCGGAGCTCGCGGATGCAGCCGGGCAGGGCTTCCAGCAGGAAGTCCACCTCCTCGTCGGTGTTGTAGGGGGACAGTGAAAGCCTCAGGGAAGCGAATGGCTCCCAGCCGTAGCCGAGCGCCAGAAGCACGTGGTCGGCCTCCTTGGACCCGGCCGTGCAGGCGGACCCGGAGCTCGCGCAGACGCCCAGGGAGTTCAGCATGTTGATGAGAAGGGCGCTGTGCCTGATCCCCTCCACCACGAAGGAGGCGTGGCCGGGCAGACGCCTCGCGGGGTCGCCGGTGAGCACGACCCCGGGGATCCCGAGCGCGCCTTGGATGATCCGGTCGCGCATGGCGGAGAGCCGCGCCGAATCCCGGGGCATGAGGCGCGCCGCCTCGGCGAGGGCGGCGGCGAGGCCGACGGCGCCGGGAACGTTCTCGGTCCCGGAGCGCGTCCCCTTCTCCTGGCCGCCTCCCCGGACGAGCGGCGCCGGCCGCCGGGGGATCCTGGAAAAGAGCGCCCCCGCGCCCTTAGGACCGTGGAACTTGTGGGCGGACAGGCTCACCATGTCCGCGTCCCAGTCTCGGACGTCCACCGGCACGTGCCCCGCCGCCTGTACCGCGTCGGTGTGGAAGAGGACCCTTCGCGCCCGGCAGACCGCCGCGAGCGCCTTCACGTCATTGAGGGTGCCCACCACGTTGTTGGCGGCCATCAGGGTGACGAGCGCCGTGTCGGGACGGATGGCCCCGTCGAGGGCCTCCGGGGACACCGCGCCGGTACTGTCCGGCGCCAGTGCAGTGACCTCCCAGCCCTTGGACTCCAGCCACTGGAGAGGCTTCAGGACGGCGTTGTGCTCCACTGCGGAGCACACCATGTGCCTCTTCTTGGGCCCTGCGGCCTCCGCCGCGCTCACGATCGCCCAGTTGTCGCTCTCGGTGCCCCCGGATGTGAAGAAGATCTCGCTTTTGAGGGCGCCCAGGGACACCGCCACCGAGGCGCGGGCGTCCTCCAGGGCCTTGAAGGCGTCCTGGCCCATGTCGTAGAGGGCCGATGGGTTGCCGTAGGACTCGGCGAAGAGCGGGAGCATGGCGTCGAGCGCCGCGTCCGAGACTCGGGTGGTGGCGGAATTGTCCATGTAGATAGGCTTCCGCATATCAGGTCCCCCTTCGGAAGGCGGAGGGGGACGCTCCCTCGCGCCGGACGCGGACGGCTGACGGGACCGCCGCGGGATGGGGCGGCCCCGGTTTCGATTTTGGCGCCTTTCCGCGGGTCTGTCAAAGCGGATTGGGCATCCGAAGCTTCCGATCCCGCGCCGCGGCCTGTCGCGCGCCAAGTCCTGCCTCGCGGGGCGTTCGCGGCGTGCGGCACGTTCTTCCCGAACGGAGTCCTCCGGAGAACCTGTTTCGGCTCCGCGTTCCGTCATGGGCCAAGCCCGGCTGCCCCGAGGTTTTCAAGACACCGCTGGAGGTGAGCATCCGGAAAGGGGGCTGCTGGGCTTCCTTCCTGAAAGGGTTGAGCGAAAGCGGCGCCGGCGGCGTCTGGCGCTCAGGGAGAGGACGTCGCCCTGAAGGCGGCGGGCGAAAATGGGGCGATGCTCCTGCCATTAACGCTCGGCATCGGAAGGTCGGGCAGGCGCGGTCTCCTCCTTGTCGCTCAAGGTGTCCTGCAAAAGCGTTTCCCTGCGGGCGCCGAGCACGGGAAGGGCTGGATCCCGCCTCGGGTCCTGACTGACCGGAGACGGCGGATGCCGGACATCGCGGGCGGCATGGATCCGCCCACAGGCGTAGACATGCTCCCGCAAACGGAGATGATGCTTCTGCGATTGGCACCGAAATCCGCACAGGGGCGGCATGGTTGCTCCAGTGCGGAGAGGCGGTGATGGAGGGGTTTTGCTTGAAATTCAATGACGGGTTCAGGGTAACCCTTGACGTGGATATCGGGTGGCTTTCATCATCGGCGATCCCGAGGGGTTGGATTTCAGTGTTCGCTCAGCGAGGATACCATATTGAAGACGTTGAGATGAAGACATGGAGGTGAAGACATGGAGGTGAAGACATGGAGATGAAGACATGGAGGTGAAGACATGGAGATGAGGACATGACTTGAGAATTTAGGGCTAAGAGCGTTAGACAAAGGATGGAAAGGGCGATTATGGTCGGAAATCGGAATCCGGCGTGTCAGTCGCGAGAGGTTTGAGGCGGTAGCCCAGGAAAACTGAGGTTGCCGTGACAGAACCGGCATGTTAAAGGGCGAAAGCATTTCTTGTCGGACTTGCAGGCCTTATCGTTAAGGGAGTTCGGACAACCACTCCGCCTTCACCTCGCTTGCGGAAAACATTCTGACGGGACGGTATCCAAATTTAACTTGGTGAGCAATGGCACCGGGACGCTTTGGCCGAGGAAATCGCCACGTCCCTTAGGACGCTTGGCATGGTTCCTGTCGGCATTTCTTATGAAACGCGTAAGATGAGCCTTTCGCTCAAGCCCGTTAACGACATGAAGCTGAAATTCATGCTTCCCGTGCGTTTAACAGGAATTCGGCGGACATGGGGGAGCCGCGAGAAGGAAAGCCGCCCAACATCGGTTGCGGCTCTGGAGCTGTGGGAGAGCGAGCTCGGGACGGTCCGGATCGGGGGCCATGGATAGTCCGGGATATGGAGGCGGCGGCCGATGGCCCGAGATGGACAGCTGGCTGGATCCGCTGCCCGAGGACCCGACACCGGAGGAGATCTTCGAGCGCTTCTCCTGCGTGCCCGTCAGGTCCGGACAGGTGACGATGATGTCCTTTGAGGGTACGCCGAACGCTCACGGCGGCGGAATGTCGGGGGGGGGGGGTGCTCGGACCCCGACCCATCCCAGCGGGCGGCCTCCGGTCTCTGGAGTTCTGACACCGCACTTTGAGCCCTCCCCCGATGGCCGTCCGTTCAAGTTCAGGGCGTCCAGCATAGGCAGCCGATCCTTTGACTGCGGTAGTAAACGTCCGTTTTGGATGGATACTGCCGTTATGATTTTAGATGGAATCGTTGGAGGCCGAAAACGGGACCACTTCTCATTGCATTAACCAGCGGATCAATTTGACGCGGCTCCTCTGACGCTATCGAGTCGCTTGCGGCGCCGAAATATACGCGCATCCGTCACCCGTGGCATTCGAAGGCGGTTAGGCGGGATCCATTGGCGCCTGGGATCGCCCGCACTCTCGCGCCTGCCGCGGCGCGGGGATCGCCAGACCATCGCTCGCGCCTGCTCGGACCCGCTTCCGGACGATGCCATGATCGATTGGCACGCGACCGGCGGGACCGAAACGCGGCGCACCTGGCTCCGGCTTCCGGGGATGCCCAGTGCGCCGCAAGGTCCTCCTCGACCCGGCTACCGATGTTGCTTCCTGTGCTGGACTCCGGACTTGCCGGGCAGGTAACGGTCGCCGTGGGGGTGGATGCCGTGGCGTTGGCCGCGGTGACGGGCCTTGCCGACGGAGGGGGGCGCGTCGCGACGCGCGTGATTCCCGGCGTTGGGGACTTCCAGCCGGAAGCCCACGGAGACGCCGGCGGTCCGGATCTCGACCCCGCCGTTGACGGCGGTCTGTGCCCGAGCCTCGGCGGCGCTCCCGGCTACCGTTAGAGCGGCTATGGCGGCCGCGGCCAGGACTGCGAGTCCGGGGCCGGGGGAAACGGAGGTTTTCTGCTTCAGTTGCTGCATCTGTTGACTCCTTAAGGACAGCCGCACTGAGACGGCTTTTGACTTCGTTGCGGTTCCGCCCCGTCGTCCGGGGCGTCTGGCAGACAACAAGCAATCCCGGCGCCAGGGTCGCGACGACCGCTGCCGTGTCGGAGTCATGGTTCAGGGAAGGCTTGAGGGAAAAGGATTTCAGGGCCGCTCTGCCGGACGCGGGAGCGTCGGCGGTCCTTGCGATTCCGCCATGGCTTCCCGGGGCGGGGCAGATTTCCTCTAAACCGGGCAACTGTTACTCGCCGGGGCCGGGGACTCGGGGCGCCCAGACGGTTACGGGCCGCGGTTGGGGAAGGAGTGGAAGAACGCCAGGGCCGCAAGGAATCCTGACCTTGCTCGTTTCACCCGGTGCTCGGCGGGCGAGATGAAGGAAACGGCATTGGAGGTTCGCTCGGTTCGGCGGCAAACCTATCATGAAACTTCCCGATGTGACCGGTCGCATCCTCGCGGGCAGGTTGCCTGGACGGACAGGTTTCCAGGAATAGAGGTCGCCTGCGGGCTTGTTCGGCTGAAACCTTGCCGCAGGCAAACACCGTTCCGAGTCGCTCGTGGACCAGAGGCGCCAGAGCCTCCCCGAACGCATCGACACCCGGTCATCCCGTTGCGCGGGGGAGTTGAGCGTGGAGCGGGGGCCTTCCATGCCAGCACCCTGCGCCTACGGGGGTTGTACCCGTTTCTGAGCGCATCGAGCGCCTGCTGGCCTCGGCAGGTTATCGCTTTTCCTTTGGCCGTTATGATTTGTATTCGGCGTTCGCTCATCTTTTCCTTTGGGGTTGCCAAATTTCACGAAGGTTTTCAGTATGTTCGCCACCTCCCCGCAGGTCAGGCCAGATACGCCACAACGCACGCGGAACAGGCCTAATGCGCCATCTGCCGCAGGCATGCACGGTAAGTATTTGCGGTGGCGATGGCCCGCCTGCCAGTCCCAATGCAGTTGCCCCGGTGTCAGGAGATCCGGGCGGGTGGTCCGTGCAGGAAATGATGTTGCGGCGATCCTTCGGCCTGAGCCATTACTGGATTATTCCTCCGCCTGATCCGCTGAGATGTCCGGATATCCGTCGGGATCTGCCCGTCATTTTCGCACGGAATGAGACGGTGCTCCGGACGCGTCCGATCATGCTTCCGGACTTTCCGGGCACTCGGGATCGCACCGGAGGAGGGCGGCGCGCCGGGCGGGTAAAATGAGGGCGCCTGCGGGTAACAAGTACGCGACGTCCTCGCCATTCGCTGTGGCGGGAGAGCCGCAGGCGCCGACCCCACTGAACGCCGGGAGGCGGCACGGCAGGCAATCCCCGCGAGAGGTCGCTGAACCGTCTGCTGATTTCAGGCGTTCGGTCGCACTGCTTTCAGTCGGCCCCGTTACAAGCCGGGAAGCGTAGTCTGGACGTTGCCTGTGGGGCTCTGGACCGCCTCGCCGGGGCAAGGCGTTGCGCGTTGGCCCGTTCCTTGCTCTACAGGATTCCGTCCGCGGAAATCTCCGGGGTCCAAATTCGCAAAGACTTATCCGGGCGGTGGCCCGCCAGGGCCTGCGGCCTTCGGGAGAATAAAGGAGACGTTCATGACGGTGAACAGGAAGTTCGGATCGAAAATGATCCTCATGGCGGTCGGGGCAGCTGCCCTCATGGTGCTCGTTTACGCTTCAAGCGGTCAGGCTCAGGAGAGTGACTCGGGCGACGGTCGGCAGGGCGCTTACGGCCAAGGCGTCGGCGGAGGCGACGGACGCGGCGGTGACCGTGTCGGAACCGATGTCGGCGGCGGGCGTGGCAACATCGATGCCGCCGACGTCGACCGCGTGGGCAACCGCGATGACGGCAAGGGCGGCGGAGCCCGCCGGGGCATCTCCCGCTCCGGCGACGGTCGCGGTAATCCTCAGGTCAGTACACGGACCGTTGCCGGTCGCGGCGATAACGCGCGCGGCTCAAATGGCGGTAGGAGCGATCAATCTGGCTATTCCCATGTCGGCGGCGGTCGTGGCAATCATCAGGGCACCCCCAACGCCGACCGCGGCGAAGGCAATCGCTGGGGCGGCTCCCGCTCCGGAAAAGCACCCGGCGCCCACATGGGAAGCATCAGCCCCGCCAAGAGCGACAGCGGCCATATGACCGTAACCGGTCCCGCCAAGAGCGGCAGCGGCCATATGACCGGAACCGGTTCCGCCAAGAACCGTGACGATCGTTGGGACGGGGGCTCCCACAGCGGCCGCAGGGACGGTGCCTACAACGGCCACAGGCGTGGAGGCGGCGGCAACGGGCACGGGAAGACTCATGGCTTGCGGGACTCCGATGCCAAGCGGGGACGTCAGGGTTCAGACAGGTAGACCCGGGAACCTTGATTCCACTGTGAAAAACCCCTATCCTCACCTCGTGGCAGTCATTTGAGAGCAGAGTGTCTGGGCAAATGGCTCACAGATGGGCGGTGGTTTGAGGCTGAAGCGAGAGGGAGCCATGCGATGGCCGCATAACGTTCAGCTTCTCTGTCGAGGGGAACGGTTTTTGTAGCAGAATCAACCTTGATTCCACTGCAAAAAACCCATCCCTCACCTCCTGGCAGTCATTTGAGGGCCGAGTGTCTGGGTAAAGGGTGCGCAAATGTGCGGTGGTTTAAGGCTTTAGCGCCAGGATGCCAATGCGATGGCCGCATAAAGATCCGCTTCCCTGTCGAGGTGGAGGGTTTTTGCAGTGGAATCAACCTTAGCTTGGCGAGATGGCGGCGCGGTTTCTTTACCGAGACGCCGGGAGCCGGAGAAGGGGCGTGGGCCACCGTGGTCCGTAACGGCGGGCGGCCGAAGGATGGTTAGGCGTCCGTTCCGGGACAAGGACTGGTTAGTCTCGCTGGTCTCCTGGCCATCGGCCATTTGCCAAGTTGATGCCATGGCGTAAACATGGTAAAGTGTTTCAGTTGACATTCTCGCCGGGCCTCAAATCAGGCGTCCGGATCGTCCCGAAGGGGGCTCAAGCTGGAAATAGCCGAAATTCACCACAAATGGGAACCGATTGCGGATCTGCCGAAGGACTATCTCGAACTGTCGGTTCCTTCGTTTCAGGCCGTTGCACGCGAATGGCTCGCGCTTAGGCCCCAAATTAAATCCGGCTTGCTGGATGTTTTCACGGAGAAGACAATCAGGGAGTGGGCGATCGAGACGGGAAAAGTTGAAAGGATATACGACATCGATGACGATTTGACCAAAACGCTCATCGATCACGGCCTGTCTTCGGTCGAACTACCCCATCAGACGAACGGCATCGGTTTCATTGACCCATCTCTGATTATCGAGAATCATTACGGGGTCATAAACTCCATTTACGCCGGAAATCAAAAGAGGGATGCCGCTCAACGGCTTCGTCGTGAAAAGCTTGCACGCGGCTTTCATCGAAAACCAGCATTTCGCCATCGGGCTGTCGCCGACCGGCCAGCGCATCCCGATACGCCTGAACAAGGGCATTTACAAAAAATGGCCGAACAATCCGCGAGCGAAGGACGGGTTGCTCCATCAGTACTGTCCGCCCGAGCAGGTGGACAGCGAGATGGACAGGCTGCTGGACATGCACAGATCGCACATGAGAGACATGGTCCCCCCTGACATCGAGGCCGCCTGGCTCCATCACCGTTTTATCCAGATCCATCCTTTCCAGGACGGCAACGGGAGGGTCGCGAGGGCCTTGGCATCGATCGTGTACATAAGGGCCGGCTTTTTCCCCCCGGTGGTCACGGCTACCGGCAAGCCCATGTATATTGACGCCTTGGAGGCGGCGGATAGGGGTGACCTGAAGCCGTTCGTGAGGTGCCTGTCCGGTCTGGTCGCCGAGACCACGCGCCAGTGTATCGCCTTTGCCGGTTCCCTTTCACTGGGCGGCCCCGACGTTCCTGTCGGGCCGTAGGACGGGAACCAGGGCGCCTTGCGCCCCGTCCACGGGGGTCCATGATCCCCCGAAGGTCACCGGAGGGTATTTCGACCATTCTGGCTATGTCCGAAAAATCCAGACTTTGTGGAGACTAAGGTCTCCCGTTCCGCTGACGGAATCAGAGGCATGCGGGGCCCTAAGGCCGTTCCATCCAGCGGGGGTTTGATTCAGGTACTGAGTTGACGAACCGTCTCTCACTGACCATACGTCTTTCTGGATCTACGTATTGACCATTGTTGTCGATACAGACTTAGCCATGGACGTTCATCTGCCTGTGAGGAAACCAGCCCATCCGGAAGTTTCGGCCAATCCGCTCGATTTTGAACCCGTCATTCCGTTCGGCTCTGACTGCAAGAATGACCTGCAATATTATTCCCGAATGAAATTATTATTTTTCGATAAGTTGATAGTAATCGTTCGGCTTTTTATTGTTCATCCGCGTCTTGTTCATGTTTGCTCTGATTACGCTCTTGGACCAATCGCCGGTCGTCTCTCTGACTTTGCGCCTCTCCGGCTTGCCTTCGTGCAGGTTGCAGGTCGCGAGCGAGTTCGGCGTTTTCCCCGCCGTATGCCCAGAGGCTCCTACCGCCTGTGCCTGTTTCAGGTGTCCTGCCTATTGGTGCACTGAACTAAACCCTATGCTGATTAAGCCTATCGGTAGGCCGGTACCAGGTCGGTTCACCCCATGGGCGGGCCACCATGTTCCGGCCCACCGTTTAGAGATCGTGACTCTGCCTCGCGGATAATGCTAATATTTCCGAACACAATTTTTTTAGTTCTGGGATATCTAGCGACATTGTGTCCCACCGTGATTCTATATTGGGTTTTCCGTGGCGATGGACAAGGATAATCCCTATGCCCTTAATGGAGCGCCACGGCATGCTCCCGTGCTCTCTCGTGAAGTCGACCGTCAGATTCTTTGCCATTAGGATATCTGCTGGATTTTTATGGCCATGGCGTCCCTGTAGACGCCATCGATTTCCAACTCCGCGATTGAGTTCCCGAACCTCCGCATGGCCGCCAGGATCTGATCGCAGTAGGCATCGATGCGGGCGATGGCGTTGGCGTCACGTGTGCTGACCATATATCAGAATTTCCTCCATGTATATCTCGTCTCTGATATCGTCCCATAGAGATTCGGTCGTAATGAGGTCTGACTCCGTGTTCAAGGCGTCCGCGAGATCGGCGTAAAGCTCGCTCAGCTGAAAATTCCCTTTCACTTGTCACTTGTCTATGCGGAGATCTATGTCGCTGTCTGGTTTAGCATCGCCGCGGGTGAAGGAGCCGAACAGCCACACCCGCTCAACGCCGTGCCGTCTGGCGATCGGCCCAACGATCCTCTTGATGTCCTCAACCGTATGGCCAATCGCAAGCTCCTTTCCTCCGCCTGCAGGCGGAGTGTGCCGGGGCCGGGATTCCAGCGGGAATCCAGGGACAGTCCAACCCCAACCGAATCATAGGCCTGGCGCCGGGCAAAGACAAGCGGAAGGTGCTGGAGGGTGTCTGCCTGGCGGCGACGCGGGCGGAGGGCAAGGTCGGCTGAGATGCGCGTAATTATTGCGGGAGATTAGGCTCTGCCCCGGGACTTTCGGGAATTGGATCTCCACGTCCCGGCATCCGGAATGAGGGCTTATCGGGCGCGGCTAGCCCACCCGCGAGGCTTCCGGGATGCTTTGACCCTCTTCCCGCCATCAGTAGAATGGGGCTTATCGATCGCGAAATCCATTGCGGCTGGAAGATATCCCTTTATGGGGACGCGGATGGCGGGCGATCGGGCCGGTCGTGTGCTGGGCCTTTCCGCGCTCTGGGGCTTGTCGTTTTGGAGTCTGCGTCATGTGTTAGAATCTTCCATAGGAGCGGCTCTGACCGTGCGGGACACAGAGCCGTGAGGAGGAGCTGATCATGACAAACTGGATGGCGGGCCAGACTGACCTCTGGGTCGCCCTGGCAGGGGTGGCCATGGCGGCAACGGCCTTTTCCGGGGCGGTCGCACTCGCGCAGGAAGAGGCCGTAGCGCCCTCGGTTGCGGGCCAGGCCGATCTGGGCACGTTGGGGGACTACCGGGGAGCCACCCTGTCAATCGATACTCCGGATGTCGGGAGAGGCTCAGTTAAAGTCAGCGCTCCCGATGTCGGGGTGAGGCCTGCGACAGGCGGCGTCACCGATGTCGGCGGTAGCCCCGCGACAGGCGGCGCCACCGATATCGGCGGTGACCCCGCGACAGGCGGCTCGCTGGAAATCGACGTGATACCAGATACCCCCGCCGATTCCGGGAGCGGAGGCGGCAGCGCGTCGGAAATGCCTCCTATCGGCGGGGATGAGCGACGGGAAGTATCTGATGAGAGCCGCCGGGGGACAGTCAGGAGGATGACCGTGGACGGCGGGGTGCAGCGCGGCATCGAACGCAGGCGCGAGGAAGGCCGCGACGGAGGCGATTGGAACGGTCGCCACGACGGGCGAACGGAACACGGTTTAGGGCACGAACGTGGAGGTCGCTGGAATCACGTGCCCGGTTACGTTCGTCCCGGAAACGGCGGGCGGCGTCCCGGCCACGACGGGCACGTAAACGGTGGGAAGCGGCCTGGCCAGGACGGGCAGGGAAACGACGGGCGGCGTCCCGGCCACGACGGGCACGTAAACGGCGGGAAGCGGCCTGACCAAGACGGGCCCGGAAACGGTGGGAACAGTCCGGGCCATGACGGGCCCGAAAGCGATGGGCGACGGCCCGGCTTCAACGGGCCAGGTAACGGCGGCCTCATGCCCGGCCACGAAGGATCCGGAAACGGGGAGCAGAGTCAAGTTTCGGATGGCTCTGGGATTGGCGGCCGGAAGCGCGGCTACGGCGTGCCCGGAGACGGCGGTCAGGTGACCGGCAACGACTTCGGGGTTGGACGGGAAGACCCCGAACGGGATGACACTATCGGCGGCGGTAGGGGCCCTGACAGCGGCGTTCGCGGAGATCGTCAAGAGGTTCGCGAGGGAACGGATGTCGGTTCCGGCAACGGCCAGGACGGCAGGATACGGGGTGACGGCGGTGGACGCGCTCTCGGGTCGGAGAGTCGGTAAGCCTCCGACGAGAGACATGCTGGGAGCGCCTTCGGGCCGGACTCTGGCATGGGGCGTGACAGATGCCCTCCGCTCTTAGCCTGCCGCAATGGTTTTTTTGTCCCTTCGACCCCGTGCCGGCATATGTCGGGATGACTCCGGCTGGTCCATCGGGATGGCCCCGGCTGGTCCGCCTGGATGGCCGCCCATCCGCGGCGGAGGCGGGCTGGTCATCGTCCGTAAGGTTCGGTTTGTCCATTCCGCAGGGAGACCGGGTTGTCCTCCCGGACGGCGAAGGCATTCCGGCCACGGCAGGCCGGAGACGCAGATCGAGCCCTGTCCGGGTAGAAAGTACGCGGTCGGGCTGCATAGAATCTATCCGTTGGCAGCGCCTCCCGCCCGGTTCAGGAAGCCTTCAGGCGCGGGCTTCCCCCGTCGCGCTTTTTCCGGAACGCCGATCATTCCGGCCTTCGGCGGACAGACTGCCGAACGGGCGCGATACCTTTCGTCATCGCCGCACGGTTAACGGCAACGCTTGAAGCAATGGATTTTCGACTCGCTGACGGGTCCTGGGGGCTGTTTCGTTCCGCCTGGCGGGGAACTTGCACTCATGCCTGTCGAGACCCTCCTGGAGGGGCCGGAGACCGTACGGAGAGGGGGGGGGAAGCCATGGCAAAAGGCGGATTGACTCTCGCGGTCGGCTTGGCGGCGTTCGCGGCGACGGCGGTCATGGCCACCGGATGCGCCTCGCTCGCCAACGCCTTTTCCGAACTCATGTATCCCGGGTTTTCCGGCTACGGGGCCGCCGGTTACTGGAGCCACGATGACTACGGCCCTTATGAACCGTATGCGCCTTACGGGTACGTGACCACGACCCGCGTTGTCCACGAGGTCGAACATGAGAAAGGCAAGGGAGGGCGCCCGGATCCCCTGCCGCAGGCTGTCCGCCCCGGCGGCCATGCCGTGCGCCCGGGCGGCCACCGGCGGCCCGTCCCGCCCCGGGGCGGCCATGCCGTGAGGCCGGACAGGCGGCCACAGGGCGGCTCGCATGTTGTGGACAACGGAAAGCTGGACAGGCGGCCTGAAGGCGGCTCCAGTATTGGCGACGGCAGGCGCCCCGGCGGACGGCCCGAAGGCGGCTCCAGTATTGGCGACGGCAGGCGCCCCGGCGGACGGCCGGACGGCGGCGCGGTCAGGCGTCCGGAGGCGCGTCCCGAAGGCGGGCCACGCCAAGGCGGCGGCAGGCCTGCTGGCGCCCAGCGCGTGGAGGGCCAAGGCGGTCGTCCGGCCAGGCCACCCGCGATTTCCGGCGGCGGCAAGTCGGCCGGTTCCGGAGGGAACGCCTCCCGTGCCGAGCGCCGCAGCGAGCGCGGCGTCCCGTCTGAAGAGTAGGGAAGGATCCTTCGTCGCGGCGGAACCCCGCCGGCCTCGACAGGGCAGTGGTGGCCTCGCGGCGTCTGCGCCCGGCTTCGGTACCGCAAGCCGGCCGTGTCATCGCAAGTCGTCCGAAATACCGAGGCGTGTCCGGCAGAACCTTGTCCGATACCGAAAACCCCCCGGCGGCGGGGGGTTTCGTTTTGCGCCGAAGAAAGCGCCCGCCCGGTTCAGACGGGGCAGGCATGCCGTGTCGTCCGCATAGGCCTTACCAAGTCAGGGGGACGGAAGTGCCGCGTCCGGCCGCAGGGGCTTTTGGTGCGCCTGTCGGAGGACCGCCCCTTGCAGAAGCCGCTTTGGCCGCTTAGAATCTGGCCGGGGTCACGCTCCGCCCCCGGCCCGGACGCCGTCGGCATTCCGGGCCGTCCCGCCCGCGCGAGGGCCTTTAAACCTTCCGCGCGCGCACCGACGGAAAGGAGCGGCGGATGCGTAAAGCCGGCGCGTCGATGCCTGCGCCCGGCCCGGCCCTTTGGGATAACCCGGCCACAGAATTCCGCCCGGCATGCAGGCCGGGCGCCAAGCCCGTCGAAGCCGCGCCGGCGTGCCTCGCCGCCGTCAGGCGGGGCACGGCACTCAAGGATGTTCCGGCGCGGCTGAGGACGCGGGAAACGTGCCTCGCCGCCGTGCGCCGGGACGGCATGGCGCTTAAGGACGTCCCGGCGCTGCTGAGGACCCGGGCGCTCTGCCTCGCGGCCGTGCGGCAGCGCGGGCGGGCCCTTCAGTTCGTGCCGGAACGGCTGAGGACGCGGGAGACGTGCCTCGCCGCCGTCCGGAACGATTCAGATCCTCCGGAACTGAGGACGCGCGGCTTCGTGCTGGATGCCGTCCCGCGGGGGCTTCTGACGGACGAGCTTGTCCTCGCCGCCGTCCGGGACGACGGTTCGGCGCTGGGGCACGTGCCGTATGCGATGCGGACGACAGAGGTCTGCCTCGCCGCCGTCCGCGAGTGCGGCTGGGCGCTCAGGCACGTGCCGGAAGCCCTGCGGGGACCGGAGCTCTGCGCCGAGGCTGTCCGTTGTCACGGACTGGCGCTCGCGGACGTGCCGGAGGAGCTCAGGTCGCCGGACATGTGCCTGGCGGCGGTCCGGGGGTGCGGCTGGGCCGCGGCTTTCGTCCCGGAAAGCCGCATGACCTACGGGATCGCCATTGCGGCTGTCCGCGCGGATCCGACGGCCATGGACCTTGTCCCGGCTCGGATGCTGTCGCCGGAACTCCTGCTGGAAGCGGTCCTGCTGGACGGACTTGCGCTCAGGCTCGTGCCGGAGCGCCTAATCTCGCCCGGGCTCTCGCTCGCGGCGGTCCGTTCGGCCGGAACGGCCCTCGGGGCCGTGCCCGACAGGCTCAGGACCCCGGGGCTATGCCTCGCCGCAGTCCTGGAGGACGGCAGGGCTCTCGCGGACGTTCCGCAAAGGCTTCTGACCCCCGAGCTCTATCTCGCCGCCGTCCGCGCCGACGGGTCGGCGCTGGCCCTTGTGCCGGAAAATATCCGATCGGAGGAGATCTCGCTCGTCGCCGTGCGATCCTGCGGGTCGGCGCTTCGCTACGTCCCCGAGGGCCTGGCCGGGCCTGAAGCGGTGTCGGAATTGCTCCTGGCGGCTGTCCGCGCTGACGGGAGCGCGTTTGGGCTCGTTGCGGAGTCACTCCAGTCGACGGGGCTCGCGCTCGCGGCGGTCGCGGAAGGCGGCCTGGAACTGGATGAGGTTCCGGAGAGGCTCATTACTCCGGAAATCTGCCTCGCGGCGGCAGGCAGGTACGGGCTCGCTCTCGCGGAGGCGCCGCCGGGGATGCGGACTCCGGAAGTCTGCCTCGCTGCCGTACGCGCTGACGGGCGGGCTTTGGAGTCCGTTCCGGAAGCGCTCGCGGACCGGGAAATCTGCCTCGCCGCGGTGACGCGCGACGGCGCGGCGCTGGAGCATGTCCCGGACGCGCTCAGGACCCCCGAAATCTGCCTCGCCGCGGTGACGCGCGACGGCGCGGCGCTGGAGCATGTCCCTGACGCGCTCATGACCCGCGAAATCTGCCTGGCCACGGTCCGCCGCCACGGCGCGGCGCTGGAACATGTCCCGGAGGCGCGTTTGACCCGGGAAATCCTGCTGGCCGCGATGAAGCGCGACGGCACGGCGCTGGGCCTGGTCCCGGAGCGGCGCCTGACCCGTGAAATCTGCCTCGACGCGGTCCGGGGCGACGGCTCGGCGCTGGAATATGTCCCGGAGCGTCTCTTGACCCTGGAGATCGCGCTCGCCGCGGCGAGCGGGGCTGGCTGGGCGCTCAGGCACGTTCCTGAGCGAATGAGGACGCGGGAAGTCTGCCTCGTGGCGGTCCGCGAAAGCCGGACGGCGCTCCGGCACGTTCCGGAGGCATTGAGGACCCCCGAATTCCTCCGGGCCGCCGGGACGGACGCCGTTACGCCGCGGGCGGCTTCAGGCATCGGGGAGTCCTGACCTCTGCGTCGGAAATCCGCCTCCATAGGGGGGTGAACGGGCGCCAAGGACTGTCGACTCGCCATACCGGGTGAGGCCCTCCGGGGCGGGCGATCACCTCCAGTCGCCGATGACCACGAAGGGCGCCCAGTAGTGCGGATGCGAGAAGCCTTTGCCCTCCCATCGCGGAACCTCCCCGGCAACTGCCGATGCGGCCTCGTCGGCCTCGGTTCCCGTCGGCCCAGTCCCGCCGTAGGCCGGCCTGCCGGAAGCGAGCAGGGCGGTGCCGCGCTCCCCGCCCGGCTTCGCCCCGGAGTCCCGCATCAGCGCGAGCTGCGCTCCCCGAAGAGCCTCGGCTTTGCCCAGGCCCTCCGCATAACGCAAGCGGTAGAACTCGCGCATGAGGGCGGGGGCGGAGCCGTCGTCGGCGGGGAGGAGCGCGGCCAGCACCGATGAGGCTCCGGCTCGCTGAAGGAGTTCCCCGAGGCTCTCGACCTCCCTTCCGTCCTTGCGGAGGCGGGCGCCGGATCCGGTCTCGCATGCCGACAGGGTCAGGAGATCCAGCCCGCGGAAGTCCAGATCCGCGGACGCGCTCATCTCGTCCAGGCTCAACATCGTGCCGTCCCCCAGGAGGAGCACGCTGTTGGACGTGCTCTCCGGATCGAGGGCGAAGTGGCTCGCCACATGCACCACCGGAGCGCCCGAAGCCAGTGCCCGGGCGAGCGCCGCGCGGTCGAAGTCCGCGTCCAGGATGCCCTCGCCGCGGAGGACGCCGCCTGCGCCCTTCCCCCCGACCACCGCCGCTATCTCGACCGCTACCCCAGGGAGCGCCGGGAATCCAGGCCAGGCGGCCGTGACGCCCATGGCCGCCGCCTCCGGCGGCCCGTCCTCCCGTACGGGCTCGGCGGCCCACCGTTCCGCCAGCGCGGCGGTGGACCCGGTAACGATCGCCGACGGCATCCGTTCGGCCAGCCACCTCTCCCCGTCCCACAACGCCGCCATCGGCACGTAGCGGAGCGCCCCGTCCAGGGAGAAGAGCACCGAGGATGCCCTCGCCCTCTCCAGCTCGTCCTCCAAGGGGGCCAGAATGAGACCGTAGAGTTCCTTCCCCGCAGGCCTCGGATCACGGTACGGGTTCTGGACGAGTTCGCGGAAACGCAGGGCCGTCTCCTCGACGCGGTCCCTGTCGGCGTCCGACCTCTCCAGGGCGATGAAGTCCCCTGCGATCATGACGAGGTAGAGCGTATCGTCGGCCGAGACGGCGTAGACGACGGCCGATCCGGTCCCCGCAAGCCTCCGCTGCAGGGCAAGGATGCCATCCAGAGCCCCAGGCGGGACCCGTTCGGTACCGTCCCGCTCCAGGATCTCCGGGATCCGGTCGCAGGCTTCCCGGAAGTCCATGGACGCGGCGGAGGCCGCCGCCTCAAGTTCGGCCAGGGCGGCCTCGCTCTCCGGCGTTTTCACTGACCCCGCCTCCGACTCCGGGTGCAGCTTGAGGACCGCGGCCGCTACCATGTCCCGCTCGCCCGCCGCAAGCCAGTGTCGCCAGGCCGCATCGTCCGGGCTGCCCTCGAAAAGCCCGACCGCGGCGGAGAGCCACGGGCCCGGACTTTCCACCCGGCCTCCGCCGTACCCCGTTAGCGGGCTCGGGGCGCGGGGCGGCAGCTCGTCCTCCTTCAGGAGCCCCAGGACAACCAGCGCCTCGGCGGGACGGTCGGATCTCATCAGCGCGTCGAAGAGCCGGTGGTAGCGCCGCTCGAAAGTGAAGAGCAGACAGCGGCGGAGCCCTCCGTCCATGGCGGTGGCCCGGCCGCGGGCTTCCTCGGCGGCCGTGACCGAGACCTTCAGCCAGAAGACGGCCAGGGCGAGATCTCCTTCCCTCGCCCAGATATCCCCCAGTCCGGCCGCCGCGGCGCCCACGAGCCGCCCGGCCGCGCCTTGGACCCTGACTGCGGCCTCCAGGACGCCTGTCAGGAGATCACGGGCGGCACCCGCCTTCCCGGCCGCCAGCAGGGCCGCCGCCAGATTTACGCGGGCGGCCAGGGTCTCTGGGTGATCTTCCCCGCGAACCTCCAGAAGTCCCTCGACCGCCCGTTCGAGTTGCGAGAGCGCCTCGGCGGGCTCGCCGGCGGCGAGGAGCTGGGCGCCCAGGCTGGAGCGGGTGGAGAGGACGGTCGGATGCATGGGCCCCAGGACCTTTTCCTGGCCCTCGAGCGCCGACGAGAGCAGGCGCCGGGCTTCGTCCGACTTGCCCAGCCCGCCCATGGCGACGGCCAGGGCGGCGGTCGCGGCAAGGGTCTCTGGGTGGCTGTCCCCCAGGGATGCCGCGAGCCCCGCCCGCGCGCGCTCGAGGATGTCCCGCGCCCGGGAGTAGTCGCCCAGGCCGAGGTATGCCTCGCCCATGGCTGCCTCGGCCTCGGCCGCGAAGCGGCTGGGAGGCCAGACGCCGCCTTCGCGTCCGCTTTCCGGTTCAGCCCCGCCTTTGAGTTCCGACCCGGCATCGCCTTGGTTGCCCTGTTCCGCCCCGTCGCCGTCCTTCTCCGCCTCGGCGGTGTCCCCTGGCCCCGGCTCTCCCCCGTCGTTTTCCCTTGCCGCCTTCGCCAGGGCTTCCGCTTTCCGCTCCGCCTGTTCGGTACGCATCGCCTCATAGTCAACCAGTGCTACCTCAAGGATGGCCAGAGCGGCGGCGAACTCCCCCATGTCGAGAAGCGCGCCCGCCTCGCCGGCCCGGGCGGCCAGCACGTACGGGTCTCTGGGAGACCCCACGGTAAAGTGTTGCTGCAGCTTGTAACCCGCGCCACTGAAGAGACGAAGCGCCGTCCGCGACTGGCCCTCCGCCTGGAAGGCGGCGGCCAGAACCATCCTTGTCACGATCCTATTGTGCTCCTTCTCAAACGTCGAGCCGAGCTCCCGCTCCGCCTGGACCTCGCTGACAAGCTCCCGGGCGGCGGCGGGCTCTCCCAGCCCGATGAGGGACCTGGCCATGCCGAGCTTGGCGTCCAAAGCGGCCTGATGAGTCGGACCGAGTTCCCCGGTCAAGGTCTCGAGAGCCCCGGCGTAGAGATCCCGCGCCTCGGGGAAGCGGCCCGCCCTCTCCATGGCGGATGCGAGCGCCCGGGCGGCTTCCGCGGCGCCGAGATCACGGGGTTTCCGCGCCCCGGAAGCCTTGCGGCGGGCCTCGAGCGACCCTTCCAGAAGCTCGAGACCGCCCTCGAGGTCGCCCCAGGTCTCCAGGAGGCGGGCCAGCGTCCCGGCGGCCTCAAGCGTCTCCGGGTCCGTCGGCCCCCGAGAATCGCGCAGTTCCTCCCAGATCCGCCGGAACAGGATCACCGAGTCCTTTGAATCACGGGTTGCGGCATCTGCCGCCGCGAGCCATCTCTCGGACGAGAGTGTCTGCGGGTGTTGCGGCCCCAAGGCTTCGGAGGCCATCCCGGCCGCCTTGCGCAGGCTGATTACTGCCGGGACGGGCCAATCCAACGCCAGGTTGATCCGCGCGGAGGTCTCGAGCGCGTACAGGGCCTCGGGGGAGCGCGGGCCCTCCAGGGAAGCGAGCATGTTTTCCGCATGGATGAAATTATATTCGGATGTCAGCATGTCTATTTTCAAGGCTCCGGCCTCCAGGAGCGATCTCGCGGCGCGGCTCGATGCCGCCGAGCGCCTCGGGTCATAGAAGCCGTAGGCGGCCTCGGCCTGTTCTTCCAGCCGTAACCAGGCTTGCGCGGCTCCGAGGGAATCACCGGCGTCCCAGAGGCTCTCGGCCGTGGCCCGCAGCTCCTCCAGCTCGGAGGTCATTCGCTGGAAACCCTCCTGCCAGTCGGGGCGATAGGATGCGGCCATTGTTGCCGGGGCCGCGTCCTCAGCGCCGGGCCCTGAGGCAGCCGCGCCGGGCCCTGAGGCAGCCGTGGCGGCCCCTGAGGTGGCCGTGGCGGCCCCTGATGTGGCCGTGGCGGCCCCTGATGTGGCCGTGGCGGCCCCTGAGGTAGTTGCGGCGGGGCTTGCATCCTCGACAACTGCTTCCACGCCCTCCGCGCCTTGCCCGAAAGCTTCCGCGCCCGGTCCTGCGGTCACCGACCCGAGGCCAGCGGCTTCCGAGCTCGGTTCCGCGTCCTGCGCGTCCGATCCGGTAGCCGCCGCGGTTGAGTATGCGTCCGTAGTACCGTGCCCGGCAACTTCAGAAGCGTGTGTTTGTGCGTTGCCATAGATTTCGACGGTTGCCGGGTCCGTCGGCGATGAAGCTCCCATGGCGAAGTGAGTCTGCGCGGAGAAGGGGATGGCTAGAGCCAAGGCGGTAGCGAACAGGCCCGGCGCGGTTGCTGAAACCGCATAGGAGAAGGGACGGGCACGGAATTGACTGGCCGACATCTGCATTGATTCACCTGATGTCCCTTTGGTGTAGGACTCCCCGTTAGAGATGGGAGAGTGTTTCGCCGGACTGCCGAGGAGGTTTGGTCGGCCTGCCGTGGAGGGAGGAAGTTTCTGGCCGAAACTGGATATCGGAGCATTCTGTGTCTCAGAAAACTGTCTCTGGAACAAATATTAATTTCGCGGGGCGGTCGCCACCGGATCGATTGTCCCACCACAGGGGTCCGGAGAGCAACCGTTCATATGACTTCCGTACGCAGCCCCGGTTCGGGACGGCTGATCGCCCGTGCGCCTGACATGCCGCCCCTGCAGGAAAGGCGCAGAGCGGTCGGTGATTAAACATTTCAACGCACTGGGCTATGTCCAGGGAGGAATTCGACGTCCAAGCCGGACAGGGCAGGCGCGCTGACCGCTACCTGATTTCGATGGAATCGAAAAAGGGGATGCAGACTTCCGCCACTTCGGGAATCTCGCGTGACGCGAAATCGTTGAATGACGCCTCGTTCTCCGGAATGAGGCCCACGAGGCATGTCGCGCGGAAAATGTGGAGTCCGGAGACCACGGCGCGGTTCGCGGCTACGCCGAAAACCTTGGCTTCGCCGCCGGAATCGCTTTTGATCATCGGGGTCTCATCGAAGTCTGCGGCCAGGAGCCCCTTGAAGACGAAGGGTCTTACGCCGGACCAAGATCCCCCAGGATCATCACCGTGGAACCTTTCTATATGTCTTTTCCAGACGATGGCCGAGACAGGACCGTCCAACGCCTCCGCATATTCAGGGGTGATGGTATAGATCATGGCGGAAAGCCCGATAAAGGCGCCTCTTTCGCTATAGCTGTCGTTGCTGGCGATCATGATTTGGGCTGTTTTCTCGCTGGAGTCCACCCTGGCAGCGGTCGCCTTTCTGAAACTCGACGGGTAGCTGACGATGAACTCCCCATAGCCATCAAATTTGGGATTATCGCTTGTCCTGAACACGGCCCTTCCCGGTTCCTCGGCGTGACAGGGTACGGATGCGGCGGAAACAACGCATGCGATGAGGGCGGAGAGGATCAGCTGAGCGAATGGACTGTGTTTCATGGTGATGTTCCTCATGGTTTAGCGGTGGGCGGTCGATCTCAAGGGAGCGCGGAAGAACGGGCGGACAACTGATCTGGCAATCCTTCGGGGAATCGGAAATGCCGCCGGCGGGACCGTCGCATCCTGGATTTGTGCCCGATTGACGAGCGAGCATGAAGACCGATGCTTGATTTCATTGGAATCAAAAGGGGTGAGCTTGCTTTGCCGACTTCAGGGAAATCGCGATATGAGAAATCGTTATATCTTGCCTCGTCATTCGGAAGTCCGTCAACAATGCACGTGGCAATGGACATACGGAGTCCGGAGACTCCTGCGCGTTGCACGGTCAACGCTGATTCCGTGTGCCATCCTAAAATCCGACCGGTAGTCGGCATTGAAGTCTCCCCGGCAGTTCAGGCCGGGGTCATCGCTTGTCTTGATAGTGGTCCGTCCTGACACGTCGGCATGACAAGGCATGGTTGCGATGGAAATTCAGAATGCGAGGAGGACGGCTGTGCCGATGTCCGCAATCAGGCAGTGGCAATCAGGCAGTGTCTGGTGGGTGAACTCCTCATGGCAGAAATAAAGGGAGATTCTCTGTAATGACATTCCGTTGGGAAAGTCAGGGCAACGAGTCCAGGACGTTTAGGAAAATGACAACTCCCGCGTATCCCTATCATTGGGGATGTCAGGCGTTATGGAGTGGCATAAAAATATTGGTGAGGCTGGTCAAGTCTCGCAAAATCCGTGAACTGCTGATGATTGTTGATATGTGACTGTAATACTAATGCGGTCTGGAGTCAATTGGAAGGCGGCCGGGAGTCAGTTGGAACTGGGTTGCGCCGGGAAGAGCATGCAGGATTCCGGCCTCTTAGACAGGCGGAGGTGGATACCATCTGCCAGCCAGTCAGCAATGCAGCAATCAAGCAAGTTAACATGCCAGAGGCGCGGATATTATCCCTGGCGCCGGACAAATCCGGGCGGGTGTCCGCATGCTGGATTAAGTCGGCGGGTCGTGCTTCGCATGACCATCCAGAAAGCCGTTCATGGATTCGGGGGCCCGGAAGCGTGAAACGATGTTCTGCGAAATCGGTTCTCCTCGTCCACATCATGGCTACGGACTGGTCATTTGCAACAGGGGGACTCGCGAGGGACGGCGACATCGTCTGGCCGCCTGCCCGTTCTCCTGCAAATCCCGTTCCAGTACGGTGTGAGGCGGGTCGATTCACTTCTCAGGATTTTGAAATAATGGAACAAAAGGCCCGCCGGGCCTGTTGCGGGGGCCTCTTCGACGCGTCGCCGCGCGGCTGACGACCTCCCTGCGACAGAGGTACCCGCCTGCCGGGTGATTTTGACGCGGTTTCGGGCCAGGCGGCGTCCCGCCCGTTGGAAAGCGACGGGGAAATCGTCGCGACGGTTTTGCCGGTTTCCTGGTCCCCGTTGTTCAAGAACCGCGGCTCTCCCGTATTTAATTCGACTGGCATCATCCCGTAATATCCGGCGTCGTCCCTCCGCTGGTTGCGGCCCAGGACATCCGTATCGGTCTGCAGATGTTTCGGGTCGTGCAGACGGCGCCCGACTTCGTCCGAAACGGCGCTGTCGCAAGGGTGGCCGGCGTTACTGACTTAGGGTCCGCTCCGAGTTATCTTTTGTCCCCGCCCGCGTCTTGTGTAATTCTGTAGTCAGTCGGGCCGCATTGGGCGAAACAGATTCATCTCGGTATCGTGGACGCGAAATAATCGCCTGCAGGGTGAGTCGGATTGACCCGGCCTCCCCGATGGACGCTGATCGTGAAGCAGGCAGTGTCTGCCTTCGGGATCCTTGCCGCTCAAGGCATATTGGAATACTTCACCCGAAATGGATTCGCCAGAGGAGCGTCCGACACCGTGGCGCCGGACTTGCTGTAGAAAATGAGGGGGGCGACTCGCCCGCGGGGATTTCGATGCATCTGCAGGCCGCGCAGTCTGACAAATACGGTTGCCTGCATGTCGATCGGGTGCGGGACAGCCTGGGGCTTACGGGGTTTCCTTTATCCGTCCGAGGCATTCTCCGGGGGAATGGCGCTTACGTAAGTCTCGGTACCATGCCGGGGAGCCGATGGAAGTGCGGGAGCGGTACAGCCTGCGAAATCGCATCGGCACCGTTTCGATTGACGGATGACGGATGACGGACGAATCTCATTGAATCAAGGCTTACATAAATCATTCCGCTGTACGCTGGTTGCGCCTCTCAACAGAATCCCGCGACGAATTCACGGCTCAGTCGCGGCCCGCCGGCGAATTTGACGCGGTTTGCGCCGAAACGGCCTGCCGGACGCGGACTCCAGGCAAGCGTTGCCCTTCTTGAGCGCGGTCTTTCGCCGTCCGGACTTCCCGGTCGCGCGGCCCGGTGACGGGTAGGTTTATTTCATTGTCTTTCCGAGTTGCGGAAACGCGGCTCGCATTGGCTGTCTGAGGCTCGGACTGACGCTGTTCGGCGCGCGATTGTTGATCCTGCGCATTTATCGGAACGGCGGCTGCCGATGATTATCCCGCGAAGCGGCGGGTATCAGCTCCACATGCCTTGCAGCGTCTCGAATGGAGTTGTCCGATGGGAGCGTGCGGTATGTTGACTTTCCCCATGTCCGGTGGTAACGTCAAGACATTCCCGTGAATTTTCAGGCGTAACGCATGACCTTTCCGCGTCCTCTTCCCCACGATGCGGCCGATCCTCAGACGCGCCTCCGGCACCGTTTCCGCGATCCCGTCACGGCACCTGGAGTTCTCGGGCCCTAGCGCAAAATTTGGAGGCAATCTTTACCCGCCGGTCCCGCGTCCCGCGAGAACGAACGGCATCGTGGAGCGGCGGCACGGATACCGGCGGTCAAGGGACTGCGGCCGTTGCCCTTTTCAGGCGAGGACTTCGGGAACGGCGGCTTCCCGCTGGCTCGGCAACCAGCAGATGCGTCCCCTTCCAGGCTTCACCCTGCGGCGTGATCGTTTAGCTCTTATCCCCTAGTCGCCGTGCCCGGGTTCCCTTGCCGTTGACGTTGTCCTGACGCTCTCACCGGTCGCGAGCTTTTACGTTGTCCCGACGCTCGCGACCGGCGAGGCGGCCGAAACGCCGTTGCCCCGAGTCGGGTTTCAGGAGAAAAGCCATGAAACGTCTCTCGTTAACAACCGGCCCGTTCGCCGTAGCGTGGGTGCCGTCGGCAGCCTCGACCGTTTCGACGGCGGCTTTGGCTTTGGCCCTGGCAACGTTCGCCCTTGCCGCATGGACCTTGCCGGCGGCTGGGGCGCCTCCTGACGGGAGAGCGACGAGGACCGCATCCCCTGAGAGCCCCGAGACGGCAGGCGCCTCCCCTGATGGCCCCGAGACGGCGCCCTCTCCGGCCGGGACGGCGGACCGGGATGAGCTTCGCCGACCATATCTTGACCTCGTGGCGGGACTCGGTCCGGATCACCCCGATACGCTCCGGGAACTGATCGTCTTCGCGGAGGCGGAAGCCGCCGTGGCGGACGCCTGCGGCCTCGTCGTGGACTCCGCGTGCGTGGGCGCCTGGAACGGGCGCGCGCGCGAGGATTACTCGCGGGCGCTGGAGATTCTCGATGCCGTGCCTGGCCCCGATTCGCCCGAGGCGCTCGCGGTGGCGGACGCGCTCGGGCGCGTTGAGCACAGGCTCTGGGACCTGCCTGCGGCGGAGGGCCACTTGGGGCGGGCGGCCGGAGGGAGGGAGCGGGTCCTGGGGCCCGATGACCCTGACACGTCAAGGTCGCTCTCCGGGCTGGCGGCGATCTTTTATCACAAGGGCGAGCGCGAGTCGGCCGCTTCCTTGGCGTCCCGTGCGCTCGCGGGGCTGGAGGCGGCTCTGGGGCCAGATTCCCTTGACGCGTTGGACGCGGCCGAGGTCCTGGCGGACGCGCTCGACGCGATGGGGGATGCCGAAAGGGCAGCTGGCCTTTACGGGCGGGTCGCGGACGGCCGCGAAAAGGCCCTCTCAAGGGACAGCCCGGGGTCCTTGAGGGCGCGGCGCGGCCAGGCCCGTGCGCTCGCAGGGGCGGGCGGCGGCGCGGAGGCGTTGGATCTGGCCCTGAGGACGCTCGCGGCGACCGAGGCCGCCCTGGAGCCCGGGCACCCCGATTCCGCGAGGGCCGCCGCCGTCGCGGCATACGCCTTGATGGCCATGGACGACCCCGAGGGGGCGCTCGGGTACGCCGAAAGGGCCTTCCACGGGCTCATGGGCTCCTTGGGCCCCCGCATCCACCCGGAAATCCTGGACGCGACCTCGGCCTTGGCGGACATCCTGGCCGCATCGGGCGACTGGGAAGCCGCACGGAAGTACCACGAGATGTCCTGCTATGGGCGGTACGGGACCTTAGGGACCTCCAATCCGCACACGATACACGCGGCCGCGGACTTCGGCGGCTTCCTGGCCGGGCACGGGGACCCCGATGAGTTAATGGGGATACTCACGGACGCCCTGTCGGCCGCGGTCCGCCTCCACGGGCCGGCCACCCCGCTCTGGGCGCTGGTAACCGCCCAGCTTGGCAGGGCATATGCCGCGCTGGGCGAAGCGGAAGCGGCGGTCTTCCACCTGAAGCTCGCCGCAGCCGCGGCGCGAGGCCTGGTCGGCCCGTTGCCTGCGGAGGATCCGGGGATCAGGCGGAGCTGGCTCGCCGCGGCCGGCCAGGCCCGCCGGGAGCTCTTCGGCGTCCTTGCGGGGCTGGGCAGGATCGACGAGGCTCTACGGCTCCTGGAGCCGATGAAAGAAGGCGGGCCTGAAGGGAGCTGTCGAGGGCAGGTGGAGAGCGGCACCGGCGATACGGTCGCGCCGGGGGGCGCGAAGTCGCCTGGCGAGGCGGGACGCTGCCCCGTCTGGGGGGACCCGGCGGAAGCGGGCCTTGCCGGTATGAGGGACTACGCGGGACTCTTCGACGGCACCCCGGAAGAGGCTGCCTTCCGCTTCTACTCTGCCTGGGCCGCCTCGGCCCGCGCCGGGGTACCGGCCGGGACAGGGGAATTGAATTATTCCGAGTCCATCCGGGATTTCTGGAAGATCCTGGAAGACCTCAAGCTATACCTGGCCAAGGCGAGCTCGCCTCCAGCGAGCGAGGCAGAACGCCTTGACGCCCGCCGGACGGCGCTGGGCGAGGCGGGCGGCGTCGCGGCGACCGTGTACGCCGTGCCCGCCGAACGGGCCCTGCACCTCGTCCTCGTCTCACCCGACAAGGCGGTAGCCGTCGAGTCGCCGGTCGGCCGCTACGAGCTCGCAGGCATGATCGACGCGTTCAGGGAGGGGGTGCTGGATCCGTACGCAGACCCCCGCCCGACCGCCAAGGCCCTCTGGGACGTCCTCTTCGGGCCCCTGGAGGCCGACTTGGAGGCGGCCGGGCCCGGCGCGGTGCTCCTGCGGCTGGAAGGGGAACTGGGAAACGTGCCCGTCGCGGCGCTGTGGGACGGCGAAAGGTGGTTCGCGGAAAGGTTCCCGGCGGCCCTCCTGCTCCCCGGGGCCCTGGAGAGGCCTGCCGCGCCGGACGCCTCGGCCCCGGCAAAGGCGCGGGCCTTCCTCGCGGGGGCAAGGCCGGGCTTCCCGCCCTTCGAGGCGGCTGGGGAAGGGATAGCCGAGGCGTTCGCTCCCGGACCGGGCGGCCCCGCGGCGCTCGCCGGCAGGACTTACAGGGGCAAGGCCTTCACCCGCAAGGCTTTCCTGGAAAGCTTCAGGCCCGATGTCCGGGCGGTGCATGTGGAGGCGCCCCTCCGCCTTTCCGCCGGCCGTCGGGGCATGCCGCCGTCCTCGGCCGACTCGGCGCTCGCGCTCGGGGACGGGGGCGAGCTGGCATTGGACGGGCTTCCGGCCGCGGGGCCCGGGGGCGGCCCGGAGATACTCGCGCTCGCGGGTTGCGGCCTCGCTTCCGGACGGCGGGCCGGAACGGGCGGCGAGCTGGAGGCCTTGGGCGAAGCCGCTGCGAGGGCAGGGGCCGCCGCCACGCTCGCGACCCTCTGGGCGGGGGACGGGTCCGCGAGGGCCATGATCGAGGCGGAGTTTTACCGCCGGCATTACGCGGGCGGCCTGGGCAAGGCCGAGGCGCTCCGCGAGGCCGAGATTTCCGTCATGCGGGACGGGGATTCCCCCCCTTCGCCGGAGGCGGCCGGGGCGGCTTCGGCAAGGCAGGATGCCGCCGGGAAGGCGCCGTCCTGGGAAGGGACCGGATTCTCTCACCCGTACTACTGGGCGCAGTTCGTGCTGATGGGCGACTGGAGATGAGCCCTGTCCGTCTCTCATGGGCAGACGGCGCATGACGGGAGCATGAGGAACGCGTGACGGGCTCCGGGGCGGGTCCGGATCATGCGGGTCGAATTCTGCCGGATTATGCCTGCGGCGCGACGCGGAAATGCGGGCTTCAAGACCGCCCGCCCTTACGGGCGCCCCGATCATCGGGCATGTCAAGGTCACGCGTGCCGGCGACGTATGTCGGAACGGTCGCCGAAAGGGCGCGATAAGAGCGCGACGGGGCTTGACCGGGGGAATACCTGACGGGAATCCGGGAGGATGGGAAAGGCGTCATGGATGACGGCATCGTAATAAGCCGGCACGGGATTCATGTTGGAGAACCAATGTCAACAACTTAAGAGGAGCGGAGTCTAGCAAGCAACTGATATCGTTGATGAAAATATCTGGGAAACTGCCAATTTCTGTCTTAAGTTGTTGACATTGGTTGGAGAACCGGATGGGGCGGCGGCGGTCCTGATAGGGTGGCCGGGCAGTCATGACACTATAGCCGGTAGATCTTGTCTAATTTTCTGCCTCCTTGAGGCCCCAATGACAAGGGGGCGTGCCTGCCCCGTATCGCCGTTCCGATTTATTACGGTTCCGTCATGGATATTTCAGGCAAAGACATCGCTGACCGGGTCCTGTATTTCGGGGCGGCGGCGGCCCTGTTCGTCGGAATCAAGGCGTTTATCTACATGCGGGACATCCGAAGGGACGCGTCGCGCCGCGGGAAGGCCGCGGCGGCCGCAGGGCGGATCGAAGCCGCCAAGGCGGCGGGCAAGAGCGTCCTTTATTTCAGGGGGTCCAAGCTCGAGCTCAACGGCGAGGTCATCTACAGATACCCCAAGATCGACTCGGACACGGAGTGGGCGATCGCGATGAAGCCCGGCGCCTACGATTCCGTGGGAACCTCCCCGTACCGGGTCGTCGAAGGCGGGCAAGCCGAGTTCTTCAGGGACGCGGAGCTGAGTTTCACTCTGGAGGCCGGCAAGGGCTACGAGCTTGGGATCGTCCAGGCATATTCCTCCATCCTGGAAGCATCGGTGTCCAGCCGGCTCATGGGGACCTCGGGGGACCTCGCGTTGGCGTGCCTCCCCCGCTAGGAGCCTGTTGCATGAAGTGTTTTTAAAGGGCATGACTGCAGATGTGGTAGATAAAAGATGATTAATCCTCAACTATAGATTCCACTGCAAAAACCCCCACCCTCACCTCCTGACAGTCGTTTGAGGGCAGTGTGTCTTGGTACAGGGTGGGCTGATGGCGGTGGTTTAAGGCTTAAGCGCAAGGGTGCCAACGCGATGGCCGCATGGCGTTCCTCTTCCCTGTCGAGGGGGAGGGTTTTTGCAGTGGAATCAACTATAATTGATTCATGGCAATGCTGTCGCGAATTATGCAACAGGCTTCTGGGCCCCGACGCTCTGCCGAAGGGACGCCTGCCGGGGCGCCTTAAGGCCCTGATTGAGGGATCTGGGTTATTGCCTGAACCTCGTCCTTGCACTGCGAGGCGACAGGAGTGTCGGTCGCGTCGGGAACCTCAGGCTCGAGGCGCGTAAGGCACGCCAGGCGAGCCGGTTCCGTTGATTTGAACCGCCGCAGGTGATAAACGTTTACATGTCTCCACGTTCCTCTTCTCCATTTCCCAAGGAGCCTGTCGCATAAAGGGCTTTGACGAATGGCATGACGGCAAATGCGGCAGCAACCGGGCGGGAACATCTCGAGCTCAAGGGGGGACCGGAGACGGCCGCGAGCCCGCCGCAGACGGAGTCCTCGATCCTCAGGCGTCGTCGGTCGGCATACGTCAGCTTCAAGCTCGCGATGTCGGGGACCATGTTGCGGCTCGCGGTTCCAGGCAAGTTCTAACCTTGCCGCCGGACTCAGATATGGCCGTGTTTCGCGGATATCGGGAGAACGGCGCTGACGCATCAGGCGGGAGGATGTCGTCCTGCCAGGGTCATCGGCATCGGGCCGTCGGTCGCGGAAACCCGGAAACCTTGAAGCCGCAAGGTGCGGATTACATGTGGACCGATACCGTAGGAGACGGCCATGACCACCGAAACCGATAGGGAGACGGCGCGTAGCGCGGCTGTGGCGTCGAAGACGTTTTCCATACCAACATTTGTCGTCCTGTCGATGTTGGTTTCGGCATTGTCCTGCATCTCCGTCACCTCGCGGTCCTACGGGTCAGGACAAGCGGCTCCGTCCGCACCGGCTCAGGACGCGGCTCCCGTCGAAACAGTCGCGTCCGTTCCGGGTCCTGACGTCGGATCGTCAGAGGTTCCCGAGCCGGCGGCCCGGGAGTCCGGCGACGCGTCCGTCGCGGATTTTTTAAGGGACATGTGCTCATTTCGCCACTTTCCCGCCTGGAACTTCGAGGTTATGGACGGGAGGCTCGAAGGCTTGCGGGAAGAGGCGGAAAGGCTTTGGGGCGGCGGGCGCGACGCGGCGTTGCCCGACTGGCCGAAAGCCGTTGCCGGGTGGGGGGAGATTGCGGACGGCGCGGAGGACGAGTACGGCGGGGAGGATCGCAGGACGCTCGCGGCCCGAAGCCGCGGGGCGCGGCTTCGCCTGCTTTCCGGAGCCAGTCCCCGTGAGGCTGAAAACGAGGCGGGCGCCGCGTATTTCGCGTTGGCCGCCGACTTGGGCGAGGATTCGGTCGAGGCGCTGTACGCGTGCGAGACCGTGGCACTGTGCCGGCTCGCGCAAGGGGAAGCGGCAGGGGCAGGGACGCTTCTTTCCGATGTCCTGGACAGGTCCTCCGGGACCCTGGGCCGGGGGCACCCTCAGACGATTTCCGCGATGAGCGCTCTCGGCCTGGCGGACCCGGCGGCGGATGGCGGGGGACGCGGCGCGGAATCATCCGCGGGAGCTGAATCATCCGCAGGATCTGTATATGTGCCGTATCGGCCCGTCTGGGACTTCGCGCCCATGGGCCTGACGGCCGAGATATTCAGACGGGGGGCCGAGGCGGGTTCCGCCGCGGATCCTAAGGCGGCGGCCGGCGCGTGGAGGAAGATGGCCGATTACGCGGAACGCGAGTACGGCGCGGAAGATCCCAGGACCCTCGCGGCGTTGAGCCGCTGGACGCGCCAGGAGCTCGTCTCGGGGGGCGGGTTTGATGAGGGGGCGGCGGCGGAAGCGGAGGAGCTTTACGAGCTGATAGCGGAATCCCTGGGCGGCGATTCCGCCGAAGCGCTGTATGCCAAGGAGACGGCGGGACTGATGCGGAGCGCGCACCCGGACCCATCAAGGGCTTCAGGGATCCTGAAGGACGTGGCGGCTGCGTCGGAACGGGCGCTGGGCCCGGACCACCCGCAGACGCTGTCCGCCAGGCGCTCGCTCGCCCTGGCCGCCTGGGACGGGCGGGACGGCGGCCCGGAGTCGGCCGCGCGGGCGGCGGAATCGTTCGCCGAGATCTCCGCGGCGCGGGCCGAGGCTTTCGGGAAGGATCGTCCCGGGCGCCTCGCGGCCGGGCGGGACCTGGCGGATACGTTACGCGCGTCCGGTGACAGCGAGCATGCGGGCGATCTCGCGGCGCTCCGCGACCTCCGGGCCGGATGGGCGGATGAGCTCGCGGAGGCCAAGGGCGAGGATCATCCCGAAACCCTGGAGGCGCGGGAAGAACTTGCAAGGGTCCTGAGGGCCATGGGGGAACTCGCGGACGCGCGGGACGCGCTCGACGGCGTGGCGGAGGCCTGGGAGCGGCTCAGGGGCGAGGACGACGCGAAGACGATCGAGGCGTGGGTGCGGATGGCGCATCTGCTCGATGCCATGGGGGACGCCGACGCGCGGCTCGCGATCCTCGCGCGCGAGGCCGAGGCGTTCGAGGGAGCGGCGGCAGGGAAGTTTTCGGTCGAGTCGGCGGCGGGCATCAGGGGCGCCTATTACGGCCGCTACCGTCCCGCATGGGCCTTCGAGGCCATGGACGCCTCGACGGAAGAGTCGAGGGAGGCGGCGGAAAGGGTTTCGGACGCGGAGGGCGACGCGTTCGATCCGGAACTGTGGGTCGAGCCTTGGTACTGGTCGGAGGTCGCCGCCCGCGCGGAGGAAGGGTACGGGGCGGAAGATCTGAGGACGCTCGCGCTCAAAAGCCGCAGGGCGCGCCGTCTCCTGGTTTTGGGGGACGGCTCGCGCGATCTGGAGATCGAGGCTGCGGACGCGGCCCGCGCGTTCGCCGGCGCCTTGGGCGAGAACTCGCCCGAGGCCCTGTACGCCGCCGAGAACGTTGCCCTGTCACGTCTCGAGCAAGGCGACGCGGCAGGGGCAAGGACGCTTCTCGCGGACCTCCTGGCAAGATCTTCCGAGGCCCTGGGCCCGAGGCACCCGCTCACGGCGTCGGTCAGCGGCGCGCTCGCGAGGGCCGATGCCGTCGCCGGGAGACATGCGCGCGAATTCGCCTCCGTCATGGGGGAGGGAGCCCGGCTTTACCGGCCCGCCTGGAATTTCGAGCCCATGACCGTGACGGACGAGGGGCTAAGGCGGGAAGCGGAGGGCCTTTCCGGCGCGGAGCGCGATGCCGCACGCGACGCGTGGGGGACGTTCGCCCTCCGCCTGGCGGACGAATACGGATCCGGCGATTTCAGGTCGCTTGCGGCGGGGATCCGCCATGCGCGGCTTGCCGCGCTTGACGGGGACGTCGCGCGCGGGGTCGCGGATGAGGCGCGGGAGGCCGCCGGATCCTTCGGCGTGAACCTGGGGGCAGGATCCGCCGAGGCCCTGTACGCCCGCGAGACCGCCGCCCTGTGTCTCCTGGCGGCGGGGGAGGCACAGATGGCCTCGGCGGAACTTGCGGAGACACTCTCCGCCTCCTCGCGATCCCTGGGACAGGAGCATCCGCAGACGTTGTCCGTCAGGAGGTCCCTGGCCCTGGCCGAAAGCGGGGAGGGCAAGCCAGGAGCGGCAGAAGCGCTCGCCGAGGTCGCGGAAGCGCAGGCGCGGGCCTTCGGGCCCGACCACCCGGAGCGCCTCTTGACCGCGGAGGCCCTGACAAGAGTCCTTTTCGAGTCCGGGGACCTCGCGGGCGCGTTGAAGACGTACGCTGGCATCCTTGAGGCGCGGGAGCGTGCCGGGCAGGACCTCGTCGACGCTCCTGCGGAGATTCTCCATCTCACTCCCTCGGAGATGCCAATTTTCGATCCCGATGGGAATCCCGTTCTTCATATGACTGCCAGGGAGAGCCAAAATTTCCCTGGAGGACTGGCCGGAGCGCTGGAGAGAACCGCAAGGGCGCTGGAGAAAAGGGGCGACCGCGCGACCTCGCGGTTGATGCTGGAGCGGCTTCAGAAAGGGCTGGAGAGCAGGCTGGAGCCGGGCCATCCTGACAGTCTCGCGAACTTGGAATATCTCTCGGCCATAAACGATCTCGCGAGCGCCATGATGAATGTGGGCGACCACGCGGCTGCCCGGGACGGGTACGCGCGGGCCATTAAGGCGTGCATGAGCGTCCTGGAGCCCGACCATCCGCTCACCCTCGCGACGACGAGCAATCTCGCGATAGCGCTGATGGCGCTCGGCGACTTCGCGAGCGCCCGAGTAGGGTTCGCGCAGGTCGCGGAGGCGCAGGAGCGCACCCGGGGACCGGACCACCCGGACACCCTCACGGCCTTAAGCGAGCTCGCCTCCGCGCTGAACGCCCTGTGGGCGACCACGCAGCCGCCCGGGACCTGCTGGAGCGGGTCCTGGAGCCACTGGAACGCACCTTCGGGCCGGACCACCCGGACACCTTGACCGTGAAAACCTATCTCGCGCTGGCGCTGGGCGGCCTGGGTGACCGCGCGGCAGAGCGGGACCTGCAGGCGCAGGTCCTGGAGATGCGGGTGCGCACTCTCGGGCCGGATGACCCGGTCACTCTCGCGGCCATGGAAAATCTCGCCTCCGCGCTGAAGGGCCCGGGCGACAACGCGGTCGCTCGGTACCTGCTGGAGCAAGTCCTGGAGGCGCGGGATCGCGCTCTCGGACCGGATGACCAGGACACCTTGGACGTGAAAGAAACATTTGCCCTGGCTCTGCGTGAGCTGGGCGATTACGTGGCCGCGCGCGACCTGCTGAGACAGGTCCTGAAGGCGCGGGAGCGCGCCCTCGGGCCGGACCACCAGGCCACTTTGACCGTGAAAAACAATCTCGCCGTGGTGCTGGCGGACCTGGGCGACCGTGCCGCCGCTCGGGACCTGCAGGCGCAGGTCCTGAAGGCGCGGGAGAGCGCCCTCGGGCCTGATCACCCGGGCACTCTCACGGCTATGGGCAATCTCGCTTCGACGCTGGAGCTCTTGGGCGACTACGCTGGCGCAAGTGTGTTGGAAGAGTCCGTCCTTGAGGCGCGGAAGCGCGTCCTCGGGCCTGATCACCCGGACACGCTGGTGGCCGGGAATAACCTCGCGACAACGCTGGTGTACCTGGGCGACCTCGCGGACGCGAGGGCGTTGCAGGAGTCCGTCCTTGAGGCGCAAGAGCGCACCCTCGGGCCGGATCACCCGGCCACGCTGATAACCAGGAACAACCTCGCGGCAACGCTGATGCATCTGGGAGACCTCGCGGCCGCCCGGGAGTCGCTGGAGTCGCTCCTGGAGGCGGAGGAGCGCGTTCAAGGCCCGGATCACCCCGAGACGCTCACGGTCATGTTCACCCTCGCGGAAGCGCTGGTCGACCTGGGCGAGGCAGCGGAGGCGTGGCGCCTGATCGCGAGGGCGCTCGCGGCGCGGGAGTCCGTCCTGGGCCGGGATCACCCGGACACCACGGCATCCCGGATAACCGTCGCGTACGCGCTCTGCAGCTCGGGCAACCCCGTGGCCGCCCGGGACATGCTGGAACAGGCGCTGGAGGCGATCGACCGGACGGAGGGGCCGGTCAGCCCAAACCGGATCGATGCCATGGTGGCCATGGCGGCGACGCTCGGCATCCTGGGCGAGGTCGAGGGGGCCTTGGCCGAGGCGCGGGGCGCCCTTGGCCGAGGCGCGGGGCGCCCTGGAGATCGCCCTGGCGGGTTACGGCCCCGAGCATTGGCTCGCGGTGAAGGCCGCCTACGGGCTGGGCACGCTTCTGCTGGACTCGGGGGACGCGGCGCAAGCCGTGTTTTACCTGAAAACCGCGGTGGACGATGCCCAGAAGACCCGCGCGGGCCTGGCGGGGCTGTCTCCGGATGAGCGACGGGCTTGGCTCGCGACGGTGAGGTTCCGCTACCGGGCGCTGTTCGCGGCGCTCCTCGCGTCCGGGAGGCCTGCGGAGGCGCTTGCGGTCCTGAACCTCCTGAAGGAGGAAGAGCTGGGCGAGATGGACCCGGCAGCGCGGCGGGCGGCCGCTGAAGGCCCCTCCGCCCCGGGCGGCGTCTCGGGAGGCGCGGACGAAGGCTTAGGGACGGGGGCCGGCCTTTTCGAGGGCACTCCCGACGAGGCGGCGCGCCGCGCCTATCTGGAAGCGGCCGTGACCGACTCGCGGGCGGGTGCCGAACGCTCGGCGCTCGCGGAGCGCCTCGCGGTCGCAGGCTCGCTTTCCGGGGACGACGCGCTTCGCCTGGAAGCCTTGAACGCCATGGCCGGCGAGGCGCGGAAGGCCTTCCTGGACTTCTGCGACTCGCTTCCCGGACTCCTGGGGGAATCCGCCGGGGTCCAGGCGGCGGCCGCCGCCCGCAATCTCGCG
>JAISFS010000053.1 GCA_031263485.1 Deltaproteobacteria bacterium | reverse complement strand
TACCAGAACTCAGCATTGGTTCCCGATTCCCTGAATGGCACCGACTTCCGGCTTCGGCCTCACGCTCCGCGTTTGAATTGATCAGCGGCTCCGGCATCGGTACTCGGCTCCGGCATCGGTTCTCGGCTCCGGCATCGGTTCTCGACTCCGGCCTCAGGCCTTGCCTGCGGTCTCGGTCACCAGATTACAGGATTCTGGTCCCCGCCTCAGCTCTTTTGGGTTCATGTGCCCTCATCCGTTTCCGATGATCATGCTTTCCGGTGCGTTTGGCTTTGCGGCCTCGCCGGGCCTTCTCGCATGTCCCTGTCAAGCGAACCATTACCGACCCTGTCTGTCGGGATCCAGTTTCCGGGACCAGGAGCCGGGAGCCGAAGCCCCGGGCCATATACCGGTTGACGGATGCCCGAGGCTTGAGGACCGAAGTCCCCAGCTCCAAGCCTGGGGCTTAAGGCCTGCTCCTTCAGGCGATATTTTTCCGACCGCGCCCCTCCAGGCGCCGATCCGCGGGCGCGGAACCCGCCGATCGTCCAGGGCGTTCCAAGGACAACCAATGAACCTCATCCGCCAGGCCGTCAGGCGTCCGGTCTTCACGTCCATGGCCATGCTCATAATCCTGGTCGTGGGCATGTTCTCGCTCGGGCGCATCCCGCTCGATCTCATGCCGGAGCTGACGCTTCCCATCATCACGGTCCGTACCGTCTACGAGAACGCCGCGCCCGTGGACGTGGAGGAACAGATCACCAAGCCCCTCGAGCGGGCGCTGGCGGCCGTGCCGGGGATCGAGGAGCTCTCGAGCCTGTCCGCCGAAGGGTCATCCACCATATTCCTCGAGTTCACCTGGGGCGTGAACCTGGACGAGGCCACTAACGACATCAGGGACCGCATCGACCGGGTGATAGCGAGGCTCCCGGACGGTATAGAGCGTCCCGCCATCCAGAAGTTCGACACGGCCATGCGGCCCATCATGGTGCTGGGGGTCGAGTCGGCCTTCCACCCCGTGGATCTGAAGGCCTACATCGAGGACGAGGTGAGCTACCGCCTGGAGCGCTCGCCCGGGGTGGCCTCGGCCTCGCCTTTCGGGGGGCTGGACCGGGAGTTCAGGGTGGAGCTGGACCAGTCCAAGGTGAAGGCCCTGGGAGTGGATCTGGCCGGGCTCGTGGCGGCCGTCGCGGGCGAGAACGTGACCGAGGCCGGCGGCACCCTGGACCGGGGGCGCATGGCCGTCGCGGTGCGCACGAAGGGCGAGTTCTCGAGCCTTGAGGATCTGGGGAGCGTCCTGGTGGCCCGGACCCCGGAAGGCGACGTGAGGCTCCGCGACGTCGCGGACATCTCCGACACATGGCAGAAGGTCACCCGCATCACCCGCGTCAACACCCTGGAAGGCCAGTTCATGGGGCTCTTCAAGCAGTCCGGGGCCAACACGGTGGATGTGGCGGACACGGCCTACGGGGCCATAGACGAGATCAACCGGACGCTCGCGAACGTCCACGTCGCCCCCCTGATGGACTCCTCCGCCTACATCAGGCAGTCCATCAGGACCGTGGCCAATTCGGCGGCCCTGGGCGGGCTCCTGGCGGTCATCGTCATCTTCCTGTTTCTCCAGCACGTGAAGAGCACCCTGGTGCTCTCGCTCTCGATCCCCATCTCCATCGTGGTCACATTCGCGTGCATGTACGCGTTCGGGCTCACGCTGAACATCGTGACCCTGGGAGCCCTGGCGCTGGGCACGGGCATGCTGGTGGACAACTCGATAGTCGTCCTGGACAACATCTTCCGGCTCAGGAGCTCGGGGCAGGGCCCGGAGGACGCGGCCGTGAACGGAGCGGGCGAGGTCGGGTCCGCCATCCTGGCGTCGACGCTCACCACCCTCTCGGTGTTCGCGCCGCTCGCGTTCCTCACCGGTATCGCGGGCGTGATGTTCAGGCCCTTCGCTCTCACCATCTGCTTCGCCCTGTCCGCGTCGTATATCGTCTCGCTCACCCTGGTGCCCATGCTCGCGAGGCGCCTGCTCACGGACCCGAGGGAGGCCGGCGTCGCGCCCGCCGGCGGCTCCGGCGAGGGCGCAAGGCCCCGCCGCTTCGGGGAGCCCAGGTGGTTCAAGGGCTTCTTCAGGCGCGTGGACGAGCTGTACCTGACGGGGCTCTCGCGGTCGCTCGCGAACCCCTGGAAGGTGGTCATAGCCTGCTTCGCGGTGACGGCGCTGTCGCTGGGGGTGACGACCAGGATCGGGCGGGAGTTCATACCGCGCACCGACGAGTCCGCGTTCCGGGTGGCGCTTACCATGGAGCCCGGCACCCGGGTGGAGCGCACCTCCGAAACGCTGAAGCTCATCGAGGCCGTCATCACCCGCGAGGTGCCCGAGATCCGCGCCTCCAACTCCGACATCGGCGGCTCGGGCGGGCTCCAGCAGCGCGGGAGCAACAAGGGGGAGTTCCAGGTGCATCTGGTGCCGGTGAAGGAGCGCGAGAGGTCCGTCTTCGAGATCCTGGACCACATCCGGCCCCTCGTTTCCGACATCCCCGGCGCCGAGGTGAGGCTCCGCGCGGAGCAGTCCTTCCTGGTCGGCGGGCCAGGGGCCGCCGGCGACCGCATCCAGATCGATCTGCGCGGGAACGACATGGCGGAGGCCGCGAGGCTATCCCGGGCGATGCGCTCGCTCGTGGCGGGCGTGGACGGCGTCACGGACGTGTATCTGTCCAACGAGGACGCGGCTCCGGAGGAGCTGGTCGTCATCGACCGCGACCGCGCCGCGGACGCCGGGCTCAAGGTAGCGGACGTGTCGGCCCTGATCCGCACCGCCGTGGGCGGCACCGTGGCCGGATCCTTCAGGGTGGACGGCAAGGAGTACGACATCCGCGTGAAACTCAAGGATTCCGAGCGGCTCTCGGTGGAGGAGATAATGGCCCTCCCCGCCGTGAACTCCCGCGGCGAGAGGACCGTCCTGGCCAACGTCGCGCGGGCCGTCTCGGGAACGGGGCCGGCGGCGGTGAACCGCCGCAACCAGGCGAGGGTAGTCACCCTCAACGCGGATCTGACCGACAGGCCGCTCGGCGACGTCCTGGACGACATCGACGCCCAGCTGAAGACCCTGCCGCTGGGCAGGGACTTCAGCTACTCCTTCACCGGGGAGGCCGAGGAGCTGGAGAAGGCCTTCAGCGGCATGAAGCAGGTGCTCATCATGTCGATCTTCCTGGTCTACATGGTCATGGCCTGCCAGTTCGAGCACCTGAAGGGCCCCCTCATAATCATGTTCGCGCTGCCCTTCGCGGCGATAGGGGTGGCCTGGGCGCATTTCCTCACGGGAATCTCGTTCAACATCAACTCGTTCATCGGCGTCATCATGCTCGCGGGCATCGTCATCAACAACTCTATAATCCTGGTCGATCACGCGAACCTCCTGAGGAACCGGGACGGCATGCCGCTTCTGCAGGCGCTCGTCGAGACGGGCCGCAGGAGGCTCAGGCCCATCATGATGACCTCGCTCACCACGATCCTGGGGCTCATCCCCATGGCCTGGGGCATCGGCGAGGGCGCGGAGGCGGAGATACCTTTGGGCCGCTCGGTCATCGGCGGGCTCGCCACCTCCACCTTCATAACCCTCTTCGTGGTCCCCTGCGTGTATCTCCTGATGTTCAGAGGCCAGGAGAAGGCGGCCTTGGAGAAGGCCGCCTCGGAAAAGGCCTTCCTGGAGAAGGCCCCAGGCGGCGACGGCTTCCCGGCGCCGGCGTCCGGCGGGAATCTGTCAGGGGAGGCCTGATGGCAGTGTGCGTCCGGAGGCTGCCTTGCCGCAGGCGTCCGGCACGGGAAACCGGCGGAGGCCCCGGCGTTGCCGTCAGCATCCCACCACGTGTATCGTCTTGCCTCCGTAGTCCAGGGTATCCCAGAACACCTTCTCGTCCCACGGTTTCTCCATGTCCTTGTCGAAGACGACCAGCCAGCCTGTAGATGCCCCGCTTTCCTCCATATAGCCGTACAGCTGCCTGAGGCTTTCCTCGCGGCTCTGGACGCCCTTGATCTTCAGTTCCAGGGGATAGGGGATTCCCTTGTACTGCACGAAAATGTCCACCCTGGTCCTTCCCAGCGCGTATTCCCTGTCGATTTTGGCTCCGCCGTTCACGACCCTCTGCAGGAAGGCGAACAGCACGAGGAGGCAGAAGGCCTCGTTGCAACGGTCGGTCAGGATGGCGGTGACTGTTCCGGCAACGTTCGCCGTCATCTCAGCCAGCTCCGGCATCCCCGCCATCCCGGTATCGTTCGTGATATTGAACCGTTTCAGGGCAACGGCTACGCTCTCAAACACGCGGCTTTCCAGGACGTTTTTCGCTGCAAGGGATTTGCGGTTTTTCCGCCAATAGTCCTGGAACGCCTCGAGAAGGCCGTTCATGTCAAGGCGCGTCCCGTCCATCCACTTGCCCGGCAGGTCCTTAGGCATGCCCGTCTGGAGATTCTCGGTAAGGGTCCTGACTATTATCTCCTTATAGATGAGGTTTGCGGGACTTTTGGGCTCGCCGGTGTCGGGGTCGGCCTTCAGGAGCCCGAGGTCGATGGCGTATTGGGCATCGTCATTCGAAATCGCCTCCGTTAAGGAATCGGCCCCGACAAGGACGGCCTCGACGACTCTCCTGACTCTCGGTTCCCTGAGCCGTTCCCTGAGGGAGCGGAAATGGGTATCGTTTCGCAGGATGATGTCCCGGGCGGCCAAGTCGATGTCGGAACCCGTGACCGCCCTGGAGTGGTCGTTCCTGAACCGTTCCTCGATGATGTCGTAGGCCAGGGCGTTTACCAGCCAGGGCTGGCCTTCGGTCCAGTGCCAGGACCGTTCGACGGCTTCGGGCTCGAAGACCTGCCCCGTCTCCGAAGTGTGCTGGCCGTAGAGGGCCCCGATTTCCTCCCTGGTGAAGTCGGCCAGTGACAGCGACTTCTTTTTCACGTTGAAGGGGCTTGCCGGCCCCTGGGATTCCCCGTCCGGCCTGACTTTGGTCAGATAGTCTCTTATGTCGCGCATGCCTACCAGGGCCATCGATCTCGGGAACCTGGCGCGCGGGAATCTGCGGCGGTGGAGATACCCGGTCCTTATCTGTGACAGAAACGTGATAAGAGGATCTTCCAGGAGACAGTCCGCCTCGTCGAAGAAGACCACCAGTTCCCTGTCCAGAGCCCGACAGATGTCCCTGAGCATGAACCGGACCCTGCTGTCGGCATCGGCCATGTAAGTGCTGGAGTTGAACGCGTACGCCAGCTTACTGAGCTCGTCCACCTCGGATGACTCAAGCGCGGCGTTTATCTGGTTCACGACCCTGCGCATGGCCTTTTCGTCGTCGCGGATATTCCTTAAGGCGGCCAGGTCGCAACAGATGGAATAATAGTGGCCGTCGGAGTTGATCTTGTCTGTCAATGCCGCCAGACACGTGGTCTTGCCGGACTGGCGCGGGGCATGGATGACGAAATAGTACTTGCCGTCTATCATGTCGTTCACATCCGGGATACGCGGGACGGCGGGGATCATGTAGTGTTCCAGAGGATTGCAGACGCCAGTCGTGTTGAAGCGCCTTGGGGGTTCTGCGGTCATGGTCGCTCCATTATCGGCATGAAGGCATCCGGTCTTTGGCCGCATGCCTGTCTGGCCGCGGCGGGCCGATTTTGCGGTGGAGGCAGGATGTTGCCCCGGCAACGGAGGCATGGGGAGGCCGAAGAAAGGCCGTTGAACTGAGGGTGGACCGAGGCGCGCTGGCGGTGCCGTCAATGACGGAACCGTGATAAGTCGGGACGGCGGCCTGCGGCGGGACACGCCCCCGGGTAATTGGCCTCTGGGAGGCCGAAGGGTGGACGAAACGTACCGGTCGGGGAGGCATAACAGTCTGAGGTGCCCTGTCTGGATCGCATCCGCGCAATCCGCCTATTCATCATGAATCCCCCGTATGAATCCCCCGTCGGCATATTACGATGGCGTCATCAATGCGTTCTGGCCTTTCGTGGCCATCAGCTCTATCCATTGTCACGGATTCAGCAAGGCAAGCCAATCTGCCCTTGGCCATGGTGGCACAAATCGAGCCAATAATCCAGTTGTCATGGTGGCATGGCCATGGGCGTGTCATTGGCTGAAGCGATGATCATGGTGCGGCTCGCGGGAGGCCGCGGCGGCGCGAATACTTGTTCGCCCCGCAAAAGAAGCGGGTTAGCTTGTCAACTAATAGCGGTTCTGAGCCTCTGGCCGCTTGACTCGGTCTTACGCGAAACCGTCTCGGGAGCTTCCGGCAATCCGATCAGACACATTGCTGGACTTGCCTGTCGTCAAGGATGATTCCACTGCAAAAACTCCCTCCCTCACCTCCTGGCAGTCATTTGAGGGCAGAGTGTCTGGGTAAAGGGTGCGCGGATGGGCGGCTGTTTAAGGCTTAAGCGCAAGGGTGCCAATGCGATGGCCACATAGCGTTCAGCTTCCCTGTCGAGGGGGAGGGTTTTTGCGGTGGAATCAAGGATGTAGGCCAATGCGTTGGGAAGCGATGATTGATGTCTGTGGAAAAAGCCCTTCCGTGCCTGAAGAGAAGGGCAAAAACAGACGCCTGTCAACCAGGCCGACACCTTAAGTCGGATTGGGCGAAATATCGTCTCCACGGTCAATACAGATGCGTCAGGGGCATCCCCTGAAAGGAAAGGCGCGTTATCTCCGTGAAGCCCAATTCATGCTTTTTACACAAACCTCATGATTGCTGGCATGGGAACAATAATGGGAGGGGCGGAGGGTCGGGACGCTCGACCGGGACGACATGCCGCTTGTTCAGGCGATCATGGAGACCTGCCGCAGGAAGCTCTGGGCTATCATGGCGTCCTTGCCAGTTGATGCTCCAGGGGTTCATCCCATGACCGGTGGATTCGGCGGGGGCACAGGATGGCTAACCGTCTCAGCCATCTTCACCCTTCCCGTACACTTGAATGTGCCGCGACACGTTCTGCGGCGAGTCAACGGCCGACATGGAGAAGCCGGACGCGCCGAAAGTCGGCCTGGCGAGTGACCCTCGACAGGCCGCCCCGGTGAAGGCTGGGGGGGCGAGGGATCCCCCGCGCCTGCCGTTGGCCGGGATGTCGGAGTGGGCGCCTCGGTGAGGTCAAACGGCATATCGTTCGCGAGGCGGCGCACCGCCGGCGGCTATGCGGGTAGCCTGGCGCTCTCCATCGACTGTCGGAGGCAGGGACTCGCGGCGGATGCCCGGGAGCCACTCAGCCCAGCAGGCCGTCATGAGCTTGCCGCCAGAGGCTTAGGGGGGCGGCCCGGCGCCACATCCGACTGTCGACGGCAAGGACTCGCGGGGATGATGCATGGGGGCCACTCCGCACGGCAGGCCGTCATGGCTTGCCCTCTGAGGCTGGGAGCCTGTTGCATAAATCGCGACGGCATTGCCGCGAGTCAATCGGTTGTGGATTGGTTGCCTCTCGTCTACCGCATACATTGTCATGCCCTTCATCAAAATACTGAGGCCAGGTCGATTTTTAGCTGGCCTGAGTCCGCCTTTTGCGGACGATGGTTCGCCGTCGGCCGAGGGGCATGCCCCCGGCGCCGGGCGGCAGTTCCCGCTCGGAAGCCGCCGAGAAGGCTTGACTTCGCGCCGCAAGCCGTTCGGCGGCGCTTAGGCTTTCGGGCCGTCCGCAGACCGCGCGACGATCCGCCGTTCCGCCTCTGTGTCCCGGCCCATGTCCCGAAGCTTGGCTTGAGTCCGGAGCGTTGCGAGACGGACCGATGAGGCGGCAGTCGCGCCACGCCGCCGCACGGCAGCCGCCTTGACGGCCCGGATGGTTCGGCATTTCGCGGCCTGTCAGCGATCGGGCGCGTGTCGGCGCCTCCCTTGCAGGCGGAAGCCCTTTCCGATACAATCCCTTGTCGGTCGCCGGGCGGCGGCGGAAGGAGACTTATGGACTCGGACGGCAAGGGAGGGCTGACCTATCGCGGCGCCGGGGTCGACATTGGCGCCGGCGATGACGCGGTGCGCCTCATCAAGCCCCTGGCCGAATCGACCTTCGGGCCGGGCGTCATGGCCGGCATAGGGGGCTTCGCGGGGCTCTTCTCCCTGGGTGAGCTGGGCCTGAAGGACCCCGTCCTGGTCTCCTCGACCGATGGGGTCGGCACCAAGCTGAAGATAGCCTTCATGGCCGGACGCCATGACACGGTGGGCATCGATCTGGTCGCGATGAGCGTAAACGATGTTCTGGTTCAGGGGGCGAGGCCGCTCTTCTTCCTGGACTACCTGGCCACCTCCAGGCTGGTCCCGGAGCGCGTGAAGGAGATCGTTTCCGGTGTGGTCGAGGGTTGCCACAGGGCGGGCTGCGCGCTCCTTGGAGGCGAGACTGCCGAGATGCCGGGCTTCTACGCCGAGGACGAGTACGATCTGGCCGGCTTCGCGGTGGGCGCGGTCGAACGCTCCAGGATAGTGGACGGGTCGGGCTCGCGTCCGGGTGACCTTATCGTTGGCGCCGCGTCCTCTGGGCTCCACTCCAACGGCTACAGCCTCGTCCGCAAGATAGTCTTCGAGAGGCTGGGGCTCTCCGCAGACTCCCCGCTCCTGGGCGCGACGGCCGCGGAAGTGCTTCTGGAGCCAACCCGCATCTATGCGAGGCCCGTCCTGGAGATCCTCGGCGGCGGCGAGGCTGGCGATGTCCGGGGCATGGTGCACGTGACAGGGGGCGGATTCCTGGAGAACGTCCCCCGGGCCCTCCCGCAGGGCCTGACGGCCAGGATCGATTCGAAATCGTTCAGGACCCCCGAGGTGTTCGGATTCCTCATGGAGGCGGGAGGGGTGACCCCGCGAGAGATGTACCGCGCCTTCAACATGGGTGTGGGGTTCATCCTGATCATGGCCCCCGGGGCTGAGGCCAGGGCCCTGGAGGCCTTCGCCCGCCACGGCGTGGAGGCCTGGGTAATTGGCCGGGTGGAGGAGCAGGGCTCCGACGGGAGGGTGGCTATCGAAGGGGCGCGCCTCTGACTGGGTTTCCGGCGGCCGCGCTGACTGTAGGCCGCCTTCGGCGGGTCGCCTCCCTTCCGCTTGCCCTCTTCCTGCGGCGGGTCGCCTCCCTCTGCCTGTCCCCTTCCTTCGGCGGGTCGCCTTCCGTCTTCGCGATGCCGATGCCGACCCCGCCGCGGAACGTGTTCCGGATCCCGGTCCCTCAGTGCCGCAGAGTCATGCGGGGCGACGGGCCGGGCGGGCGCCTGCCCCGTTAGCCTTACCGCGCTTTCGGATCTTCCGCGTGTTCCGGCCCGTCCCGCTTTTCCTTCCCGTTTCCAGTTTCCGGTCATTAGCCCGTAACACTCCTCTGCCCAGAAACGCGTGTCCGCCGGTCCGCCTCCATTCTCTGCGCGGTACGCAGGCGTTTCACGCGGACGCGGGAGGCGGCCCGCTAAGGGGGTACCGATGAAGGTAGTCGTCCTGTGCTCCGGAAGGGGCTCCAACCTGTCTGCCCTCCTGGATGCCGAGAGCCGGGGGGAGCTCCCGGACGCGGACTTCCGAGCCGTCCTAAGCGACCAGGAAGGGGCCGGTGCCCTGGAGATCGCCAGTAAGCGCGGGATCGCGGCCATCACGGTGCCGGTCTCTGATTTCTTCGGGGACCGGGCAGGCCACGAGCGGGCGATCCTGGAGGCGCTCGCGCCCTTCGGGGCGGAGCTCGCGGTCCTGGCGGGCTTCCAGAGGGTTCTGGGCAGGGGTTTCCTGGACGCCTTCCCGCATGGGGTCGTGAACATCCATCCCGCGCTTTTGCCCAGCTTCCCCGGGCACATGGTCTGGTCCAAGGAGACCGCCTACGGAGTGAAGCTCGCCGGGGCCACGGTACATTTTGTCGACGAGGGCGTGGACTCTGGGCCGATCATCTGTCAGGGGGCGGTGCCTGTCCTGGAGACCGATGGCCCGGACGAGCTCTCCGCGAGGATCCTCAAGGTGGAGCACCGGATCTTCCCCGCCGCCGTGGGGTGGGTGACCTCGGGCAGGGTCAGCCTCTCCGGTCGCACGTCCCTCCTCTCCGGCTTCAGCCCCGGACCCGGCGAGGTGGGCGCCTGCCTCGTCTGGCCGCCTCTGGACGCTTAGGTAGAGCGTTGCGGCTTCCCTGTCCCGCCTCTGTTGGCTCTATGGCCGGAGATTCCCGCTGAGGCCGGCCCCGTGTCCATCCTGCGGCACGAAGCGCCGTTTCGCGGGCATCACGGGCCATTCACCACTGGGATCGAGATTTCCCGACGGAAGCTTGCCGCTCAAGACTTTTCCCGGTTTCCAGCTCTTCCCGTCCCCCGAGCTTCCCCTTCTTTCCGCATCCCCTCCGATTCCCTCAAGGAGCCTTCGCCAGCCATGCCCTATCCAGGCAAAAGCCCTACCCCTGACCTAAAACCTTTCGTCAAATGGGCCGGAGGCAAGCGGAAGCTCCTCCCGGATATCGTGGACAACCTGCCTGAAGGCTGGGACGGCATGACCTATTACGAGCCGTTCGTCGGCGGCGGAGCGGCGCTCTTCGGCCTCAGGCCTTCCAAAGCAGTCGCGTGCGACATGAATTCCGAGCTGATGGCCGCCTACCGGGCCCTCAAGGACGATGCGGGGGGGCTCATCTCCCGGCTCGCCGAGCTCGCCCGGGACATCTCAGAGAAGCGCTACTACGAGGTGAGGGCCATGGACCGCCAGGAGGGCTACGCCTCGCTTTCAGACTGCGAGCGGGCCGCGCGGCTCATCTACCTGAACCGCACCTGCTACAACGGCCTCTACCGCGTGAACTCCCGGGGGCTCTTCAACGTGCCCCGGGGCTCTTACGTGGACCCCAAGGTCCTGGACGAGGCAGCGCTCCGCGCCGTCTCGGCCTACTTGAGGAAGGCCAAGGTGAGGCTGATGTGCGGTGATTTCGCGGAGGCTGTGAAGGACGCGGGTGAAGGGTCCTTCGTGTACTTCGACCCCCCCTACCACGCCCCGGACCGTAACTTCACCTCCTATCAGAGCGGCGGCTTCGGCGAGGACGAGCAGGAGAGGCTCCGGGACGTCTTCGCCGGGCTCGCGGGGCGGGGGGCCAGGTGCCTACTGAGCAACGCCGACACGCCCTTCGTCCGGGACCTCTACCGCCGGAAGGGCTTCAAGGCCGTGTCCGTGAAGGCCGTTCGCGTAATAAACTCCCGAGCCGCCGGCCGCGGCAAGGTGGGCGAGGTCCTGATCAGGAACTACTGACCTTGCGGCGGTCCGCAGGCCGGTGGTTTTCGATCGGGCAAGGGGTTTCGGACGGCCAGGCGTTTCGGCCGGTCGGCTTTACCTTCGCCTTGACTTTCGGTCGGACTTTCTGACTTCCGGTCTGGAGGTTTGGTCAGACTTTAATTTTCCCGGCAGGCCGACGCCGTCCGCTTTGGCTTTCGCCCTCCGCGCCGTCTCTGGGCCGACGGTCTCCTAACGTCCCGGCAGGATTGAGGCGGGCGAAGGTGATTTCACGGTGCAGCCGGCTATGGCCTGGCGACCGGAATATTGATTCCACTGCAAAACCCCCACCCTCCCCCGGTGAAGTCGATTGCCATGCGAGAGAGGCGGGGTCATGGTTCCTCGGGTGGCATGGTCGACTCAGGCGCAAAAAATCATCAGGGCAGAGCTTACCCGTTGTTGACTCCTCGGCTGGGCTGATTGCCCAAAGATTCAATTTTTTCCGAATTTCGTGTCTGCCTCCTTACTGTCAAGTTCTGGCGGGGCGGCGAGACCGGATCTTCTGAAACGTGCCCTCCGGAGCCTCAGGCCGCCAGCTTTCTGAGCCTCTCGCGCGCCCGGCGGTAGCCGTTGCACCTCCCGACGTTAAGGCCGGCCATCTTCATGTAGTTCACGGCCTCAACCATGCGGTCCCCCCGCACCCTCAGCCGTCCGATCTTCACCGTCCTCTTGAACTCGCCGATGGCGCCCTCGATGCCGTTCCGCTGCCCGGCCTTCCGGACGTTTTCGGGGGTTCCGGTCCAGGCGCGGTTCCTGGCGGCCTCGAGGCTGGACAGTCCGTACCTCATCCCGAAGCTCCGCTTCCCGATCTTCACGGGGCGCCGCCCCCTGCACGGGCAGCCCATGCAGACGTCGCGGTCGAAATGCACGTTGCAGGCGTCCCCCACCCTGCTCATGGCCGATGCGGCCTCCTGCCCCTGCGGGCACCCGGTCACCGCGCCCTTCTCATCAGTCCTGAAGTCCGCGAGAGTGTACCTGGCCTCGTCCGCCGTCCCGTTGAGCCCGGAGGGGTCCTTCAGTCCGCCATGCACCGAGGCGACGAGCTCCGTGTAGCGCTCCGCGGCGGCCGCGCGGTTTTGGGGGGTGTTGCACGCGTTGTCGACGAGGAGGACCTCCACGCGGATGCCCATCCCGGCCAGGAAATCGAGAAGGGGCTCGACGGCATGGACGTCGCTCATGTGGGCGCCGTGCGTGTCGATGTGTATGACGAGGTTGAGGACCGGGTTCCCGGACATGTTCATCCTGGTCTCGGTACAGGCTTCGGCGACCTGGAGCTTGCGGCCCTTCACCTTCCTGTGGCCGGGGTAGGTCGCTCCGGCGTCGCGGCGGCTCCGAAGGCTGTCGGCCGCCACGTCCCTGGGGGCTTTGAGCCAAACTTTGGGCTCGCCGTCGTCCGGGCCGGGCAGCACGTCGCACTGCTCCCGGACGAACCTTCCGAGGAGCTTGAAGTAAGGCCGGCAGTAGACGCGCGGGTCGAACCGGAACCGTCCGACGAAGGACTCGGCGTCCCTCGCCATCTGCTCGCGGATGAGGGGCTTCTCCTTTGCCTTGGCCTGGCCGTGACGGTCGTAGCCGACCTTCCGGGACTCGTCGTAACCTGTTCAGGCATTCCCGGTTCAGCCCGCCCTTGCCCTCGGGGAACGCCTTCAGGTGCCCCCGCACGGAGAAGCGGAGGAACTCCTGGAAAAGGCCGCCCCTGGAACGGTTCGCGATGTTGGGCAGGACGTAGGTGGCGTCGAGGCGGACGATCTTTATCTCTGTGCAGTGTTCCTTGCAGAAGTTGGAGACGATGGCCTTGGCGCCGAGCAACGGCCCGTCGATGTCCACGAACTTGTTCCGGATATCGTAGAATAGAAGTTTTCCAATTCTCCGGACTATAGAAAACAACTGAAACCATTTAATTCGCTACCCCTAATGGTCGCAGCTCGCATTCAGCATGGGAATATTTACGGCTTTGGACCATAAATGTCGTTGTTTTGGGCATTTCGCTATCTAGATTATGTATTCGTTCACCGGGGGTAAGCAAGGGGAGCAGGACAACCTTATTCCTCTGATAATGCTTGCTCCCTCTTTCTCTCAGTCTCCCTTTCAAGTCCTTCGCCTATATATAGCATCTCTCCATATACCAAACCACAGAACAGACACTGGATTCTTTCCAAATCGCCATAAAAAAAAACACTTACATAAAGTCTTGGCTATTATAAAGTGGACTATATAAAGGAGCCTTTTTATGGCCGTGCCAGAAAGCATCCGCTTGGTCGAAAGGCCGGTGAATACAATAGTAGATGACAACGGTAGAGACGGACCGTTTCGGTATGCCGACCGCGAAAGGGCCGGCACAAAGTATGTCGCAGGCGGAAACCCGCAACCGAGGAACGGGTGCGTCATCGGACATGTCATCGGGTTCAAGTTCGTTCCGGAAGTTGAAAAGACTGCCCCCAGCGGCCCCGAGATGCTCTCCTATGGTTCTGCGGCGCTTGTCAGATCGGTGACGCGTGACATTCTCTCCGACCTTCTCACCATCTACCCCGCACAGGACGCCTACACGATCATGTCGATCGCAACACTACGGGTCATCAGGCCGTCAATCACAGCCGGGCGCATGTCCACCCACTCCAAGCGCACATTCGTTTGCGTCGACTATCCGGGAACTGCCCTTTCACCGAACACTATATGGACATTCCTGCAGCGACTGGGCCAGGACGGAGGCAAGCGGAAGCAATTCTACCAAAAGCGTGTAGAGATGGTAGCGGAAGATCACCACGTCGCAATCGATGGAACGCTAAAGCAGGACACCAGCACTGTGAACGACCTTTCCGAATTCTCCTACAAAGCAAGGGTGAATGGATGCAGGGAAATTTCCGTACTGTAGTATGCTTGTGACATTGAACTCATGGAACCGATCTGCGCGCTGATTTTCCCTGGCAACAGCATTGATGCAAGCTCTTACCCGGCGTTCATCCGGGACAACAATATCAGGAAAGTGATCATCGTAGCAGATAAGGGGTTCCCGCCGAGCAAGATCGAAGGCTTGCTGAAGGAAAGGCCCGAATTGCACCACTTGACGCCAACCAAACGAAACGACAAGCGTATCGCCGAAAACTCGATGCTCGCATTCGAGGAAGTCCTCGAAGGGATAATCGACAGGTAAATTGTCTTCAAGAAACGCCCTATCGGAGGAGGCAGGTTCCTATACTCCTTCAAGGATGTCAAGAGAGTAGCCGCAGAAGAGGCGGGATATCTGGCAAACTCAGAAAAGAAACGCAACTTTGATCCGGCTAAGTATGCGAGAGAGAAAGAGACCTTCGATATAATCGTATTCGAATCCGACAAAGACTTGCCAGGAAAGACGGTTTACCTATGCTACTGCAGGGCAGCTTTAATCCGCAAGATAATGTATAGTGGGTCCTCAAGGAGGCTCACTATGGCCCGCCCAACAGCAACCCCCTCGCCCTCTATCGAAGACCTGGCTATCCTTAAGAAGAC
>JAISFS010000013.1 GCA_031263485.1 Deltaproteobacteria bacterium | reverse complement strand
GAGCCCCGCCCACAGCGCCCTGCGCCCGAGAGCCGCAGACCGCGCCCTGAGCCCGAGAGCCGCAGACCGCGCCCTGAGCCCGAGAGCCGCAGACCGAGCCCTGAGCCCGAGAGCCGCAGTCCGAGCCCTGAGCCCGAGAGCCGCAGTCCGAGGCCCTGAGCATGACTCTGGTCCCCGCCGCTCCAAGCCTCCGCTCGTTTCCGCTCCTGGACCTCCCAAACCGAAAGCCAACGGGACAGGCCAAACGAGATCCTTGTTGTGGATGCCCGGGCGGCAGACATATCTCCCGGCCCTTCGAGTTGGAGCGTGACGCCCGGTACCTTCCGCCTACGGCATGTGCGGCAAGGGCCGCACGGCAGAATTCCTCTTGTCTGTCAGTCTGTAACTGAAATGTTTAATCTCTCTTTTGATAATCCTTATCCGATACGGTATGTTTTGAGTGATACTTGAAATAACCATAGTATAGACTTAATATGAAAATATTGGCCTCCAGATCCCGCAAATAGAAAGTATCCTTCCGATATCACCCCTGAAATCCCTTGCCGTTCCGGGAAGAAACCAATTGATCTCTTCAGGATGCTTACCATGGGCAGCTACATCACGACGGTTACCGTAGTCAACAGAGAGGGCAGGCCCGTCAAAGCCGAGGTCTTCTGCGGCGGCAAATCCCGAGGCTTCACCGACGAGAATACCGGGACAATTTCGTTCAGCATGTTCTCGAACGACGTGTACAGCGTCTCCGCCAAGCGCTGGGGCGAATCCGCGTCCGCGGAGATCAGGGGCGGCCAGGAAATCGTCCTGCGCCTGCGTTGACGGATCCTTCATCCGCCGGTCACGCCCAGCCGTCTTCGGGTCGGGACGGAGGCGGGGAGCAGATTCCGCCCCGGACAGCGTCAGGGCCAGCATCTTGGGCGTTGCCTCCCTCCAACAAGGTCCTTGCCTCGCCCGGCTTAATGGTTCACGACCGGCCTCCAGCCTGACAACGCCAACTCCCGGGGCATGCTCGGGCCAACCGCCCGCTTTGATACCCAACGGCCCTCGCGCCTCAGCTTGCCTTGCCCAACCCAGCAGACCTTTCAGGCAAGACCGGCATGTCCTCGCGCTTTCCGCCCACGCCGCCGAGTCCTCCCGCTTTCCGCCCACGCCGACGAGTCCTCCCGCCGCCCGAGCCCTCCCACATCCCACGCCGTCCCGCCTCCATCGCCCGACCCTTCCAGGCCGGAATCCGCCTACTTCTCGCCCCTGAAGCCGATCCCCAGGACATAGATCTCGACGCTCCCCTTGCGGACGGCCTTGGGTTTGGCGAGGACCGTCCTGGCGAAGGCGGGTTTCAGCTCCCCCTTGACCCAGGCCCCGGAGTCCCCGCCCTCGAAGATCTTGGCTATGAAGAACCCCCCGGGCTTCAAGAGCTCCCTGGCCAGCCGGAAGGCCCCACGGTCGAGCTCCAGGGATTTCGCGGCGTCCGCGTCCCTGCGGCCGGTCGTGAGCGGCGCCAGATCCGAGATTACCGCATCGAAAGGCCCCGGCAGGGGAATGTCCCCCGGCGCGAGCGCCAGCACGTCCCCTTTCATGAACTCCAGATTCGGACGCGAGTACGTCGGCTGAGGCGCCAGGTCCACCCCCAGGACCCGGCCGGAGGGGGCAACCCTGTCTGCCGCGTACAGGCTCCAGGAGCCGGGGGAGGCCCCCAGATCCAGGACCCTCATGCCCTTCCCGAACAGCCCGTGCTTTTTGTCGAGCTCGCTCAGCTTGTAGACAGACCGGGCTGGGTAGCCCTCCTTCCTGGCCAAGGCCGCCCAGTGGTCGTCCACCCTGTCCCTGTCCTTGATCGTCATCATGTCCTCCCTGACGGGCCCTCCGGGCATCTTTTTCGAGTTCGCCGCGACCATACGTCCGCTCGGCTGAAGGCGAGGGCGGGGGTCTGCCGCGATTCGGCATGACTGAGCGGCATCTCGCCAGCGGACCGGCCGCTCTGCGGCCCGACGCCTGCGCTGGACGCCGGGCCGCAGGTCAAGACCCACGCCCGGGGGACGGCGGCACGATGCCTGCACTGGACGCCGGGCCGCAGATCTAGACCCCGGCCCGCAGGACGGCGGCCCGATGCCTGCGCGAGCCGCCGGGCTACGGGCCGAGACCCCGGCCCGGCGCACGTCCGCTACGGCCCGAGCTTAACCGCCCCGGCAGAGGGCGAGCCTTCCCCCTGGCCGGCGTATGGCAACGCGGCGAGGTCGCCGTCCAGCGACTCCGTGTACCCGGCAACGAGCAGGCCCCCGTCCGCGAGTCCCGAGGCGGCGTTGGCCCAGTCAGCCCCCGAGCCGACCAGGTTGCCGGCCCAGCGGATGTTCCCCGCAGTGTCCGCCAGGGCCACGTGCAGATCGCGCATGCCCTTCGCGCCCCTGTACCATGCGTCCCGGACCAGCCCCGCTGCCGCGACCTCATCCCCGCCGGCAGGGGCGGACGCGAACACTTGGCCGTCCCGGGGGACCTCGACTAACCACGCGTCCGTGCCGTCGAAGCGGATGCCGAAAAGCGAGTCGGGACCGAAGTCTTCGGCGGAGCCGACCCAGCCCCAGCCGGGGAGCGCCGCCGGGGTGAAGCCTGAGAAGCCCGTCGCGCCGCCGGCCTGGCGGTCCCATAAGAGTTTCCCTTCGGCGGAGAATGCCGCGACCTTGACCGCGCGATCGGCGCCTCTTTCCTCAAGGTATGCC
>JAISFS010000139.1 GCA_031263485.1 Deltaproteobacteria bacterium | reverse complement strand
ACCGAAAGCGACACGTGCTCGATAACCGATTCATGCCCCTTCTCCACAAGCCCCCTGACGAAGTCCGCCGCGCCCTTGATGTCCGGGGCATTTTCGCTCCCGTAGCACAGCCTCCCCGCCGTCTCGATCTTCCTGATGACCGCCTCGCGGTCGATCGGCTCGTACAACCTGACGCTCATATGTTCTCCTCCTCGTACCAAATGTGATAATCTTTGTCGCTGGTATTGTTGAAACGGTTTATCAATTTGTAGTCATCCGCGCCGCGATCGACCAGCCAGGATCCAAAATCGATCCTGAGGCTCCCTGAATGGTCGCCGAAGACTGAAAACACCAGGTCCTTATGCAAGGTCAGCAAAAACAACAGTATTTCGCCAAGATTCTCTTTGGTGATTCGGACGGCCATTCTTCCGGTCACGCGCGGCTTGTCCCTGATTTTTATGAACTTCATCAGTCTGTCCCTACTCCTTCCCGGCCCTGATGAGGGCCTTGACGTCCTCCAGCGCGGCGGACGTGTCCGTATAGGGCTTGACCAGCGTCTTTTCCGAAGGTGCTCTGCAGTTCAGCCCGTATTCGACGGCCTTCCACTCGTGCCGGAACCACACCGCTATTTCGTTCCGCCACCTAGAATCTGCGTCCCGAACACCGTCCGCCTCCGGAGGGCGCATGTCCGGCCCTGTCAGCCAGACGGCGGCGTAGGTATACACGTCCTTGCTTTTGAAATGCTTAACGCCGCTGTTTATCCACTTCGTATCGTCCTGGGTCAGGGAGCCGTCGTGCCATGCCGGGTCGTTCCAGTCGTGCCACAGCGAGTAGCACAGGCTGTCGAGGATCGTCCTGTCGCAGACCACAACGTCCAGGCCGGCCTTCTCCCCGTCCCGCACGGCCTCAGCCTCGGCCCCGATCTGCCTCTCCCAGATCCACTTCTGGGCCTCCGGCGTAGCCTCGCGGTTGATCGGGAACGGGCAGGACCTGGCGGTCTCGGTCACCAGCGTTCCCCTGTACCCCTCCTTCTGGAGGAGCTTCAGGAGCGACCTGGCCGCCGTGGTCTTACCCGTGCTGTGGGCCCCCGAGAAGGCCACCTTCAACGGTTTCATGTATCCTCCTCGGTTCCGTTTATGACGGCCTCGATGTCGTCCAGAAAGTCTATGAGGGATCCGGTCTGCGTATCGTTCAAATGGAGCGATCCGCTGCAGTCCATGTTTTCGTTAACCAAAAGGCAGATCTTCACAAGAATGTTTATTGCCTTCGTAATTTGTTCTGCATCTGTCATTATGCCGTCTTCTTTATCGGCGTCTTATTCGCCCGTCTCTCTCCCCCCGCCTTGAAGCTGTACACGGGAAACAGCCTTTCCCGGATCTCCGCCGTCGGGCCGATGGCGCGGACGATGTCCTCCATGCTCCTGTAGGCTCCGGGGGCCTCGTCCAGGGTGTCCGCCCCGGCGCTCGTGGTCCATACCTCTTCCATCCCCCTTACGAAATCATCTACCGACAGCCGCCTCCTGGCCTCGCTCCGCGACATCAGCCGCCCCGCCCCGTGCGGCCCCGAGCAGTTCCAATCGTCGTTGCCCCTGCCCGTGCACAGGAGGCTCCCCTCCTTCATGTTGATCGGGACCAGGAACGGCTCCCCCTTCTTCGCCGACACCGCCCCTTTTCTCAGAATCATCGAATCCGTGTCGATGTAGTTGTGGACCGTCTCCATGGATGCCTCGACCTTCCAGCCCATCTCAGCCGCTATGACCGTCCTCATCGTCTCTCGGTTCCGGCTCGCGTATCCCTGGGCTATCTTCATGTCGTGGATATAGTCGTCGAAATCCGCCCCGGAGACGAAGGGGATCCCCGCCGGGAGGCGCGGCATCGCCCTCAGTTCGTCGGCTATCTCCAGCTCCCGGCCCTCCTCCTTGAGCCTCGCGATCAGCGCGGCCCGCGCCGCCCTCCATCCGTCCGCGCCCCTGCCCTCCGCCTTCCTGGAGTAATGGGCGGCCACCTCCAGCCCGAGCTTCCGGGACCCGGAATGGATGACCAGGCAGTGCCGGCCGTCCCCGCCCCTTTCCACCTCTATGAAGTGGTTGCCTCCGCCCAGGGTGCCCAGGCTCCGCTCGGCGAGCTTCAGGTTCACGCTCCCCGCGCACCTGAGCTTGTCCAGGCCGAGCGCCGAGGCGGAAGCCAGGGGCGTCTCCCGCACGTTGAAGCCGGAAGGGACGCGTTCCCTTATGACCGCGTCCAGCTTCGCGAAGTCGATGTCCTTCACGCGGATCTCGGAAGTGTCCATGCCGCACCCGATGTCAACCCCAACCATGTTCGGATCGACCTTCCCGTCCAGGGTCATGGTCAGTCCTACCACGGATCCCTTCCCGGCGTGGACGTCCGGCATGACCCGTATCTTCGACCCGGCGAAGTCCTCCGAATCGCAGAGCGCCCTTATCTGGTCGACCGCGCTCGTCTCCACTGGGTCCGTGAAGACGCGGGCCACGTTGTGTTTCCCGGTCAATATCATGCTCGTCATCCCGGTCATGATGTATCCTTTCTTCTTATTGATGTCCTACTCACGGCTTCCCCCGTTTCCGCCGGACTTCGGCGTCATGGGCCCGACCAGCCAGGGGGCCCAGCGCGGGGGGGGCACCGAGTCGAGCACCTCCCACACGTAGGGGCCTTTGGCTCCCAGGCTCGGCGGGATAACCAGGCAGGCCCCCGGCCCCCGCAGATCCACGGAGCCCTCCTTCAGGCCCGGCACCACGTCAATGCCGGTCCAGCTGAAACCTTTCGGTATCGGCGCGTAATCCCAGGGCCCCTCGCTTTCCTCCTCCAGGGGCATCCTGTAGTACCAGTGCATCCCGTGCGGGGTGCGGACCCGCCAGCCCGTGAAGGGGGTCTTCGCCTCGGCCCACTCGACCGCGCCCGGCCCGTCCAGGTCCAGGGCCCAGAAGTCGCCCGACACGGGACCCAGGACCAGCGCGAGCATCGGCACCTCGTCCGGCGGCAGGATCTCGAACATCGCCTCCATCATCACCCTGGTAGGGACCTCCGTCTGGAACCTCTTCCAGGAGAAGAAAGGCGTCTTGTTCTGCCGCATCAATATCACCGACCTTCCGGCCTCGATCTGCCTCAGCGCAGCGGCCTTCAGGTCCTCCAGGTATCCGCTCATCTCGTCTCCTTTCCTCCGGGGTCATGTCCTCATGAACTCCCCCGGGACTTCCGCCAGCCAGTTTCTCCGCTTCATCCCTCCGCCTCCTTCAGCCTCCCGAAGTCGTACGTCTCCGGCATCAGCCGCGTGAGGTTCCTGAACGTGCCCCACGCGCAGACGCGCCATTCCTTTTCGTCCGGGGCGCATACGAGCCACCCCAGAAGCTCCCCGCAGGGGAGCCAGAAGTCTCGGTCCGGGCTGAAGTTCGCGAGCCCGAGCCCGACCCGCCCGTCGCCGCCCCCCATCTCCAGAAGCTGCATCAGGCCGCCGTGCCACCTGACCGGACCCGGAAAGCCAGACACGCGGAACAGCCCCCTTCTCAAATCCTCCGCGTCCGCGTCCAGAACCGCCTTTATCAGCGGCATCTCGCGAGGCACGAACATCCAGCAGCGCCCCTCCGGAACCGAGGTGACCGCCATGCCCGTGCCGATCCGCACCGCCGAGCCGGGCGGAACCTTCAGGCTTTCCCCCGGAGTGAACGCCCTTACGGGTATCCCCGTCGCGGACTCGATTTCCAGGGCGAAGGGCGTCCCCATCCAGGGGCCGAGGCTCCCGGAATCCGTCATGCCGACGGCGAGCGCTCCTCTCTTGAAAGTGATCCACAGGTCCCGCTCGTATCCGATCATCAACCGGACGCGTTCCGACAGGGTCCGCGCCGCGGCCTCCGCGAGGTCAAGAAAGGTGTCGAACGGGGTCATCTCAGGTAATCCTCCAGCGCCTCCATGGCCTCGTCCGCTCCACGGCAGACTTCCACCCTGTAGCCCTTCGCGATCAGCCTCGGTATTATCAGCCTCTGGGCGTCCGATACCCGGCCGCCCGCCGTCCTCTTCATCTCGATGTACAGCCCGTGCCAGAGCTTCCAGGGCTCCGCCAGGAACAGGTCCGGGACGCCCGGCAGGACCCCCTCCATCTTCAGCCTCTGCCCCCCCGCCTTGCTCCTGGCCTCGCCGTTCGCGTTCGCGTAGCCGATGATTTCCGGATACCTCTTCCGCATGAGCCTCACGAACTCGACCTGCTCCATGTGCTCCGAGCGGGGC
>JAISFS010000073.1 GCA_031263485.1 Deltaproteobacteria bacterium | reverse complement strand
TTAAATGTCGGAATCTTCTTCCATGTTTTTGAGCGAACCATGACGAGGAGATAGCAGGGCTGGGCTGTTTCCCAGTCTTTCCACCCATAGGCTGACAGCCAAAATTCCGACATTTAATTCAACGGGTAATATTACTCCGGTGGATATTTGTTGGACTCATAATCGGTACTAAGGAGCACCTGGGCAAGGGGGAAGGATGGGGAAGGAGACCCTGGGCTGAGGAGCTCCCTTGCTTCCGAAACAAGGCTAATCTGTGCCCTGGGAAGTCCCCCTTATCATCGTCAGTGAACAGCCACAGTCCAACAAATATCCACCGAGGTAATACCCCGGAAATTAAATCTGGCCCTATGGGACCTCTTCACTGTGAGCTAGGCAGTGAAACCGGCCCTGCCCTCCCCCTCCGCCCAACCCCTTTCCCCAAAGTTCTCACCAATTCAGTACTCGCCCCTGCCCAAAGCCCTCTCGCCTCTTGCCCCTGCCAGAGGGCCAGATTTATTTTCCTGGGCAATAAACCAGACTCAGTTCCAGTAATACGCAATTGCCGTGCTCGAATCGGCAAACGATATCCAGAAAACTTTTCTGCGATGTGTTGCCAGGTCAACTTTAGTTTAAAGCCAGGTCAACTCTCACCTGTGTATGAGATTTCAGTTCAGTCAGTATATTATTTGTTATAGAGTAAATTATATCATCCATTTCTATTTTACGTAAATATCAACGAATGGTGAGGCGAGCTGGCTAAGCCGACCAGCTTTGGCAGAGACTGCCTGCCGGCCTTTCATCTCCGCATGATGCGACTTCAGAAGAACTAGTTATACTATGCTGAGGACAAGTCCAAAATTTCAAATAAGGTCCTGTATCCCACATTCGTTCATATCTATGAGAAAGGACAATACCTATAAAAATTTTTTTTTTAAATCTCAGGGATAGATTTTAAAAACAATATCTGTAAAACATACAAAAGAAATTGATGAAACAATGGAAATAAATTGATGAGACAATAGATAATCGTGATGGCTTAGTGCAAAAATATGATTTATGACATAACGATTTCTGCAAGCTCAATTCCACGATAGGTCAAATGATATGTCTTGCCTAAATCTGAAATATGTTTGGAGATGATTGCGTACATCCTTGAATTTTCTGATCGGCGATTGAGGCAGTCGCTGGCATTGTCTGGAAAATTTGTCCGCGATTGAGTCAGAGTTCAGTCAGGGTTCAGCGCTAAGCCAGAGGTTTGGCAGACCCGGAATCCGGGCAAAAAAATGGGGCGGCCGGCGAGGCCGCCCCATGAAAGCGCGAGGGCGAGACAGGGGCGATGCCGCCCGGCCCGCCTCGAAGGCGGGCCGGGCGAGATCCCCTACTCAAGGCCGTGAGATATCGCGTGAGGCTCGATATCGAAGCCGGAGCCGAGCACTTCCCGCCAGGATGTCAAGTTGCTTTTCAGGACGCCTCCCGTGTTGAGGAAGACGGACGTAGTGCTCGCGTCGGGGGCCGAGGCGGACACTGTTATTCCTGCGGAAGAGGTGATGACGAAGGCCTCGGTCGGGGTGCCCTTGCCGGTGGTGAGCCCCCCGTACACCCTGTCTCCCTGGGGGCTGGTGGCGGGGTCGGAGGCCTGCGCCTTTGTGAACAGGCTCCTGGTGCCGGGGTGGGGCAGGCCCGTGAAGGTGTCAACAAGGTAGAGGTAGCCGTCCCCGAAGTCCCCGCAGCCGGCATCGCGCGGCGAGAAGCTGGTGAAGGCCATGAGGCTCCCGCCGGTCCCCAGGGGGACGAACTTCGGCTGGGTTATCACCATCTCGTAGTTGTCGAGCGTCGGGAAGGCCAGCTTCCCGAGATCGAGCGCCCTTCTGTAGCCGATGCTGGCGCTGGAGCCCATCGCCGCTTGCAGCTGGGTGTAGGTAGTCGTGCCGCCGGCAGCGAGAGTGAGGCCGGGCTGGGCGGAAAGGCCGGTCACCGCCCCGCCCGAGTAGACCGAGGCGCCGGAGAAGTCCATGAGGCTTGAGGATTGGGAGGTCCGGTCGCTGAAGGTCATGTTCCCGGAGGGGGTGAGCTCCTCCTTTATGCCGTAGATGTAATGGCGGTGGTTGGACTTGCAGAGCGCCGTGTTGGAGCTGGCGCAGGGGCTGATGTCGTCTATGTTCCAGAGCCTGCCAGTCGCGAAAAAGACCCAGAGGTTCATTTTCGAGTCATAGGTGGAGTTCACGGCGCCGGTGACCGGGGCGCCGGTGTTGAACAGCCTTTTCAGCTTCCATCCGGAAACGGGGAGCGGCGAGCCGTCAGAGGACACCATCTGGAGCCTGTAGACGGCCCCGGAATCGACGCAGGTTTCGCGGTTGCGGGAGACCGTGAGCCCGTAGTAGAGCGCGTGGTTGGTCCAGGGGACGGCCTTCTGCTGCGCCATCGGCAGGAACGGGTTGCCGAAGAAGCTGTTGTCTTCCGACACCGTCAGGTAGCCGGGGGCCGTGGTGCCGTCGGCGGGGACGCCGGTCGCGGCGTCCAGGACGATGAGCCTGGCCTTCTGGTCGCTGAAGGCCTCGTAGGGCGAGTCGGCCCCGAACTGCACGTAAGACTTGGGAACGTACTGGCCCTTGGGGACCGGCGTGTCAGTGACCGGCCCTGTCGGAATGATCGCGTACCATGATCCGTCATGCGAGACGATGCTGGGCAGGCCGACCGTCAGTCCCAGCTCGCGGGAGCTGTAGCGCCACAGGAGTACGGGATCCCTTTCGGGGTCGGTAATGTCGAGCGCGAATATTTCGGAGTAGAAGTGCTCGCCGCCGGAGGCGGCGGCGTCGGGCGTCTCTATGGGCCTGCCGCCCAGGCGCAGGCCGCCCAGGAGCACCGTTCGCCATTCCCCGCCAATCTTTACGTCGTTGATGAGCGGTTTCAGGTCCACGTAGTACGCGTGGTTGTAGCCAGGATCCGGGAGCCACCGCAGGTGCGGCAGGACCGAGGTGGGTATGAAGGCCCAGACCTCGGAGCCGCGCTCGTGCGAGGTGCGCACGCCGTCGGACTGGCTGAACTCCACCTGGCCGTTTTTGAGCGAGCCGTAGAAGCCGATGTTTATGGCGTGAAGCATCCCGTCGTTGGCCCCGAAATAGGCCATCTGCCGCCGGTCGGCCTGTTCCGCCCGGAACTGCGAGTAGCTCCGGTCGCCGTAGAGGGTGTCGAAGTAGGACTGAGGCACGCCCACGAGGATCGGCTTGGAGTTGATGATGTCGCCCAGTCTCCAGACGCCGGGAGTCGAGTTGTCGCCCCAGGGGTCCCCCACGGTGCGGGTGCGCCAGTTAGGCTTCTCTATTCCGGTGATCCATTCGACCAGATCCTTGGCGGCCGCGGACTTGGTCGCCGTTCCGGGAAGGGAGTCCTGCCAGTTGTCGTGGAGCATCGCGGGCGCGAGCTCTGCCAGGGACTCGACGGTCGTGTTGAACAGGCCGAGCGAGGGCGACGGCCTGAGAATCGTCTGCGGCCTCCCGTAGAGGATCCTGCGGCGCCCGTCGGACTTCGTGGCTGCGGAAGCGAGCGGCCTGGTGCCGGTGGCGAGCCTCTGCGAGGAGAGCTGCATGAGCCACTGCCCGGTGTCGAACAGGGTGTTCAGCGAGTGGAGGGTTCTCGGGTGGCGTCTGGCGTCGGTGAAGAGCGTCGGCTCGTTGGTCCCGACGGGGTCGTAGCAGCGGCTTATGAAGCTTCCGAACTCGTAGCACCTGGGCTCCACGTCGGGCTGGACGGAGAGGCTGTTGAAGGTGACTATGTAGTCGCCCTTGTCGCCCGTCGCGCCGTTGACCTGGGTGAGCGAGCCGTTTCTGTCGGAGTCCTCGCGGAGGTTGCCGAACTTGTCGACGAAGAGCCCGTACACGCTTCCGACCCATCTCACCTGCTGGGTGGAGTTGTCGGGGTTCTGGTAGACGGGGTAGTAGACGGTCTGCACCGACACGCCGCCGCCCAGGATGGTGTCGACCGAGGCCGAGGTGGCCGTGCCGGTGCTTATGGAGCGGGCTATGTCACGGAAGGCCGACTCCAGCTGTCCGGGAAGCTCGGAGATGTTGGTGGCCTGGAAGTAGTTCTTCGGGGTGGCCCCGTCAAGGCCCTCCCACTCTCCCGGATCGGGAATCCCGTTCCGGTTGTAGTCCGTGAATCCGCCGTACTTGGCGGCGAGCCACAGCGGCCCCTTCAGGTACTCTCCCGCGGCCGAGGCGTTGTCGCTGAACTCGAACGTCCTCCAGATCTTGAAGGATATGTTGTCGCCGATGGACATGCCGGGGCTGTTCCCGTAGGCAACCTTGCAGCCGGTGCCGTTGTTGGCCGTGGCCCCGCCGTAGCCTGCCGGCCAGTTGCAGGTGTAGGGAGTGGCGTACTTGGCCTCGCCGCCGTTGTGGCCGACGTCCATGTATGTTCCGTCGCGGGTGGAGCCGCTGATGGTGTAGCCGCCCATCATCCTCACGCCGGCGCTGTTCATGTATTTCCATGAGGCTATGACGAGTCCCGCCACGTTCGACGGCTCGATGACGAAGTTGCCGTTGTACGGGGTGGTGAAGGCGTAGTAGGTGCCGCCCTTGACCTTCAGGGCGCCCGCTATCTTGGCAGTGCCGGAGGTCGTGAACGTCTCGCCGTTGGTGTTGGAGGTTTTCGTCGCGCTCACGAGATCTATCGTGAACTCAACAAGAAGATCGGAGTCCCAGTCCGACGCGCCGTAGCCGGCGTCATGGGCCTGGGCGGCGTCCTCGAAGTTGACCCTCACCTTCACGTGATAGGGGGTGCCTCGCGAGTCGGTCTGCCAGTCAAGTATGAAGTAGTTGAGCATCCCCAGGATGCGGTTGGAGGTGGTGGCTGCATCCCTGCTGCTCATGGCGCCCGGGATGATGGTGATCTTCTTGGCCACTGCCCCGGAGGAGCTGAAGACCGGGAACTCCAGGGAGGGGAAGGCCCCGCTCATGGTGACGGCGTAGACGTCCAGCGACTGCTCGGAGGATCCAGGCACCCCGAAATTGTGGGTGTGACCGTAGTAGGCAACAGCCGCGGAGCTGTAGGTGCCCTCGTAGGAGGGCAGGAACGGGCACAGCCCCTTCACCTGGGTGAGCGAGGTTAGCGGCTTGGCGGAGCAGTCGGACAGGGCGTCGTTGGCGTAGAAGTAATTCCGCTTGCTCGACGAGGTTGCCAGGTTCTCCACGGCGGTGATCTTGTCGAGATATGTGGACATCTTGAAGGAGCTGGGGAGCGCGGTCGAGAGGGCGGGCGGGAGCCCCTCCAGGAGCGGGCGGTTGATTCCCCCAGTCGAGTTGACCGCCGTGTCTCCGTCGTAGTCGCTGTCCGCCTCGGCTATGAGGAGAATGACGGGCTTGGCACAGTCGGCGGCGGGCACCGTGGGCAGTGTCGTCCAGTTTTTGAGGTACGGGGCCTGGTTGGACGAGTTGTAGGTGGTCTCGGCCGACGACGGCAGGAAGGCGGACGTGGGCTGGGTCGTGCCTGTCGGGCCCTCGGCGTGACGGGCCAGGAAACGCACTGCCTCGTAAAGCATCTCGCCGGTCGGGTTGCCCCAGGACATGGCCGAGGTGTAGGCGGTGGCAGTCGGGGTGGGGTTTCCGGCGATGGTGAGCGAGTCGATGTTCCTTATGATCCCGCCTGTCTTGAAGAGTCCCGTCTCGAGGTCTAAGGCCTGGGAGAGGTCGGTTATGTGGTTGCGCACGACCCCGCCCTTGCGCCTGGTGTTCGCCCCGGTGGTGGACTCGGCGTTTGCGGCGCTGGAGTAGGTATACGAGCCGGTCAGAAGCCCGAACAGCATCTGGGCGTTCTCGCCGTTCTGCTGGAGGAGCCCGACCGGCTTCAGGTTGCCGTTCGGGTAGGAGCGGCAGCCCTCCCCCTCCGCCGTGTTGCCCTGCGTGCAGACCTCCACGTGAACCGTGAAGGTCTTTATGACACCTGACGGGTTCTGAAGGTTGGCCGAGGAGGGGTTCGGAGCGTCGTTGTAGACCCAGTCGTAATAGCGGCCGCCGGTTCCGCTCACGTTGATGTTGGTCTTGAAGGTGCCCTTGACGGCGTTCAGGATGTACTCGACCACCGGAAAGGGGGTGGCGTTGGTGTTGTTCCTGGTCCGGGCGAAGAAATGGGCAGCGCCGCTGGACGGCTTCGGGAACGGCGTGTACTTGGATATGTCGTAGTACTTGGTCATCGCCGTCTCGGTGGCCCAGCGGTTGTCGGCGACCACGTCGGTTCCCCACACGTGCCCGTCGCGCGGCACCATGGAGCTCTGAAGCACCGTGCGGCCGGATTTCCCGTTCTTGAAGTTCTCGTCGGTCATCCGGTATCCCCCGTAGAGGATCCTGCGGATGACGTCCATGCGGGTGGCGGTGACGTAGTTGAGCCAGTTGCCGCTGTAAAGGCCGCTCTGGGACGTGTGGGGGTCGTTGCAGATCCCTATCGTCTCGCCGGTGGCGTAATGCGCGGCGCGGGCCGCCTTGATTCCGGCGTCCTTCACTGCCTGCGGCCTGTTGGAATCGAGCGTCGCCTGGCTCTGGTCCTCCTTGGCAGGACCGGACCTGTAGAAGTAGCCGGTGTTCGACGCGGCGTACGCGGGTGTCCCGCTGTACGCGTAACAGCTCTTGCTGTCGAAGTAGCCGTAGTACAGGGCGGACGGGTTGAAGCCGGTGTCGATCTTGCCGTCGGCGTCCATGTCGGTCAGCTCGTTGTAGGCCTGCTGGAAGAGCTTGTGGTCCTTGGAGAGCACGAGGAGCACTCTGGGGACCGTCTTGCCGGCGCTCATGATCGGGCTCGTCTGGTAGTTGAGCTTGTCCGGGGAGGACGCGGCCAGCGCGCCGGGCTGCTGGAACAGGACGGAAGCGGCCAGGAAGGCAACGGCCAGGAGGGCCGCCGCCGGTGACGCCGGGAAACGCAGGGCGACGCGGGCGCCCTGGACCGGTCGGGCGGCGAGCTGGGGCCCGGCTTTCCTGTCCTGCTGCCGGGGAGTGCAGGTCTCGGTCTTGATCGCGATCATGGAGCCACCTTAATAATCTTCTTGTCTGCTGAAGGTCCGTGACTTCTTGTCTGCGGAAGGGGCGGTGCAGGGCTTGGCGCCTGCGGCAGAGCACGGATTGCGGGCAGGACGGGCAGCCGGCAGGTCCGGGCCGTCAGACGTCCGGGGAGGAGGCGCGAACGGCGTGCCGCAGGCTGCGGGCGCGGCGGGGGGGGATACGCGAGAGGCCCGGGCCATGCTCTCCTGGGCGCCTGCCGGTAGGGGGTTCGGCAGGCGCGGATCGTGGCGCGTTCCCTGGGGCCGAGCGAATCGGCGGATGCCTGGCCCGGTATCTTGCGTCAGGTTCGGATGCCCTGTGACGGCGCGGCAAAGCAGGCGCTGCGTGTCGAAAGCGAGGGGATTCCGAAGCAAGGGGATTCCAAAAGGGCCGGCGGGATTTTATGCAACAATTATGCCAACAGAGAATTCTGTTCATGACAGGCGAGTTGGAAGCTGTCAGTTTTTCGGTCTCCAGCCGCGTTGAGCTGCAGCGGCTTCGGGCCATGAGCGAAACGCCGAAAGAGGAGCCGGCGACTTTGTCCGGCCCTGATCTTCGAGTCAGGGGAATGGGGCCGGGTAAGGGTCATGGGCATGGTCATGAGTCCGGGGAGGGAAACTTGCGCAGAAAGGCTGGCTCCCGTCAGCGCCGGCCGGGGTGTTCTGAGTCTGCAAATCATTCGTTATGTCGCTATTACCCGTTTAATTAAATGTCGGAATCTTCTTCCATGTTTTTGAGCGAACCATGACGAGGAGATAGCAGGGCTGGGCTGTTTCCCAGTCTTTCCACCCATAGGCTGACAGCCAAAAT
>JAISFS010000064.1 GCA_031263485.1 Deltaproteobacteria bacterium | reverse complement strand
GCGAGCGGGGCGTAACCGAGTTCCGCCCATACCGTCCCTCGCCGTCCGGCGTGATTCTCTTCCATTACCAGGATCCTTTTCCTGGCCGCCTCAGGCTCCAGGGCGTCCTCGTCGGCAAGCTTGGCCAACTCAGCGAGCAACTTATTCTCCTGGTAGTCGTTCCACTGGGGCCAGCCATCGTAGACGCCGGGTGAAGGATCCACCCAGAACACCTCGGCTTCGTGGCCGGGATGTATGTCAAGAAGACGGCGGCGTATGCCGGGGTACCTCCGCGGGGCCTCCCTGTAGCGGTTCCAGACGTTGGACCACTTGCCTTCCCGATCGGCGAAGCGTCTTGCCGCCGAGCCGACGTCCTCGAGCTCGGGATTCAGGTTCAGCTTGTCCTCGCAGTATTTCACGAGCGTCGGCCATGTGCCGGCGACCGTTGCCTTCCGGTACTCTTCCCCCCCGTCTAGCCAGCGCAGGACGGAGACCTCGGGATCGGGAAGCTTCACCTGGACGAAATAGGCCTTGTCCAGGCGAATGCCCTCCAGCTCTGAAATGTCCATGCCCAGGAGAATCGGAAGAGCTTCCCTGAGGGCTGACTTTGCCGCGTCCTTCTTGTCGAGGTCAAGGCCCAGTCCGCCCTTCTCGGAGGAGGAGAAGAAGGCGGGCACTGTCCAGTCCCTGGACTCAGGGCCCGACCAGAATGATCCGCGGTACTGAAGCTCGACCAGAGGCTTGATCGACTCTTCGCATTCCTCCACCGCCCGAAGTTCCTGGCGGCTGACGCCGGGCATGTAAACGACCGGGACCGTGCCTTCCGGGGGTCTGATACCCTCGATGCTGCCGGCAATGGCGCACCGGATCCAGATGCCTGGGCCCGTCAGTGTTTCCGGATCGTAATCTCCCAGCGTCAGGAGCTCGGGCAGTGCGATCCGGATGGAGGGGATCACCGGACTCCATTGCCTGTCCTTGTCCGGCCAGAGTATGCATGCTGGGCCGACGTACGCGTCCGCATTGTATTTGGCGGACGATCGGATGGACTTGACTATTCTCTGTATTACCGTTTCCACTGGCCTTCCTCAGTATGACGCCTTCGGACCGTCTCCTTGCGGCGTTCCCGTTTCCCTCAAGATGCCCGGATTCCCGTTTGGCTCCCAGCCTTTCGCGTTTAACGCCCCCTCCCCGTTCGGGGCTTCACCTACCGTACGGCGCTTCCGACCCGGTTCGGCAACCCCGCCCTCCGCATGGCCTCAAATTACCCCGCGCGAACCGACGCAAAGCCGACCCCGCGTCGCAGAATGGCCCCGATTCCAATGGCGCGTCCGGGTCCGACGGCAAGGATAAAGCGGCTACCCGATCTTGACCGGGCCTCCTTGCTGGAGGGCCTCCTTGAGTCTCCCTCTCAGATCATCGACCCAGATGTCGATCTCTGAATCTGACCTGAAGGTGCCCGGCCGCATCTTGACGAACCGCGTCTCCGGCTCGACGCGCCGGGTCAGCTCTCCCGCGAGAGCGGCCATATGGCTGGGTACGGCCGCGATCTTTTCCCCCAAATGCCTGAGAGGATAAGTCTTCAGGGTCTCGACGAGATCCTGTTGCGTCTGGGTCTTGATCTCCGGGCGGTCCGCTGCCCCAAGGCCGTATCCGTTCATGAGCTCCTCGCGCTGGGTCTCTTCCAGACCCACCCAGCCGCTGTCCCCCTTAAGCTCGTTTAAGATATCGTCGTAGGCTGCGGCATACTGACGGTCGAGTTCGGAAAGCTCATCCTTGAGGATCTTGGATAACTCCGCGAGGACCGGCTGAACCGGGTCCGGATTGTCCAAAAGCCGACGGTCCCTCTCGATGGCTTTGACCTGCTCCAGCGTGTCCGCCGCCGCCGCCAGCCCATCCGCCGCCACAGTCAGTTCCTTCAGTTGGAGCCAGGCGGGCAGGCGCCTCTTGATTGCCTCGGCCTCGGCCTCCCACTTCATGATCTTGCCCTGGATATCGTCCTTGGCGGCAAAGAAGGCCAGCAACTGTTCGTTTCCGCCCTTCAGGCGCAACTCCTCGATGAAGGCGATGGACGGGGGCGCAGGCAGGGGAGGGTCCCCGCCGGCCGCGCGGGCGCAGGCGACAAGCCTCTCGATGAACTCCCCGGAAAAGGAGGACTCGTCGTGGTCCTTGGTGCTCAAGCCGAGCTTGCCGAACAGGCCGCGAATCTCGACGCGCTCCTTGACCGTGAGGCTCACGTTCTCCCGCCTGAAGTTGCTGGCGACGATGCCCTTGGAGTCCAGGCTTTTCAGCCCCACGGCGCCGCCTGACTCGTCTGTAGCCTTGACGAGCCCCGCGTTAAGGAGCACCAGGAGGGCGCCGTTCACGCAGTCCTGGGGCCAGCCGAACGGCGGTCCTTCGTAACGTCCCCTCACGTCCTTCCCCGATCTCTGCAGGGCAAGATACTCCAGGAGCGGCTTGCAGACCTTGTTGGCGGGAACCTCGCCCGTATCCCCCACGAACTTCAAAGCGTCGGTGGCCCCCTCCCTGGCCTTGGCGAAGACCTTGGTCCAGCCGGCGTGGTCGCCCGCAGGGAATTCCGGGTAAAGGCGCTTGACGGATGCCGCGGCCGCCTCGCCGAGCTTCTTTGCGAGATCGTCCCCGGGCACCTCCGTTCCCCCGCCCTGGAAGACCACGACCTTGAAGAAGGCGTCCCTGATTATCTCGTCGATGCCCTTGTCCGCTGCATCCATCCTGGTCTTCATGGCCCGCAGAGCTTCCTTCGCCCCGGGGGACGAGGGCGCCCCGCGGGCATCGATGGTGGCCAGCGCGGCCTTGTAGACCTTGATGGCTTCGGCCAGGGCGTTCTGGCGCCCCACGGGCACGAAGACGAAAATCGTGGGCGACGTGTTTCCGTCGCTCGCTGCCTCTTGGCGCATCGCCTTTTCGGTGATCCCCAAGCTGTCCCGTATCCAGACGTGGACCACGTCAGCGCCGTCCCCCTTCGGCCTCTGCTCGTCGAAGACCGGCACGAGCCTGCGTGGGACCTTCGGGGCACCCTGGTTTACCGTGAGCTTGCCTTTGGCGAGTTCGCCGAAAATGCGCCTGACCCTCTCGTTTCTGACCGCGTCGATCTGCTGTATGCTGCCGCCGATCTCGCGTTCCTGCTTGCGGAACTCATCGTTCCAGGCCGTGCTCTCCTCGGTCTGGATGCGGTAAACATCATCCACCTTCATGAGGAGCGGGCAGGAGTCCGCAAGGCCGGGGATGTCGCGGCGCAAGGCGCTGCTGCCGGCCGACAGATCTTCCAGCAGGAGGTCGGCCATGGTGTCGACGGTCGCGCGTACGCCTATTTCCTCGTTGAAATCCGCGAGTCTATTGATGATAAAGACCGTCCCGCAGATCCGCGCGAGGAGCTTGTCGCCCGCGTTCTCGCTTTCGTACCATTTCTTCGTATCGTCGTAGAGCTTCCGCGGGAGGGACCCGCTCTGGATTAGCTTGTCGGCCGACTCGAAGTACAGGTAGTCGGCAGGTATGACATTACCCAAAGGCTTGTCCAGATTTGTCCTGATGGCTTTATGCACCATGGACAGCTGGTTCCTGAGCTGGCTCTCCGTGCCCGACTGGTCCAGGGCCCTCAACGCGCCCTCCCAGAAGCGGCGGCGTACCGGCAGGATGGGATAGTCGGAGGTGAAATATTGGCTGTCTTCCTGTCTGTGACCTATGGACGTGTTCTGCAGGTGCTTGGACACCTCCCCCTCATTCTTCGCCATGACCTCATCGAGTTCCGTCTTGGTATCGGCCCTCTTGGGGAGGATCACCTCGCGGATCACCGTGTCGACGTCCGCGTCCGAGAGTTCCACGCGCAGGGTGAAGCGCCCCTCGAGCTTCTTGATGTTGACCGTCCCTGTCATGGCGCTCTGACCGGTGCCGATGAACATGAACCTGTCGGCGCCGCGTATGTTCTTGCTGCAGGCCTCCACGACCTCCTGGACGTCGTTGGCCCGCTTGTCGCCGTCCTTCCCGTTCCCGATGTACTGCTGCAACTCGTCCAGGGCCAGGATCGTGAGCGGGATCCTGGCATCCTCGGCGGTCGAGTGGTCCTCGGCCAGCGCCTGCCTTATCGCGTCCGTCATCTCCTTGCTCGTGACGTCGTCCCTCGCGCGGGGGAACTGGTTGTTCAGGTGCTGGCGGGTATCGTCAGCCGACCCGAACTCCTCCGGCATCGCCTCGGCCAGCGATTTGAACATGGCCTTCGACACGTAGAGGTTGTCCAGGGCCACCCTCCAGGGAGTCCCCTGGGCCTCAACCAGCTCTCTGACCCTGTCGAGCTTCCCCTGCTGCTTGAGCCACATGATGAAGCGGGCGTGCCCGTACTGCTCCGGGAGTCCGACCGACTTGAAGACTATCGCCAGAAGCGCCAGCCGCACCGACTTGGCCCCCGCCCCAAGCGTGCCGGAAGCGGCGTGGAGCCCCCCGTGACGGCTGCCCTTGTTGTCGAGCTCCGCGAGCATGTCCCTAATGCCCAGCGGGAGGCCGTGGACGATCTCCCTGGCCGTATCCCCGTTCCGGAACCGCGTGTTCGTCCAGAGAGCGCGCAGCATCTTAACGAAATGCGACTTGCCGGATCCGTAAAACCCGCTCACCCAGACGCCCGGCTGCTGCTTGCCCTTGTCGACGTTGCTCAGGAAAGCGTCCAGCACCCGCGTCAGGCCCTTTTCGTACTGGCCCTTGCAGACGAAAGTCTCAAGCTCGTAACGGAGCACGTCCATGCTCGCGTCGTCGGTGTCGTCGTTTACGTTCGCGACGCCCTTGTTCACGAGCTCGATTTTCGACGGATCCTTCAGGTAGACATCCCTGTTGGTTAACATCTTGGGATCAGTACTCCTTCCCTGCGATTATGGGAACGGCGTGGTAGTTCCAGCCGTCGTACGCGTCCAGAAGCCTGTAGTTGTTGTCGTTGCAGCTGCCCGGAAAGAAAACCAGGAGCCTGCCCGCCACCAGAGGGGCCAGTTTCTCCACCACCGCGTTCACCTTGAGGAAGCCGAACAACGACCCCACGCCCGTGAGGGCCACTACGGTCCCGGCATCAGGGGCCTTCTCGCCGATAAACGCCGTAAAGCCGTCAACTATGTAATCCAGGTACCCGTTAAGGACCGTCTCCAGGTACTCCGGCTCCAGGAAATACTCCTCGGCGTATGGGTGGCCCGAAAGCCAACCGGCGAAGCTGTCGGTCAGGTCGTACTCCTCCCAGCCGTGCCCGGCCTCCCTGGTGGCCGACCTGAAGCTTTCCATGCCGAACCTCAGCTTCCGCTCATCCTCCTCGTCGTAGACGCAGAAGATGACCCTCTGCGCGGGGGCGGCGTTCGCGGACCACGGCACCTCTATGAACGTGGAGTAGGCCTTCGCGAGCTTATCGTTCTTATTCACCGACCGTCTCCTCCTTCCTCCCCGTCTCCCTCGGCTTTCCTGACTCCCTCGATTTCCCACGCTCCATCGACCGCTCCATCACTCTCGACCCCTCCGGCTCCCTCGACCCCTCCGGCTCCCTCGACCCCTCCATCACTCTCGCCCCCTCCGGCTCCCTCGACCCCTCCATCTCCTCCTCGGTTATGAGCTTCGGAAACCTGGCCTCAACCACCTCCCCCGCACGGTTGAAGATCATCCAACCAGCCCCGGAGGCCTCTGAGGCGAGATCCGCCGCCTCATCGAAAGAGATCTCCAGGAGCCTCGCGTATTCGCTCGTCAACATGAAGCCACCCCGCTCCCCGGCGAGATAGCCAATGAACGCCGCATAGGCCAGGCTCCCAGCGGTGGCCTTAGCCCGCACTCTGGTCTTCCTTGCCGACCCGATGAGGAGGCCAGCCCTGGTCCAGGTGCAATTCACGTTCTGGGCCGTGGATTTCAAGGTGGCCCTGCTGAAGCGTCCGGGAAAAGCCTCCCCCAGGCATCCCTCCGTCTGTTCGCGGGTGACGGTAGACCCTTCCGGGATACCGAGGATGAAGCCTGCTGTGGAACGGAGTACCGCGTCCCTGGCATAGGCGCATAGGAGTGCCAGTAGCGGGCGACCCTCGCTGTCTCGGCTCCAGAAGAACCTGAGTGCCCGGAACAGGACGACGGCAGGGTCCAGGGCGTACAGGCTGGACAGGAAGCCAAAGGTGTTACGCCGGTTGCTCCCGGATCGCTTGCCCAGGCAGTTCTCTTCCACCACCGCCTCGCGGTATTCCTTATGCAGGGCGGCGGGGTCGCTTACGGCATCGAGGAGGGCCTCCAAATCGTCCAGCATCATGGTGCGGGCGGTATGGGCCCCGCCGCGACCGAGGCTGAACCCTAACCGGACAATCCTCTTGCCATCCCCGATCATCTGGAAACGTCGTCCGGGACGAAGGTGGCAACCGCCCTCGTGTTAAAGGACGGCCTCAAGGGGCGGAACGGCCCCAGGGCGTTTGCGGCTTCCGGTTTGACAGGCCATATGCGAATGTCGAGGGCGGGTCTCATAGTCAATCGTAGTCTACCTGCTGGCGGCACCGTTCGTAGCTTTTCGGTCATGTGCCGGGAGGATGAGCTCGTCTGGAGTGCGGTTTCAGGAGGCAGGACTGCGATGCCCCTCGGATAGTTAACAGTATAAAGGCCATTTTTAGGGGGATTTTAGCATTCTTGAATCGATTTGACAACAACATGTGCCTTTGAGCCATGTTTTATGTTTCTTTCTCGTGGTACCGCGATCGCCGGTCCAGGTGGAGGGAGAGGAAAGGGCATTGTGATTAGGTTTTGGCACATTTTTTGAGACGGGACGACCGGATATATTGCGTTCATCCAGAGCCGTCCGGCGAGCCATGCCTTGCGGAAGGCATCCTGCGGGACGATCGCTCCAGGGCGCGGTCCGGAGCCGATGTTCCCGAGAGAGGTCGTTGCACCCCCCTCTTTTGGGAGTACGATTTGCCTATTTCATCCTGAAACAAAAAATACGCTATTCGTAGAATCCACGGACGACGCCCTAACATCCGGCCCGCCCTGTGTCCCGATTCTGCCGCATCGTATGATGCAAAGAAAGGATCCAATGCAACCCTACGGCTCGTCCGCACGTCAGACTGACCCCTCCGCCAGTGCGCGCTTCCCCATTCTCCAGCCGCGGTTAGCGCCTTCCGGGACACGACGGTTCAACCAGACACGGGGTGAATCTGGTAAACGAGCGGACAAGGCAACGTCACATGCTCTTAGGATGTCTTTTTTTGCAATGACGTCCTTACGGATTCCAGACGCGGCCAGGGGAAAAAAACGTGAGCTGTCTTCGATCCGTCTGGCTGGAAGCTTGATTTTCCTGGCGCAAAAGTGTGTGAATCGGTTTCACCCACTCCCGAAACAAAGAAATTTCGGTGACAAGCCCATTCGGCTGTCTTAGGGGGCCACTCCGCCCGTGACTATTCCGGCGATCTGACACTCGAACAGGCCACCATGCGGAAGGATGTTCGTCTCAATCTGCTCTATGCCCAATTCCCTCGGGTAGCGCTTCCCAGCCGCGGAAGTGTTTAATATCCAGCAAACGAGTGTCACACAAGGCTTACTCACAAGGCGTCCTGGGCACCTCGTAGAGCCGCTGGCATCCATGACGCGGTGCGGAACACATCCCTTGGAATTGGTCGGAAGGAGCCAGGAAGCACACTGATCGCTCCGCTCCAGGTACCCCGGACGTTAGGACCGCGCCTTTTCCTTTTCCGCTCGCTTCAGGTGACGATCGTTTACCCGATCGCCCTTATCAAGGTGATACCAGGGTGCGGACTCGATGTCCTTCCCTCTATCCTTAGCCCAATGTAAATTCGGCTTGTCACGCAGGAGTCCGGCCCCTTTCCTGCCAATGTCCGGTGGCATCATGAAGGGGCGGATATTGGGGCGCACGCCGTCGTTGATGTCTGGATTCCATCCGATAGGCTGTTCCTTCAAGGGCTTCCACCGCACGAAGATATCATAGGGGGCCTCCCCCTCAAGTATCGCTTCCAGCCTCTTTTGTAGCTCCAAAGCGGCGGTCAGGCGCGTCAGCGCTCCGTCGTCCTCGGAGCCACCGCTCTTGACGCCGGATGCCTTGCCATCCTCCTGATTTCCCTTGAGGGCGAATGTCTGGCGTCTGATCCAATCTCCAAGATACGCGTATGTCAGGCTCTCCAGCAACCTACGATCAAGCTTGTGGCAGTTGACCAGGGCCGAGAATCCATCGCGGAGTCCGTCCCAGATCTGCCAGATGAAGGGGCGGTTCTGGAAAAGCCTGCAGTGCTGGGCGAAGAATTTGTCCCGTAGCCATGATTCCAGATCGCCGCCTGCGTGATCGGAGCTGGCGAGTAGTCTGGACATGACATCGTTCGACCATGCTTTACCATAAGCGAAGGCCAGTATATTCAGAAGGCGGTCCTTCGCGTTTCCCTCTCCCTTCACCGCGGGAATGGCGACTATGCCGTCCTTATCCACGAATTTGGAAAAGCCATCGCAACGCCTGACCCACTCGCGCTGCTCTGCGGCGATCTCCATGTCCTCATCGAGCTCGGAGGGCCAGCGGTATCCGAGCAGACGGGCAACGGCCACCTGAAGAACGGTGGAATCGGTCCTCAGTGGACTGTTAATGACATGTTTCGTGTCAACGTCCCATTTCACCGATCCGCACGGATGCCCGTGAAATATCCATTGGGTCGGGTCATCTGAATAGGGAGCTGGTAACCCTTTGGGATATCGCTCCTTCGCTGCGTTGGTCCAACGGTCCTTGTCGAAAGGGACCTTGACAAGGGTGGCGTTAGTGACTTTCAGCTTTTGATCTATCACCTTGACTGCAGATTGATATTCAGGTGAGGAACAATAGCAGTAGAGTGCGGGTACGAGAGAAGGATCATCCAACAAGATGACCGCAACGTTCTGATGGAATCTCTCGCCGGAATAACGGCAAGGGAATATGCCTCCCATCCTGTTGATGACAATCCCCATTTTCCCTACCGCCTTCAATCCCTTTGTCGGATATGCGTAAGGAACTGAGAACAGGAGCCCTTCGCCACCCACCCAGCGAATGATCCGAGACATGCCTGCAAACTCAACCTGATCTTCCGGGGTTACCTGCAGAAGTTCCCATATGCTCCTGTTCAGTCCCGGCAACTCCCAAAATGACAGGATAAACATTGGATCATCGCCGGTCTGGATTCCGACGAGACAGTCTGCATAAATACTCAACAGGGGTAAGTTGTCTCCATCAACGAATTCAGTGAACATCACTCTAGCGTCAGGATTGAGGAGCTGTTTATTCTGATCAGCTGTCTTAATGTCTGTCGAAATCAAGAGACGGTCTTTTTCAGAAGGTGAACGCGCTCCAGAAACGTCAACGCAATTGATCACGTTTCCATTCGGACAATCTGACGAGCAGGATGCAAATTCTATTTCCTGCTTTTGACTGATGATAATAAGCTGTATATAAAATGACCACATTGGCGTTTGAAAGGCATTGTCACCCAATAAAGAAATGATTTTTATATTGACATTGGCAAGTATTGTTTTCCGTAAATTTTTATAATTGACTAGGTTAAGCCAGCTTTGCGGCATTACAAGACTAATTGTCCCATATTGAGCACAAAAATTTAAACAACGCTCCATAAATACAGTGGCTATATCCGATTTTGATGCCGGATAAACGGCTTCGCAATGTCTACGTAATCGGTCCACTTGTTTAGAACGTTTCAGATATGGCACGTTGGTAACTATCAACGTGTAGCGTAGGTTCAGCAATTCTGCGGCCTCGGCGATCCCTTTCGCGGTCACTGCGGTTTCCATACGCTCGTCCGTTGTCTCTGCCGCTAGCGCCCTGTCCAACAATGGCTTGACATCGTCCCAGTTGGCCCCGTATAATCCCTTACCGTATGCGTTAGCTTCGGGGTCTATCAGACTCCCCAGGACAGAGGCATCTTTAAAGCTGTCGTAAAGCCGTCCAAGGGCTGACTCCAGCCCAATGTTGCCATCAGCTAAGGCGGTCCATGCGCCCTTTTCGGCCCCAACGGCAGTTCCTGAACATGCCAGGTTCAGCTTAGGCAATTCGCGGTATCCTTCTGCCCCCGGATACGTCCAGGCTGCCATAGCCAGGGCGAAGGCTGCGATCTCCACACAACGCCTGTCCAGCTCTAGGCCATAAACATTATCGTGTAGCACTGCGTCTACTGCCTCGCGAGCCGACAGTCCTTCGGCCTCCATGCGCATAGGGACAAGCATGTTGAACGCAGCGACCAGGAAATGACCGGACCCGCAACAGGGATCAAGCATCCTGAAGTCCGCGAGCCTGTCGGGCCAGCGTTCGAACGTCCCGGCTGCTGGCGTAAAGGGGGCGTCCTCATCATGCACGAAACGCAGGTAGTTCAAGGGAACTCCAGGAAGGCCCGACTTGCGGCGCAGTTCGTCCTCGCTTCCGGCATCACCCAGACCGGACTCAGAGAGCCTCCGTGCAGCCCACCATGCGCCGAGAGAGTTGTCAAGGAGAAAGTCGACCATGAACTTCTCGGTGAACAGCTGCGTCACGGCCGGGAGCTCCCTCGCACCTATCTTGACCTCGGAGGCGTTGACATCGTCCTTTCTTTTTGACTGCCAGAACTGATAGATCCATCCTAAAGTATCAGAAGCCACGTAGATCTCTGGAGGAAGAGACGCTATCACTTTCTCAAGGCCCTGGCGGTGTTCGGGCGGAAATACAACGTCAAAGACCGGCGAGCCTACGCGGAATATCTGCGGCAGCATCCGGGCGGCGTATCTCGCGGCGCACTCCCAGCCGTCGACAACGCCTTCCTCGGCAGCGAGATCCGCGCAGTCCACCAGCGTCACCGGGACCGGCCCGGACCCGGAGGGATACATCAGCATCCCGTTTTCGGAGAGGATCCTTGCGAACAGCATCCTGTGCCAATGCTCGTAGGCGGTCTCCTCCACCAGACGCTCCATCGTCTGGGTCTCACCGCCGTTCAGCGAATCGCCCAGCTGGGTCCCATGATGCTTCAGCCGCCGACTGAGTGTCTGTTGCGAGTCGTTCAGATAGACTGGCGGGGTGGCCTGCGCCACGCCAAGGTAGTCCAGGACGGCCCGAGCACCCGCCTCAGCCACATCGCGAGCCTCGCGGACGGCGACCTCGAGCATGTTTCTATGTTTTTTGGTTAGTGGCGGCATTGCGATGTCCAGGCATCCGATTCAGGAAGGATTCAAGCGAGGGATTACCTGCATATTTTGCCACAACCCTTGATCGAGGTCAAACGTACACACTTCGGAGCGTCAATGCGCGATCACACTTGCCGACACCCCGGCCCGGCCTCGCCTGTGCCTTCAATGTCTCCCGCGGCATGGACACCCATCGCCAGGACCTCTTTCGGCCCACCCATGCCTCCAGGTGTCTCTCCTGCCGTCCCAGCGCCGGGGTATCACATCAAGCCGCCGCCTCCTGCCGATGCCCTGACAGCTTTACGGCCCATCGTAAAAGGTCCTGAACTTGCCAAAGCCCTCGATCACCTTCAGGGCTCCTTGATATGTCAGAACAATAACACATCGAGTTCAGATATCGTCCGCCGACGGACGTCCTGTTGCCCTCTTCGACCCATCCATGATTCGTTCGCCAAAAGTCCAAAATATCCTTAAGAGGGAGGAGTCCTACCCACCTCCACCCGCTACTTACTCAGCCATCCGGGTTCCGATGCGCGGATCCGCCGGGCCGGCAGCTCCTGCTCGGACCCATCGGGTCGGGGGCTGACACCCGGGGCTATTGCGCGGAGGCGCCGACCCGGGGGCCATGAGGGGGGCCGGTCCCCGGAGGCCATTGTGGGGTGCCGATAATCCGGAGGCCGTGGGGTGGAGATGCATGTCACGTCTCTGACTTTTTGCGAACGCATCATAATTCTCCTGTGAAGTATGGAGAAGGCGCCAGAAGGAAATCCGTCCGACGTCCACCAAGGGCCTGGAGCTGTGGGCAAGCGAACTCAGGCGGGATCCGTATCAGGGGCCGTGGATTGTTCAGTTTATGGAGTAGGCAACGGCTAAGGGCCGGAGACGGAAAGTGGCTGGACTCGTTGGGCGGGGAACCTACTCCGGGAGAAATCTACGAGCACTTCACCTGCGTCACGCCCGTCAAGTCCGGGCAGATACCGGTGATGCCCTTTGAGGGTTCACCGAACGTGCCCGGCGGCGGCCTGTCTGACTATGGCAAGGACTCCGCTCCCTCCCTGCGAGCTGCATCTAACCGCGAGGAGAACCGAATAGCCGACTTATCCTTGCCGATGGCAGCCCGAACGCTACAGGCCATCGTAATAAGATACCAGTCCTTTGGCTTCGTTTGACATCACCTGTTTCTGATGCCATCTGTCCCGTTTTTTATGAAAATCTCCACATATCGGCAGACGGCCCGACAGCCCCCTGTTTCCGGCCGCCCGGGCTACAGGGCTGGCATCCGGTCGCCAATCGGCTATAATTCCCCCATGCAGATTTTCGACTCCCACACACACCTCTTTTTAGAGGACTTCGATGCCGACCGAGGGGACGTGCTCAGGCGCGCCGCCGAGGCCGGGGTCACCCGCATGATCAACGTCGGCCTGGACTCTGAGAGCTCCCGTGCGGCGCTGGAACTCTCCCGGGGGACCCCGGGGCACTACGCCACTGCCGGCTGGCACCCCCATGATGCCGCGAGGCTGTCGACCGAGGACCCGGATATCCTGACCGAAATCGCCAGGGACCCGCTCATAGTGGCCTTCGGGGAGATAGGGCTCGACTTCTTCCGCGACCGTTCGCCCCGCGACGTCCAACTCAAGGCATTCCGGAAGCTCCTGGAAGCGGCTTCAAGATCGGGAAAACCGGTAGTTGTCCACACCCGGGACGCCTACGCGGAAACCCTGGGAACCCTAAGCGAGTTCCGGGACGAACTTTCCGGGATCCTCATCCACTGCTTCACTTCAGGGCCGGAGGAGGCCCAGGGCTACCT
>JAISFS010000049.1 GCA_031263485.1 Deltaproteobacteria bacterium | reverse complement strand
CAGGCATCGCTTGTAACCTCGGGAGGATGAGGCGGGGGTGTAAGGGGTACGATCCGGATGGCCCTGGCGCGCGCTCGGCACGGGTCGGCGGCGGTAAGGGGCATCGGGGCCGACGCTCCGGCAATCTTAGCCTCTCGGGCTTCGGAGGTCAAGATCGGCCGCAAGAGGCTGCCCCCCTTTCCCCGGCGTCCCAGGGTTCCGGGAAACCCGCGTTCGACGGGGCTTTGACGGGGAACGGGGCGTTGGTTGCAGGGAAAGGGGGATGGCCGGACGGCGAGGGCGGTCGGGGCGCGGAGGAGGGACGGCTCACCGTCAGGACAACCGGCCATGTCAGTCCGGCGGGAGCAAGTGGCTCGGCAGGGGCGGGGCGGACCGTGATAGCGACGGGTTCTGCAACGCAGGGCGGCGGCGAACTGAGCCCGGGCGGCGCGCGGGGACCGCCGGGCGCCCCGGAAGCATGGCCGGAGCGGCCAGAAAGGCCGACTCGAAGGAATCCTGGCCTGAAAGGCGGCGGTTGATTTACAGGATAGTTTGGGGTTAGAATCCTCGGGAACCTCTTCAGCCCGGGCCCGCTTCGCCCCGCACCCACAGGCAGTCTAAACATGGCGACTATATTTAAATCCCGGCCCGCGGGGCGCGCCCCGGTCCCGTCTCTTCTCCTGGCCGCGGCCCTGGCCTTGCCGCTCGCGGCCCACTCCCCCTCGCTTCTGGCCCAGGAGGTCCCTGACCCCCAGGCGCCGCAGGAATCGGAACTCCAGAAGCAGGACCTGAACACCATCGCCACCCTGTCCGTGAGCCTGGCCATCCAGGCCTTCGGTTACATCGGGGCCTACGGGGACCTTTTCAGCACCGGGGCCTACGACTCGGACCAGGTCATAAACATGCTGGGAGACACGGTAAGGTACCTGGCCAACGCCCGCCGGGACCTCTCCCGCTACCAGGACCCGGACTTCAAAATAAGTTCAGGCGACCGTCAGTACCTGGCGGAGGTGACGGCCATCCTGGGCCTCCTCATCGAGGAGGCCGAGAGCCTGAGGGGCTTCGCCCAGACCAGGGCGGAAGGCGATCTGGAAAGGTACCGAGGCACCAGGGACAGGGCCTGGAAGCGCATAGAAAGCCTTATCAGGAACTGAGCGTCCCCGGTAGCCGCAGGGGGGGGCGTTGCCCTTGGCGGGGCGTACTCGTCAGGACGGCCGCTTTCCGGATGCCTGGGCGACCTTTTTGCGCGGCTCCGGGTTGCGCGCGTTTCGGCAATCGCGGACGGCAGGTGCGCCTTAGGCCTTTGCGGTCGACATCCGGAGGCGCTCCGAGGCTGCCCGGTCTCCGGTTCTGCCGGTTTATCCGGTCTTCCTGTTTTCCTGTTTTCCTGTTTTCCTGTCTTCCGCCTGAAGGCTTGAACCGATCCCGCTGTCCGCGTCACCGATGCGGCGCAGGCGCCGTGCGGGAGCAGCGCTCCTCACGCGCTTTGCGCCGGCCCTAATGCCATGGAGGAGAGATGAGCCCTGCCAGGGCCGCAACGCCCCCCACGACTCCTTCGCCTCCGACTCCGTCCGCGTGTCCCCCGCGTCCCGAGCGCCTGGCCCCGGTCCCCTTGGCCGCGGCTGTAGCCCTGGCCGCAACCCTGGTCGCCGCCTGGGCCCCGGCCGGGCCAGCCTGGGCCCAGGCGGCGCAGCCGCCTGCCGGGGAGGAGAACCAGGCGGCCCGGGAGGCGATACACCTGGGCGCCCTGGGGGCGTACAGCGCGGGCTTCGTGCTGGAGGCCTACGGCTACATAGGGCTACTGGCGGACGTCCTGCACCACGGGGTCTACGAGCCCGAGATAGTCAAGTCCATGCTGGGCGAGACCAGGTTGTTCCTGCAGAAGGCGCTTGACAGGCTTACGGTCTACCGGGACGGCACGATCGCCGTGCTGCCGGAGGATTTGGCCTTCATAAACGGCATAGCGGAGATAATCACCCTGCTGTTGGAGGAGGCGGACGGGCTCACGGCGTACTGCGACGGCTTCGCCAAGGAGGATTTCCTGCGCTTCCGCGACTCGCGGGTCAAGGCCTGGACTCTCATCAAGCAGCACCTTGGCGTGAAGTAGCCCGCCAGACGCTTTCCCGTCGGGACGATCTCAGCCGCCCTGCCTGGAGCCGTAGGACCTCTGCGCGGGTGGGCGGCCGGCGTCGCGTCCGGTTTCCGGCCCTGTCCTCCCTTCCCCTGCCTCGGCCCTTTGCGGTTTCCCGAAGAGTCCCGCCTCGGGCCCGAAGAGTTCCGACACCCGGCTCACGCCTATGGCCTTCAGGCCGTGGCGGACCCCCGCGCCTTCCAGCTCCGCCGCCGGGCCGCAGACCTTCCTGAATCCCATCCTGGCGCATTCGGCCAGGCGCTCCCCCATCCGGCCGACCCTCCTGACCTCGCCCGCCAGGCCCACCTCCCCCAGCACCGCCAGATCCGGCGGGAGCGGCGCCTCGAACCAGCTGGACACTATGGCCGCGGCGATCGCCAGATCCGCCGCCGGCTCCGAGATCCTCGCGCCGCCCGCGACGTTCACGAAGACGTCCCGGTCGAAGAGCTTGAGCCTCACCTTCTTTTCCAGGACGGCGGTCAGCAGGCTCACGCGGGAGGGATCCGCGCCCAGGGTCTGGCGGCGGGGCATGGGAAGCGGGCTCGGGCTCACCAGGGCCTGGATCTCCATCAGGAGCGGCCTTCTCCCCTCCAAGACCGGGGTCACGGCGGAACCCGCCGCGTCCGTGAGCCGTTCGGCCAGGAAGAGCTCGGAGGGGTTCAGGACCTCGCCCAGGCCCCGGCCCGTCATCTCGAAGACCCCCACCTCGTTCACAGCCCCGAAGCGGTTCTTGAAGGAGCGGAGGAGCCTCACGGGCCGCTCCCGTTCCCCCTCGAAATACAGGACCGTGTCCACCAGGTGTTCCAGGAGCTTGGGGCCGGCGATGCTCCCTTCCTTGGTGATGTGCCCCACGAGCCACAGCGGCGTCCCCGTCTCCTTGGCGAGCTGGGTCAGGGCCGAGGAGGACTCGCGGATCTGCGCGGGGCTCCCTGCGGCGCCGCCCAGATCGGGGAGCCGCATCGTCTGGGCGGAGTCGACTATCAGGATATCCCAGCGGCCCGAGGCGGCCTCCAGCACCTTGGGGATCTCTGTCTCGGCCAAAACGAAGATGCCCTCCAGCTCAAGCCCCAGCCTCTCGGCGCGGAGCCTCAGCTGCGCCGCGGACTCCTCTCCGGTCACGTACAGGGGTTTCCTGCCCCGCGCGGCCGCGTTGCAGGCCACCTGCAAGAGGAGGGTGGACTTGCCGACGCCCGGCTCGCCGGACAGGAGGATCACCCCGCCGGGCACCTGGCCGCCGCCCAGCACCCGGTCCAGCTCTCCTATGCCGGTGGGGAGCCTCGCGGTCTCGCCGGGGGGGACCTCGCTCAGGCGCATGGCCTTCCTGGCGCCTTTGCCGGAGGCCGAAGACCTGGAAGAGGTGGGCTCCTCCTCGGCTTCGAATGAGTTCCAGGCCTGGCAGCCGGGGCAGCGTCCCAGCGACACCGGGGACTGCCAGCCGCATTCGCGGCATGCGTAACGGATCTTGGGTTTGGCCATGGTCAAGCCTCGGGGCGCCGCATCCGCGCCGGTTTGGCCCGCTGGAGCCCGCCGACTTGGGGGTCCTGGCGCTGGGCGAGAAGAAGACTCTGGTCGAGATTCCCCGGCGCGTGCCGGACCCATTCCCGGCGTCAGGCGGCCCCGATGCAGGTGGGCATAGGGCCAGGAAGGGAAGGTACGCCGCGGAACGTCCCGGAAGGGATCTCCAGATTCGGATCGGCCCGGAAAGTGCAAGGAATCAGCTGATGAGTACTGGGGATGCCCTCGGGCGGCCACTTCCGCGTCAAAGTTGCTTACGGGGACCTGTGCCGGATCTTGCGGGATTAATTTTTTATTATACCAGATAGTTGCCTTTCTGGCCAGATCGCCTTGAGTCACTGCTGAGTCATTTATGAATTTTTGTGTGGCAAAGCCACCGATAATGTGATAAACACGAACGATCGATCTCGTTTCCGTTATTTTCCAGTTTTTTCGCGATCCATCGGCCACGTTTTAGCAAGGGGCCTACCTGTGGGCGGCAACGATTTCCGAGCCCCGTCGCCGACAGGTCGTCCTGAAGGCCGCCATGGCCGCTCCTGGGCTTCCGAACTCGGCCTTAAGTTTCTAGCCGGTTCGGAATGGGCCGCACCTCGGGTTTCCGGTTTTCGGAGCCGGCATGGGGTTTCGGCAAGTTTTCCGGAATTAAGGGGTTGCGCAGTCGCCTTTCACTAGGTTTTCGGCGCGAATCCTGGGGCTTCCCGGCGCGAATCCGGGGGTTTCCCGATACGAATCCGCAGGTTTCCCGATACGAATCCCAGCGAGGCCGTTTTACCCGATTATTTTGCACAACATCAACGACTTACCGTCCGGGCGTAATTTTCGCAGGTTACACTAATCTCTTTGATAGATAGTTATTGGTATTATATCATAAATTAGCTATCCAAAGCGCATGAATTAGGTTTTTTTCATGACCATGATCTTCTCATTTTTTACAAAAGTTAGGTTGATTACAGGGTTCCCTTCTGGTAACCTCTGATCTACAGGTGTCGGAACGGCCAGTCCGGCCCAGCGGCCCTTACCGTCTTTTTCGCCTCGGACCACATGCTCCCGAGGCGATCCTCCGAAGACCAGACGGCTATTCCCCCTGACGATCCCCTCCATTTTCGCGCTTTTCGCTTTCATGCCTTCGGTGTCGCTTACGCTGGCCACGGCTTCCGCCCCTGCCAAAGGGGCCCGTGCCCGGCCTCCGGACTGCCGATGCCTTGCGGGGCGTTCGGTGCCTCCCGCCCAAGCCTCTGCGGCTCTCCGGATGGCCCGGAGCCCGGGAGTTCTCCGGCCCTCGAGGCAAATTCGGGATGATTTAAGTTTTCCGGTGGTTGTCCGTTAAAATACTTAACGGGCCATAGAGCTTTCCGGGCGGCCTCCGCGCCATCCCCTTCGGGACTCTCCCTCCCCCCGGTGTCTTTGCTGCGGTCGCATGTCGCGCGTCACCTCGAGACCGCCGTCCCCTTTGGCGGCGTTGACGGCCCGCAAGGGCCGCCGCCCCGGCCTTCAGGCCGTTGCGCCCGTCCCTTTGGGACCCGCGCCCTGCGGGAGCGGTCACCGCCGTTTCCCGCCCCGCCTGACTCCGGCCCCCTCAGCGGGCCGCGGGGGTACCCTGGCCCCCGCCCGGCGTTCCCTCGCCGGACACGGCTTTCCCTTGGAGGTTCATTTATGGCGGAGATCTCAAGACGGCGCTCCACGCTTTCCGGCACCGTCAAAGACCAGAATGCCGACAACTACAAGCTGATCCTGGGAGAGTACCTTTTCAAGGCCGGCCACATCACCCGCGGCCAGCTCGAGGAGGCCTCCAAGTGGCTCCGCCAGCACTCCAAGGACTTCCTGTCGCGGTTCCTCCTGCGCAAGGGATACGTGGAGGCCAACACGATCCCCAGCGTGCTCTCGCGCCAGTACAGCTACCCGATGGTCAACCTGACCGACAGGGAGATCGGCGCGGACGTCCTGAAGCTCGTGCCCTACGACGTCGCCAAGAAGTTCATGGTCATCCCCTACCAGATGAAGGACAACAAGGTGATGATGGCCATGCTCGAGCCCACCAACAACAAGGTTGTGGAGGAGCTCACGGCCCTCACCAAGCTCCAGGTCGTGCCGGTGGTGGTGAGCGAGAAGGATCTTGTCGCCGCCTTCAAGGTCCACTACAAGATCTCCGCCGAGGAGGAGGCCGCGTTCTTCGCGCCGCTGGACCCCAAGGCGGTGACGGACGACTCCATCGTCCCCATGGACAGCCTGGGCAACCTCATTTCCGAGGCGCTGGATGACTTCTCCTTCGGGGATGCCCAGGCCAAGGAAGAGGAGAAGACCGACACCTACTCGGCCGAGAACAGCGCCATCATCAACCTGGCCAACCAGATCCTCATCCAGGCGGTGCAGAGCGGCGTGTCCGATATCCACATCGAGCCCTTCGAGAAGCAGTTCTACGTGCGCTACCGCATGGACGGCTCGCTCTACAAGCACACCAGGCTCCCCCTGGAGATCCGTAACGCGCTCATCGCCAGGCTCAAGATCATGAGCAGCCTGGACATCACCGAGCGCCGGGTGCCCCAGGACGGACGCATCAAGCTGCGCATCGGCAAGAACAAGGAGATCGACTTCCGGGTCTCCTCGCTCCCCACCCTCTTCGGGGAGTCCGTGGTCCTCCGTATCCTGGACAAGTCCGGCCTGAACGTCGACATGACCAAGCTGGGCTTCACCCAGAAGAACCTGGACCAGTTCATGGGCGCGGCCTACCGGCCCAACGGGCTCCTCCTGGTCACGGGTCCCACCGGATCCGGGAAGACCGTCACGCTGTACTCGACCCTTAACCTCCGCAACACGGAGGACGTGAAGATCCTGACGGCCGAGGACCCCGTGGAGTTCAACTTCCCCGGCGTCAACCAGGTGAACGTGGTCAAGGAGGTGGGGATGACCTTCGCGAAGGCCCTCAAGGCCTTCCTCCGCCAGGACCCCGACATCTGCATGATAGGCGAGATCCGGGACATCGAGACGGGCGAGATCGCCGTCGAGGCGGCCATGACGGGCCACTTGGTCCTCTCCACGCTTCACACCAACGACGCGCCTTCCACCGTGACCCGACTGGTCGACATGGGAGTGGCCCCCTTCAACGTGGCGGCGGCGCTCATCGTCTGCTCGGCCCAGAGGCTCCTCAGGAGGGTCTGCGCCAACTGCCGCCAGCCCATCCCCAAGATGCCCGCCAACAAGCTCATCGAGGCGGGCTTCGACCCCAACGAGATCTCGACGGTGCAGCTCTACGAGGGGCGCGGCTGCCCGACCTGCAAGGGGACCGGCTACAAGGGCCGCCTTGGCGTCTTCGAGGTCATGGAGAACACCCAGACCCTGGCGGACGCCATAGCCTCCAAGGTTAACGAGGCGCACCTGAGGAAGATAGCGCTCAAGGAGGGCATGGCCACCCTGCGGCAGGACGGGCTCCTCAAGGCCCAGCAGGGCGTCACCACCCTGGCCCAGGTCCTGGAGAAGACGGTCGTCCAGCGCGAGAGCCTGCCGCACTACCTGCTGAACCCCGACGAGCAGATCTTCGAGAACGGGGACATCATCATCAAGGAAGGCAACACCGACACGGCCTTCTATAAGCTCATCCAGGGTTGCCTGGAGGTCTACAAGGGCCAGAACCTCATAGCCGAGATCTCCCAGACCAACACCTACTTCGGGGAGATGAGCTCGCTCCAGGGCTCCCGCAGGAGCGCCACCATCAAGAGCCACGGAAGGAGCATCGTGAAGGTGTTCCCCGGCGACAAGCTGGGCGAGGTGCTGGACAACTTCCCCGACATCGCGAAGCAGATCATAAACACCCTGGTCCTGAGGCTGAACGAGTCCGGCAACCGCCTCTCGGAGATGATGCAGAACCGCATCGAGCTGGAGCGCACCTACGTGAACCAGCTCACGTCCACCATCGGTTCCGCCGGGTCCTTCCCGCAGGGCTCCAGGCCCATCGCCTCCGCGCCCCGGGGGGGGGCGACCGCCGGAAACATCGCGCAGGGCACCAAGCCTTCCGCCCTGTCCAGGCTCGCCTCCAAGCGAGCCGCCGCGGCTGGCGCCGGCGGCCAGACGCCCGCCGCCTCCGCGCCCGCCGGCGGCGGCAACGGCCATGACGCCGCTCAGGCCCGCCCGCCCGCGCCTCCCGCCGGCGCCCCGGCGCCTCCCGCGAACCCGCTGGTGGGCCAGATAGCCATGGTCGCCGCGGGCGGCCAGGCAACCCCGGATGCCGCGTCCGCCGCCCCGGTCGTGAGGGCCGTCCAGGCCAGGAAGCCCCAGCCCCTGGACACCGCAGGGCGGACGATGTTCCTCAAAAACATGCTCCCCGCAGATCAGACACAGCAGATGCGCATCGTGCCGGGGTCGTCCCCTGCGGCCAAGATCCTCCGCGAGGCCCGCTAGTAGGATCGACGGGACCCGACCGAGGAACCGAAGACGGTTCCCGCCGTTCCCCGGTACTCTGCCGAGGCGCTGGTCGGCGGGGTCTGGCTGCCGGAAACCCCTGAAACCGAAAAGCCCCGTTGGCCTTGCGCCTCCGGGGCTTTTCCAAGGACACGCTTGGAAGCCCCGCTTTGCCCATGGAGGCGTGCGCCGGGGGGGGGGACGATGTCCGCGGATCGGTCGGAGGAAAGCGCTTTCAGCGGGCCGTTCGCGCGAAGGTTTTCGATAGCTCTCGGGCCGATCGGTCGCCCCGGCATGTTGCTGATCGTTTCTGCGCTCCTCGTCCTCCCTTTCGCCTTGCCCCAAGGCGCGGAAAAGGCTTGGTCTGCACGCTAACCGACGTCAACGGCTTCAGGCAGAAAACGACAGTTTCTCTGGAATTTATATCAATGATATCGGCAACTTGCCAGATGCCGCCTCTCCGACACGATCATGACGATCATCGACGCCCCGGTGCGCGAAACCTTGTTAAGCCATCTCAATATGACGGTGGCATAAGGCTATGACGCCCAAGAAAACGATTCATGATAAGTTGTTGACATTGGCAGGCTAACCGCTGAGGATCGCAAACACCGTCCTGAAACCGGCCCTTGAAGCAATGTCTGCGATTATTCATAGGTAGCCGTGAAGGTCGATTGCGGAACGTTGGAGCCGCGATGCCAGGTTGAGCCAGTTATTGTTCCGGCATACGCTGACGCTTTCGATGTTCCATATGGAGAACGGCGGCATGTCCCGCATGTGGTCCTGACTTTTCCGATTGCGCTCGGCAATACGAATATGCGACTTGATGGTTGAGTTCAGGATTCACTGATGCCTCAAGGGAGCCCTTTTCTGCGGTGCCGCGGAGCATCGGGCAGATGTCCGAACCAAGTCCGGGCGGTGAGGGTTTAGTCTGCTGACCATCGTGTTTTTTCGGCCAGCTATCGTTGTCAGTCTCATCGGTGATGTTGAAATCGAGCCGTGGAATGCTCAAGCTCTCAGGGCCTCGAGAGGTCGACAAAGCCTGATTCAAACTTGTATCTTGTAGCTGGTATGCCGTTTTGCATTTTATTCCGCTTCACCTGGACGGATATAGGACAGGCTGAGCCAGTACTCGCTTGTCCTCAGGAGGTCGGTATGTTGGGTTGATTAGGTCTTGCCCGTGCCCGATTTTCCGCGAGTTCGACATAGATGACGCCACCGTAATAAGTCGGCGAAATATTCATGTTGAAGAGCCGGACAGGGCAAAGGCTGTCCTAACACGGCGTCTTGGCAGACATGTCCCTATTTCCGGTACCCTAAGCCTTCTCTTCATCCTCCCTGTTACCAATGCTCTGGTGGCCTGCCTGCCCCGGATTGCCTTTCCGACTTATTACGGTTTCGTCATAGATGACTCCGCCGTATAAGTCGGTGATGGATTCTCGATGAAGAGCAGGATGTGAAATCGATGATCGAAACAGGGATGCCGGGCAGTCAATCACCGATAACTGGCACATTGTTTTGCCTCTTCATTATAGCCCATGAGGATACAGACAAGGGGTTACCCCGGCACCACAGGCAGCCTCACCAACTCATTTCGGTTCCGTCTTTGATTCATTGCATAGGTTCCTGCCGTCGGCCGGATGGTTGCTGATACGAAAAGGTTCAAGGCTATGGATGATAATCACAAATTACGCCCGGACTTTGAAGAGTCGTTTTCCGCGTTGATTGAGTTAGGCGGTGTCTATGTTGACAAGACCGGAAAAATCGCCGATTTGATACAGTCGCGCGGCCCCTATTTCCTTGCGAGGCCGAGGAGATTCGGCAAAAGCCTTTTGCTTGACACGATGCAGCAAGTATTCGAGGGGAGAAGGGAGCTTTTCGGTGGATTAAACATTGAGAAGCAGTATCCCAATTTCATCTGGGAGCCTCTTCCCGTGATTCGGCTCAACATCAACAACGTGAGCTCTGATCCGGAATATTTTGAAAAGGCTATGATAGGCAGGCTAGAGGTAATTGCGAATAGGCATAATGTCAAAATTCATCAACATGACCTCGCTACGGCTATTGGCGATTTGATTATCAATATTTATGAGGAATATGAGATTCATCATGAAAACGATGAAAAACCTAGTCCTTCAGGCTTAGGGAAAATCGTGCTCCTTATAGACGAATACGATTTTCCGCTGATACGGAATATGGGGGATCAGGCGAAACTCAAAGCCATACAGAGGAGCCTCAGTCTTTTTATTCTTCCATCAAAGGATGTATAAATTTATTGCGCTTCATGTTCATTACCGGCATTTTTAAATTCCATCAACTGTCTCTTGACTCTGCATTGAACAATGTCATCGATATCACATTTGAACCCTGGTTTTCCACGATTTGTGGCTTCACAAAAAAAGAAATAGAGTTGTGTTACGACAAGCAGTTGCGTGAAACCCTTTCATTCCAGATAGGTAGCGGCAGGTTGCCACAAGGGTCTTCTGTTGAAGATCTTATGGGTAAGATCGCCAAGTGGTACGATGGATACAGCTGGGACGGAAAAAACAGAGTATTCAATCCGTACGCGATCAAGTGCTTTCTCGCACGACAGAAGTTCGGAGACTATTGGTATAAGTCAGGGGCTTCCTTGCTTTCCACCATGTTGGAGTCGAAAAGCGGAAACTTTTTCACGTTATTCGGGAAAAATATTTCCTTAGAAGACCCAATAGAAATCATGGACACTGAAAATATATTTGACGAGGCATTCCTTTTACAGACAGGATATTTGACTGTTAAACGCGTAAGAGAAAAGGGAGATACCGAGATCTACCAATTAAAAATTCCTAATAAAGAGATTAGAAATGCCATAAATAAGGATCTTTTCGGAAAATTCAGAAAATTTGCCTTAAAACTTGATGCAGAATCCTTAGCAAAAGAACCGCAACAGTCGTTAACGGACATGAAAAGCATCCTTTTGTCGTCGTTATGGTCCCGCGACGCCTTGGGTTCAGAAATGTGTCTAAGCTCAATCTTCTCTGGTATTTCGAAAGACTTGCTGTCTGGCGGCGGAGAGCGTTACTATCATATTATTCTGCTAATCATTCTGAGATTCGGGGGCGCAATTTTTGATGGCAATATTTTCAAGGTATTGTCGCAACTCTTTTCTGATGTTGGCAAATCGGATCTCGTATTCGAGGCTTCCGATGACGGTTACATCGTCATGGAGCTGAAATACGTATCAAGAAAGGTTTCGCTGGAAAAGCCGGTCGTCACTTCTTCCGAGAGCGACTTCGCTCCGACAGGCAAAGCCAGAGAAACCGAAGGGGGCAAAGATGTCCGGTTGCCAGCCAGCGTTACCGGGACCATCGAGCAAGGCTGGATATCCGAGCGGCTGAAACGGGTCCTTGAAGGCGTGGCCGAAGTTTCTTTCAATCAGATGCGAAACAAGAATTACGCCAAGCAACTTTTTGTTTCACGGAAACCCATCCTTGCCGTTGCAGTCGTCGTCTACGGCACCTCTACCGTGCTTGTGCGATTCAAATCGGTCGAATGGAAGCTCGAAAGCGAGACGGTGCCAGAGGTCGGGGCGATCACGATCCCCGCGCCGGAAGGTCCTGAAGCCGATGATTGACGTGTGGGTCGCCGCCATGTCGGCATCGTTCAAGCCTGCCATGCACCCTGACGGAAACACGCCGACAGGACTGTTTTCGCTAAATCGCCGCAATCTTCCCTTCGTTTAACCGGAAAGATTTAGAGGCCTTCAGTCATCCCCGAAATGAGCGCTCAGGTCCGGCACCGGTCGGGTTCGATAAATCCGTTACCGGATATGGACTTGACGGGCCCGACTCTTGGGAAAGCCTCATCCCCAACCGGCGTCCGGAGGTCCTTGAAGCCTTCCGCCGACAAGAAGCCGCGCGGAAAGTCCCTTGGCCAGCTTTCGGGAAGACAGAAGCTGCTCCGGAGCCCCAGGATGCACCCCAGCGGCTTTGCGCCAGACCGGTTCTGGACCTTTCCGCTTGCCCGAACCTGGCGAGCCGGTCGCTTGTTGTCTTGGCAGGCTCTTATGGCTGCGGGCGTTTGGCGGCCAAGGCCTTTTTCGATTGGGCCAGAACCGGATGCGAGGAGTGGAGGCGACATCCTCCGGCGGGACCCCGCAGGCGGTTGTACCGGCGTTGTCAGCTCACCGGGTGCGTCAGAAGCCCCTGGCGCCGTAACCGCCGGTTCCGGCCAGGGTGGTTTGTTTGCCTGGTGTGCTATAATATATCATTGATTGTGAATGCCCGGTCGTTCCTTTCGCCCCGCCACTTGACCGAGTCTTTCCGGTCGCGTGTCTCCTTCCGGATTTTTGAGCCCTTCTTCCGCAGCTCCAACGCGGGAGAGGGGGGAGTTCAACTTATGTCCCCATTCCTTCTCCTCACAGACGAGAAGCCGGGCGCCCAGCGTCCCCGCCTGTTGGTCGCGAACCTGTCGGCGGCGCCTGCATGTCTCGATGATCTTCAGGAGTCCCGCACAGCTTCCCGTGCCCGCCCGTCGACCGCGACCGCCGTTCGGTCCGCTCCCCTCCTGGCCGTCGCCGCCGCGCCTTTCGTGGCCGTCATGGCCCTTGTGGCTGCAGCAGCCCATCTGGCCCTGCCCCCCGGCGTCCCCGGCGGCCCCGCTCCGCTTCTGGCCCAGCCGGGCCCCGACCTGGAACCCTCGGCCCCGCGGCTGGCCGCGGCGAGCTATCCGGTGTGGCTGTTCGCGAGGTACCTGAACTCCGGCCGCGAGGCCTTCAGCGTCGAGCTGATGACCCGGCCTGAGACCGGCTGCCCGCACGAGTTCAACCCCCAGCCACGGGACCTGGAGCGGCTCACCCAGACGAAGACCCTGGTCAAGAACGGCCTGGATCTGGAGATCTATCTCGCCCGCGCCATCAGGGTGGCCCCGCCGGACGTCTTCGTGATCGACGCCTCCGAGAGCGTGCCCACCATGATAAACTCCTACGGGAGGCTCTCCATCCCCGGCGAGCCTTCTCCGGCGGCGGCGCTGGAGCCCAACCCGCATATCTTCCTGTCGCCTAGGCTCGCCGCGCTCATGGCCGCCAACGTGGCCAAGGGCATGTCCGAGAGGGATCCCGACGGGGCCATGCACTACCAGTCCCGCCTGGAGCTTTTCCAGGCGGACATGCGGGCCCTGGAGGCGGATCTAGCGACATTCAAGAAGACCCGCCGCGGCTACAAGATCGTGACCAGCCACGGCTTCATGGACTACCTGGCACAGGACCTGGGGCTCACGATCCTGGCGGATCTGGAGCCTGCCCCCGAGGTGGCGCCCTCCCCGGCGCGACTCAAGAAGATAACGGATCTGGTCCGCGACGAGCGGGTCGCCGCCGTGCTCCTGGACCCCCACGCGGATCTGAAGCTGGCCCAGACCCTGGGCCAGGAGACCGCCGTCCCGGTGGCGGTGGTGGACCCCGTGACCTCGGGCCCTGCGGATCCGCCGCTGAACTACTACCAGTCCGTACTCCGCGAGGATCTGAGGGTGCTCGGCCGGCTGTTCCCGGTGAACGCCTCCTGACGCCGCCAGGGGACTGCCGCTCGGCTGGAGGTGCGGCGCTTCCGGGCTAAGGCTCCCAAGGTCCAGTTCGGCGCGGCCTGGGCAACGTCAGGACGGGAAAACGGAACATGCGGCTCGCGGCCGTTCCCGCCGTCCGGTCGGCTTTGGTTGCCGATGCCGTGCGGCGAGGCCAGGGCGAAGCTCTGCGGAGCCGGAATCCGCGCCTTCGGAGGCATCTGGTCAGGCCGGCAGTCCGGATGCGGGCGGCACGGCCAGCAAGTCCCCGATGCGGCAGGGCAGGGCGCCTTGGCTTGCCGCGGCACATCGGATTCCGGTTGCCCGGGTCCCGGCGGCTACGGTCATGTCGGTCTCGTTTCGGATCTTGCGCGTTCCGCGATGCCCGAAATCCCGGCGCGTGGCGGTCCGGCGGGTCCCCCGCCGCCTAATTCCTCGCCCCGGGTTTCCGCCCCGGATCGTCAGAGGCCTGAAAGAAGGGATAGAACATGTTTGTAGAGGAAGTCAATGCCCCTATAGAGACGGCTGACCGTTCCGCGGACGTGCCGTCCGCCGTGCCCGGCTGTCCCTGTTGCTCCGCGGCGGAGGCGTCCCCTGCCGCCGCCCGCCCGCCGGCCGCCGAGGCGGACAAGAGGTGCGCCGCCGGCGAGGCCCCGGCGGTCTCGATCCGCAGGCTGGGAGTGAGCGTGGGCCGTTACGACATCCTGAAGAACGTGAGCCTGACGGTGCCCGCTCGCCGTCAGACCGTGGTCATCGGACCCAACGGCGCGGGCAAGAGCACGCTCGTGCGCGCCGTGCTGGGCGAGATAGGCCATTCCGGGGAGATCGCCTACAGCCCGCAAAAGCCGCGTTTCGGGTACGTGCCCCAGCGCCTGGACTTCGACAGGCACCTGCCCCTCACCGTGGCGGAATTCATGGCCTTGGGCCGCTCGCGCTGGCCGGTGTGGCTGGGGACGCCGAGGCGCGTGCGCGAGGAGAGTCTGGAACGGCTGGGCATGGTCAGGGCCGAGCACCTCTACGTCCGGCCCCTGGGTTCGCTTTCCGGAGGGGAGTCCCAGAGGGTCTTTCTGGCCCGGGCCCTGATGGAGAACCCGGACATACTCGTCCTGGACGAGCCCGCTACCGGCGTGGACGTGACGGGGGAGCAGCTCCTCTGCGAGATCCTGGAGGGCTTCAAGAGCGACTTCACGGTCCTGATGGTGAGCCACGATCTCGCCGCTGCCCGGGCCCACGGGGACTGGATCGTCTGCCTGAACCGCACCGTGGTGGCCGAAGGCCCGCCGTCGGAAATCTTCCGGCCCGAGGTCATCTCGCTCGCCTTCGGCCTTCACCAGAGCCTCCTCTTTTCCGGCGGCGCGGACATCCCCTTTATCGGACGGCCGCCTGCGGCGGCCTCGATCGCGGATGCCGCCAAGACAGCCGCCGTGTCCGCGACAGACGGCGTGTCCGCGACATACGGAGCCGATGAGGCGCGTGAGGCGGAACCCTCGGTCGGTGCCGATGACGATGCCGAGCCTTCCGCAGCGTCTGCGGTCGCTCCGGCGGCATCGTCTGCCCAGGCGTCCGCGCCAACGCGCGGCGACGCGGAACGCGCGGACTGCAGCTCCAGGCTTTCCGGGGCTCCGGGCGGAGGTACGATCGGATGAGCCTTGCCACCTTCTACGACGTCTTCGCCTTCTACGAACCGGTCTTCATGCGCAAGGCGGCGCTCGCCATGTTCCTCCTCTCCATAGCCGCCTCCGGGACCGGGGTCCTGGTGGTGAGCCGGAGGATGGCCTTCTTTCCCGACGCGGCGGGGCACACGGTCTTCGCGGGCCTGGCGCTGGGCCTGATCTTCGGCCTCCCCCCTGCCCCGGCGGTGCTGGGCTTCGGCGTCTTCATCGGCCTGGTCATCATCTGGCTCACGCGCCACAGCAACCTGGCCTCGGACACCGTGATAGGCCTCGTCTTCTCAGGCGGGGTAGCCCTGGGCCTGGCCCTGGTGAGCCGCTTCCCCGAGGCCCAGTCAAGCGTGACGCGCTTCTTTCTTGGGGACGTCCTCACCCTTGGGGATCTGGAGATCTGGCTCCTGATGAGCCTGGCGGCCCTCTCCATCGTCTTCTACGCGTTCCTCTACAACCGCCTCATGCTCTCCTGCGTGGCCCCCCCCGGACGCGGGGGCGGGGGACGCTCCGACTACGTCTTCGGGGCCTTCCTGTCGCTGGTGGTGGTGACTGCCGTCCAGGCGGTGGGCGTCCTGCTGGTCTCGGCCCTACTTATCGCACCCGCCGCCTGCGGCAGGGTGGCCGCCCGCTCAGGACGCGGAATGTTCTGGACGGCGTTCGCGGTGTCGCTCTTCTCCGGGCAGGCGGGGCTGGCGCTCTCCTATCACCCGTCCGTGAACACCACCACCGGGGCAACGGTGGTGTTCATCTCCATCGCCGTCTGCGGCGTAGCTGTCCTCGCCCGCAAGCTGAAGACCCTTGCTGTCCGGGCCTGAGAAGAAGGGCCTGGCCCGGTCGGCTGTCCCCGCCGTGTGCAGCATCGCCGTTGCCCTTAACCATGGGAACTGGCCAGGCAAGGCACCCCTGAATGCCTGTACATCTTTGCCGCAGGTGACTCACTGAACGCCTGTGCTCTGCCGATGCAAGTGGCTCCGGAAACGCTTATGCTTCGCGGATGTAAAGGGCTTCCGGAAGCGCTCGGATGCGCCGCCTACGTGGAACTTCCGGGAGGGGCCGATGGCACCGCCGATGCAAGGGACTCTCGGAAGCGCCGGGAAGTACCGCCGATGCAGGGGTTTTCGGAAGCGGCAGAAGCCATCGCCGGCGCAATGGGTTTTCGGAAGCGGTCGAAGGCGGCGGCAAAGCGAGGCACAACGCCAGGAGGCACAACGCCAGAGGGTGTCTGTTTGGGTCGGATGCGTGAGAGCCCGATGGCGGGTCCTCACTTCACGCATCATGTCTTAAGGTTTTGTTGCTCAGGTCAGCGGCGCCTTCGTATTGGTATCTCGCGCGGCATGATTCCTCGGCGGCATGAAGTTGCCGCTGGAAATGCAGGCAATTTCTGATAGTTTTGTCGGGAATTCCGCCCCATGTGATACTCCTTAGTGTCGGAAACTGAAGCGCCTGGAAACGCGTCGGCCTTGAGCAGTGACCATGGCTTTTCGGATAATTGATCGGTGCCTGCGGGTTACTTGGGAATGTTGATCCATGGATAGGATATTGAATGCGGGGGGTTGATTATCGGTTGTTGCCGTATCGACGGCAACGGACGTTTGAAAATTGCGATTCGCTTTGCAACTGAAAGGCACCGAGTCAAGACCCAGAACCGTCAGGCGGCTTGCCTCGTGATTCTGTTTTCGCCTAGATGTCGGCCCCTCAATGGAGTGCCCCGGACATGGCATATCCCTCCGCATCCCTATGTACGTTCGACTTGCATTTTCTAGCGCCGATTCAGCATGTCTGTGGGTATCCCGCAAGACCGTTACGCTCGTCGTCGTTCGCAACGGGCGAGCTGTACCTAGAAGAGGACCAGGTCAGGAATCCGGCAAGGCGGCGAATCGGAAGGAGAAGACGGCAGACGTTTTTCTCGTAGTGGTTTCTCACTTCCTTCACCCGGAATAATCCATGGAGCGGTGGACTCGCGATCATCATGCTTGAAATAACCCTTGCGGTGTATAAGGATTCAGGTGTACAAGAGGAGTCAATGTGCGAGACCAGCCGACATCATCGGCTCGTTTAGGGTTACGTATAAAATATTTCCTTGCCGGTTTCCAGTATATTGCACACTATCGGGTTTCGCCTAGCGATTTCCGATGTGGGGAAGGCCAGAGGATGGATTAAGGCATCGAATTCGTTCGATATCCTGATAAGCTTCATGTTGATATCGAAAGACTTTTCTTGGGGAAAATCGTCAAAGAAGAAGGCGATTTCCACGTCATGCATCAAATCGAAGCTATCCTGCGCGGCAGGACCGCACAGGAAAACACGGTTGACGTCCATGATATCGTACACCAATTCGGCGTAGCGCATCACTTCCCTTTTGACGGTTTCAATGTCATCAGCCATTTATATGCCTCCTCGCATCGTCCGAGCAACTCTTCCGTTTGTTCCCTTCCGATATGCTTAACCGTCAAGTCATGTTTAATTGACAAGACTTTAGAAAAATCAGGGTAGCGAAAATTTGTGAACAGGAAAAATAAATAGTTAAACAGCCGCCTATGTCTGTGCGGGAGAAATGCCGGTATCTTTTTAAGGAAAAAGTTTAGTACATCTATTATATTATGCGTCATCACCGGTTTGTCATAACCTAAGTATAGTCCAAATATTCCTTTTGCGGTTTTCTCGAGATACTGCTGGGCCATGATGGCTGCAAGTAACCAGTTACCGGTTTCGTACAGACCATTTGCTCCATCCTTGGCAATTTGAGCGAAAGTCATCCACACTTCGAATTTTTCCGTATCCGTAAAATCCAGACCGCCCGATCCTTCTGCCATAAATCCCTTTCTTTTAACTCTTCCGGTTGTCCTGACGGACGCCTGTCAAATCATCTAGCGCTAACGCCCTGGCATCACCCGATATCATGTGGTGAAATTCTCCAGTTAGTTCCTGTGAAGGCTTCAACATTTCAGAAATGGCATGAAAAGGAAACTTCGCGCTTTGTTGTCTGAATTGATTAATGACGGAAAGGACAAAGTTTAAGCTGACGTCGAACGCGGCTTGTTGACGCTCAATACAACGCCATATAAGTGTAAAACAACCAGGCGATTTTTGCAATAATTGCTGAGTCTGCGTCAATTAATGTTTGAATTGCCGTCTGTTCAGCTTATAGCTCCATATCAAGAAAACCGTAAGTATGGATCACTATATGTTGTATGTTATTTAAAACTCGACAGGGTTTTCTCAAGTGCCGAAGGGACATAGCTTGACAGTTACCTAATTTTAGCGGAAGCCAGACTCATTGGTTCAGGAATTATGGCTGTAAACTTTCGCCGTTTCGGGCCGAGAAGTGTCAGGACTTTCCGCTGGATGAGCCGAACAGGCGGGCATGGAGCCATTGGAAACAATGTCGACAGCTTATCGCGAAACGTTCTCTTTGCCATCACAGCCTTGGACCCCCATCACATTGGAATGGCTTTGAAGGTTTCATGCGTCGGGGTGTTGACAATCAACATGAACGTGCAGTAAGTCGGAAAAATAAAACCTGTTAGATCTTAAAACCAGTGATATCTAAGATTTACCAAACACCACCGCCTTTAAGTTGTTGACATTGAGCGTCAAGGAGATCTTGGGGGAGGAGGGCCGGTAGTGAGCGGGGGCGAGGCCGCCTGGCGAGGGCCGGAGCTCGAGGAGGGATTGCCCTCGGGCCTTCCCGGACCCGAAATCATAATGATGGTCCCAGCCGGCTCGTTTGGATAGAGTAGCCCGCAGGATGTCCGCTGCTTTTGGTATCGTGCTGTACCCTCGTCAGACTGACATCGGCAAAAGTATGAGACTCGGGGTATTCTGGAATGGCGTGGCACTGATTTCCGGGTCGAGTCCTTCTCGGCGCCGTTCCATTTCCATGGTCTTACGTCTCTCAGGACGGCTCCGCCGTATTCCAATTACCCGTGAAAGGCCCAGGGGCACTTCATCGGGGCACTTGCCATAACCTTAAAAAACTCTATAATCAGAATGCGTAAACGCGTGGGCTATATCTCGCGCGATTCTCGATTTTTTTTTAAGGAATCACAGGTGATCCAGCCCCTTCACCCCTTCAACCAGGCCTACCTCCACCTGCCCGCCGTGAACGGCTTCACCGCCGCCCAGGCCCAGGCGGGCGAGGAGGCCACGCGTCTGTTCAGGGTGGAGCAGGCCAGGGAGCTCCATCGCGACACGGTGGAGCGGGTGGCGGAGCCCCTCGCGTCGGTTCGCGTGAACCCCGTGCATCCCGATCCGGGCGGCAGGGACCGCGCCAAGTACGAGCCAAAGTTCAAGAAGAGGGCCAGGCGGTCTGAAGACCCCTATCTGGCCCCAGTGGAACAGGTGGTCGACCGGAAGGTCTGACCCCGCCGGGCCCGGGGGGGCCAGAGACCCTTGGATCTTCCGACGAGCGGGGTGCTCCTCCTCCAGACCGGCCTGGAGCTTATCCTCGCGATCCTTCTGGGCGTCCTCCTGTGGCGCACCTGGTCCCGGCCGCCCGTCCAGGGCCCGGGGGCCGCGGTCCCGGAGGAGCTCAAGGCCGCCCTGGAGAGGTTCCTAACGGAGTCCGAGCGGATCTCCGCGTCCTTCTCCAAAAACCTGGCGGACAAGAAGGCGCTCTCGGCCGATCTGATCCTGAAGCTCGACCGGAGGCTCAACTCGTACCGGGAGCTTCTGGCCGCGACCGATGCCGCGGCGGACGAGTCCCTGAAGCGTCTGGAGAAGATCGAGAAGCAGGGCCGCATAGTCCCTCCCCCCGCGGCGGGCGCGGACGGCCAGAAGGCCAATCCCGCGGCCCCGGAGGTCCGGGCCCAGGTCGTGAAGCTCCACAGGGAGGGCATGAAGGTGGAGGACATCGCCGTGCGCTCCCGGCTCCATCGCGGCGAGGTGGAGCTCATCCTGGAGCTGGAGCGGCAGTTCGACATCTGAACCGGCGTTGGGGCGCGACTTGAGGCTTTTGGGCGGAGGCTTGGGCACTTTAAGTTGCGGCAGAAGCCATACGGCCTGGGAACGGAGGCTTCGGAGGCCGCCCCAGCGGACGGCGGCGTCGGGGATAGGGCCAACGGTCGGCCCTTGTCGCATTTTCCTTGCCTTCTGCGACCGATGCCTGGCGACTTACGGCCTGCGGTCTGTACGCGTCGTTTTCGCGCGGGAGCGGCAGCCGCTCTCCGAACGGGATTCACGTCAAGCCTCTGGCGTTTTCGCGAGGCTTCGGGCACCGCGCGGGGTAAGGGACCTTGCGGTCTTGCCTGGCGGGGCTTGGCATTCCGAGGGGATTTCAGGCCGCCTTCCTCCGCAGGGCCGTAGCCCGGCTCCTCTGGGAGCGGTCGTATCCCGCGGCAGGTCCGCAGGGGACGGCGGCGCTCAGGTGAAGGCCTGCCAGATGCCCTCCGAGAGAGCCTCCAGACCCTTAAGGAAGCCCGGGTCCTTGAAGCCCTCGCGCCAGCCCCCGTCCTCCGTGAACTCGTCCGTCACCAAAAGCGCGGCGGCGAGGGCCACCCCGCGAAAGCTCGCCGCCGCGAACAGGGCCGAGGTCACCATCTCCACCGCGACGGCTCCCCGCGCCTTGAAGGCCCCGCGCACCTCGCGGGTCTCCCGGAAGGGGCCGTCCGTGGACCAGACCGCGCCCCCGGAGGCCGCGCCCTGGGTCCGGAGCGTCGCGGCCAGTCGGCCGTGGAGCCCCGGGTCGGGAGCCAGGGCCCCGGGGTAGTGGGCGGAGGTGCCCTCGCTGGAAATGGCCCGGGACGGCACGAAGAGGTCCCCGGGCTTGAGGTCCGAGACGAGCGATCCAGCGAAGCCCGCGAACAGGAGGCTTCCGGCACCGCCGCCGAACAGGATTTCCAGGGCCATCACCGCCATGGGGGCCCCCAGCACAGGGCCCGCCAGGAAATGGTCACGGCCGCGGAGGATCGAGGTGCCGCCCAGCATGAAGACGCTGGCGGAGGGCTCCATCGGCTCCGGCGCTCCGCGCAGGAGGGCGGCCAGGAGCGCCGGAGTGGCGGCGATGCAGCCGCGCGGGGGAAGGTCCCTGGCCCCTTCGGGAAAGGGGAAGGGCGGGTCCCAGAGGGAGTTGCGGGAGGACGGCATAGGGGATAAGCTCCGGACGGTGAACCCGCGCGGCGCGGGCGATCGGCCTGCGGCGCGCGTGGCAACGGCGAAAGGAAGGGGCACTTCGGAAGCGGTCCGGACGGGGAAGGTTTTTCCGGGATGACCTGGACAGGGAAGGTGTCCTCCGGAAGCGGTCCGGACGGGGAAGGATTTTAATCTGGATGGCCGGGAGGGAGAGGACCTCCGGAAGCGGTTCGGACGGGGAAGCTTCTGGGTCGGACGGCCCGGACAGCGGGCTCGGGTCCGGGAAGCAGGAGGCGGAGGCCCCCGCATGGGGCTTCCCGCCGGAAGCGGGGTCGGGCAGCAGGGCGCGGCCTACAGGGGCGGCTCGGCGGGCTGCGAATATGATAGCACGAGCCAGACGTAGGCCACGGTCATGATGATGCTTATCACGAACTTGAAGATTCCGCCGGCCAGGCAGCCCAGAAGGGCGCCCAGCCCGGAGTCGGCGGCGGCCTTGGCCTCCTTCTTGTCGAACCAGATTTCGGCCAGCATGGCCCCGAAGAAGGTTCCCAGGACCAGCCCGGGGATGTTCAGGAAGATCACCCCCAGGATGGCCCCGGCGAAGGCCCCGATCATGCCCGCCCTGCTGGACCCGAACTTCCTCGCCCCCATGGCCCCGGCCAGCTGATCGCAGACCAGCCCCGCGGCCACCGCTATGGCGGTCAGGCACATGGTCCAGAAGCCGTAGGGCCCCCAGTGGCTCCAGAAGCCGTAGCCCAACAGGACCAGCCAGTTGAGGGGGAGGCCGGGGATGATCGGCACGAATGCCCCGGCCGCCCCGGCGAGCATGAGCAGGACGCCCAGGGAGAAAACGATCACGTCCAAGGCTGTCATGGGACTCGTCCTTCCGGCGCGATACCGGGCAGCGGCTTAGAGCCGCCGGGGATCCAGGCCGAGGCGGACGCGCCGCTTCCGGCCTGTCGAGGGAGGTTGCGGGCGTCGGCAGCCCCGGGGATCGGGCAAGGATCCCCGGCGGATTCGCGGAGGCCGCGACAGGCCGGGAGTCGGGTACCCCTTGCGGGTCGGGGCCCCGCAAGGCCGAGGCCGAGGCGCCGATCCGCAACCCCGCGATCTGCAAGCCCGCGGGCCGTGGCCCGTCCCGTCCTGGCAGGGGCGCGGGCGGGAAAACCCGGACATTCCGCCGACGGCGCGTCGCGGACCCCGGGAACGGTCACCATTATCACATATGGCGCGGGATATTTCAGGCGGGCCCGCCCGGGGTTCAGGGCGCTCCCCGCGGCGGACGCGCGGCTGGCGAGGGCCCTCTGCACCCGATTACTGTTGACTCTCCGGCAGCCCCGGGGGTAGAATACCGAATAAAGTCCGTGCGTCCCGCGTCCGCCCAAGGTCCGGGGCCCGGCCGGACGCCGCGGCGCGGTCGCGGCCCCGTCAGGCTAACCCATACCAAGGAGCTGCGCATGAGCGAGAACATAACGGTGCTGACCGATCCGACCTTCGACGAGTTCCTGGGGGGCCCGGCCTCCCTGGTGGACTTCTGGGCGCCCTGGTGCGGCCCCTGCCAGGCCCTGGCCCCGGTCCTGGAGGAGATAGCCGGCGAGATGAAGGACAGGGTCTCGTTCGCGAAGATCAACGTGGACGAGAACAACGACACCGCCACGCGGTTCCGTATCCGCTCCATCCCCTGCCTCATCGTCTTCAAGGGCAAGGACGAGGTGGGACGCATCCTGGGCCACAAGGACAAGGCCGATCTGAAGGCCGAGCTGGAGGGGCTTCTGTGACCGGGAGGGCGGCGTCCGCCGCGCGCCGTCTTCTCCCCGTAGTCCTCGCCATGACGATGCTGGCGGGGCTCTCCGGGTGTTCCTCCACCAGGAATCTCTGGGCCAGACTCTGGGGAAGCGCCACGCCCGGCGCGGACGACACCATAGTCGAGGCCGACGCCGATCTCGCCTTGAGGGCTCAGGAGCGCCTGGACTCCTCCGACTACGTGGAGGCCGCCAGGCTCTTCCAGCAGCTCAAGGACCAGTACCCGCAGAGCCGCTACGCCATGCTGGCCGAGCTCAGGCTGGGGGACTCGTACTACCTGAACGGGAAATACATCGAGGCCTACGGGGCCTACGACTCGTTCACGGACCGCCACCCCATGAACGACGCCGTGCCGTACGCCCTATACCAGAAGGGCATGTGCTGGTTCCAGCGCATGAACGGCATAGACAGGGACCAGTCGCCCACCATCCAGGCGATAAACGACTTCGCCTACCTGGTCGAGGTCTATCCGGACTCCCGCTACACCACCATGGCCCACGCCCGGGTGGCCGAGGCGATGAACAGCCTGGCGGGCCACGAGTTCTACATCGGCGAGTACTACTTCAAGCGCAAGGATTACGCCGCGGCCCTGAGGAGGTTCAGGGGGCTCATCCGTTCCTATCCCGACTCCGGCTACCACCCCCGGGCCTTCAACTACATCGCCCAGTACGAGGAAATGCTGGCCCAGGGAAAGATCAGGGAGGGCAACCAGAGGGGGTCCGAGTACGACTCCCCCTTCACCGTCACCGAAGGCTCGAACAGGATCTTCTGATTCCGCCCGCCCGCAGGCCTTAGCCTGACGGCGCGGCCCGCCTTTCCGGAAACCCCCGGGGCATAGCGCTCCGGGGGTTTCCCGTTTCGGGGGCAAGGCTGTCCGAGGCGCGCGCGGGAGATTGGCCGATAGTCCTCCGGGCACCTGCGTCTCGGCACCCTGCGGTCCTGAGCCGCTTGACCGTCTGCCGTGGGCGTCCCGTCACCGGACCGGGAACACGTGCGGCGCCCAATATTGATTCCACTGCAAAAACCCCCACCCTCATCTCCAGGTAGCAATTTGACGGCAAAATGCTGGGGAAAGGGGATGCCAGAATGGCTGTGGTTAAAGGCTTAAGCGCAAGGGTGCCAATGCGATGGCCACAAAGCGTTCCGCCTCTCTGTCGAGAGGGAGGGTTTTTGCAGTGGAATCAATATTGAGGTATGTGTAAAAAGTATGAATTGGACTTCGCGGAGACAACGCACCTTTCCATTCAAGGGAAGCCCATAACGCATCTGTATTGACCGCAGAGACGATATTTCGCCCAATCCGACATTGAAGTCCGGCCTGATTGATAGGCAAGTGCTTTTGCCCTTCTTTATCAGGCTCGGAGGGGCTTTTTTCACAGACATCAATATTCCCTGCCGGTCCTGGACCTGCCGAAGGCGCATCCCAAGCGATCGCGTCGGGCCTTGTCCGTTGCGATCTCCGGAGGCGCGTCCCCGAGCGATCGCGCCGGGCCTTGCCTGTAGCGATCTCCCGAGGCGCATCCCTAAGCCATCGCGCCGGGCGGCGCCTGCGGCGATCCCCGGCGGCGCGACCCTGCACGGACGCTCCGGGCAGCCCACGCCGCAGGCGACGGCCCCGCCCGGTTCCCCTGTCCGCCTTCTTCGGGCGGTCTTGACGGAGCCGCATGACCTGGACGGCCCCTTCCGGCCCTGCGAACGGATATCCCCGTGAGCGGATGCTTCCGGAATCGCGTCGGGATGTCGGCGCGACAACCCGCCTGCCGCAGCCTCGGGGCCTCGGTCCGGTCATTCGCCGGGGCCTCCGGGGACAGCTTCCGCGGCCGTCTGCGGCAGTCATTCGGGAGCTGCCACCGGTCAGGCTTCCTCCGGATCTCGGCCCCCGCCCTTCTCCGATGGCGGGTCCTGGCCGTCCTCTTCCTTTGGGAGGCTTCTCACGCGCACCTTGGAGACGGCGGGGCCGTCGGCGCTCACCACCACGAATTCGGCCCCGTAGCCGGTCCAGGAATCGCCGGCGCGGGGGGTCTCGGAGAACCTACCCGCCAGCAGCGCCGCGAGCGTCCTGTAGCTCTCCTCCGTGTCCGCGGCGAGCCAGAGCGGCGTGTGGCGGCCGAGCTCGTCCAGCGAGACCGTGGTCTGGCACAGGGTCCAGCCGTCCTGGAGGTCCTCTATCGTCTCGCCCTCAGTGAGGTCGAACTCGTCCTGGATCTCGCCCACGATCGCCTCCAGGACGTCCTCCATGGTTATGAGGCCCAGATAGCTCCCGTACTCGTCCCACACGAGCCCCAGCTTGGAACGCTTGCCGCGCATGAGCTCGAGCACGTCGTCCGCGGCCAGCGACTCGTAGATGTACAGCGCGGGCCTGACCAGGGACCGGATGGCCGGGAGCCCCGGACGCCTGGTGAGGTCCCTGGAATGCACGAAGCCCGTCATGTTGTCGCGGTCCCCGTCGTAGACCGGGAGCCGCGTGTGGCCCGCCGCCGCCGAGAGCTCGAGGGCCTGCGAGGGGGGCGCGTCGGCGGACACGGAGACCACCTTGGTACGGTGGACCATGATGTCGCGGGCGGTGCGGCGGTCCATGTTGAAGATGTTGTTCAGGAGCCTTTCCTCCACCTCGTCCAGCTGGCCCCCGTCCCGGCTCTCGGCTATCATGAGCTTGAGCTCCTCGGTGCTGTAGGCGGGGCTGGAGGCCCAGCGCCCGGCGCCGATCACCGTCAGCACCAGCTGGGCGGAGGCGTTAAGCACGGTCACGAAGGGCCTGAACAGGACGTGGGCCGCCCGCATGGGGTAGGCAAGGAGGAGCACCGTGCGCTCGGCCGCGCGGATGGAGAGGTTCTTGGGGGCCAGCTCGCCGAAGGTCACGTGCACGAAGGTTATGAGCCCGAAGCCTATCATGAAGGCCAGGGAGCCCATGAGCGCATCCCCCGCGAGCCCCAGCCGCTCCATGGCAGGGCGGATGAGGCTCGCCACCGCCGGCTCCCCCAGCCAGCCCAGACCGAGGCTGGCCAGCGTGATGCCCAGCTGGCACACCGAGAGGTAGTCCTCCAGATGCGCCTGGCCGAAGATGGCGAGTCTGGCCCGGGCGGAGCCCCGCTGGGCCAGGAGCTCCAGGCGGGTCTTCCGGACGCGCACGAAGGCGAACTCCGCGGCCACGAACATGGCGTTCAGGAGCACCAGGAAGGCGGCCAGGAGGAGTTTTATCGCTATATCCATCGGCTCTTCGTGTGGTGGCGGGTTGCGGGACGGCCCGGCTGGGCAGGTGGGCACGTGCCGGTCGTGGCGATCGGGCCTGAGGCCGGCCTGCGAGGGCCATGCCGGGCAGTCATGCGCGGGGTGGCGCGGGCGTCAAGGGCTTCGGGCCGATGTCGGCCCTGAGCCCCGCGGGCGGGTGCCCGGAAAGCCCGAAGGCATGGAAGCCGCTATAGGTGGCCCGAAGGATCCCGAGGCAAGGCGGGCTTCAGACGTCGCGGGGCTGACCGGTCGGGGATAACGGAAGATCCCATAGGACACGGGTCCGAACGTTCAGGGAGCACGGGATGCTCCGGACGCTTCGGGCCCGAAAGCCCCGGGAGCATGGAAGTCCGTGCCGTGAAGGCGGTCGAGCCCCGGAACAGGACATGATATCCTGACGTCGCGAACCCTGGATGCCGGGACACTCGTACGCCGCGAACCCTGGATGCCGGGACAGAGATACGACCGGCCTCGGCGCATCGTGGACAGGGGCATGCCGACGAAGCCCGGCAGCCAAGGCACCGTCGCAAACCTTCGCCTGGAGTCTTGCGGACGGGGCGGACCGCGAGCGCCCGCGCGCGGGAACGGAGGCCCGGACCCGAGTGACCGCTCCGGCGGCCGCGGTATCCTCAGGCGCCGGAGCGGGGAGCCTCGGCGTTCCGCCGGGCCTGCCCGGGAAGCCGCGCGGCGTTCCGGACGCGGGGCGGGCCCGCGAGTACGGAGGCCCCGGACTACCGGGCGGAGGCCACTTGCCCTGGACTCCGTTTCGCCGGACGGCGTTCTCTTTTAGTTATCTTAATGGTATAATTTATTAGAATCAAGGAACCGCGACCCTCCCATGGGGATCGCGGGACGGCAAGGGACGGCAAGCGCCGCGCCAGGCGGCGCCCGGAAGGGAGGAGCTGATGTCCGATTCTTTGGCGGATCAATTCCTGTCCGGCGCCCTGAGCGACCCCTTCTCGGTCCTCGGGGCGCGGCCTCAGCTCAAAGACGGGAAGGCCTCGGTGCATTTCCGCGTCTTCGCCCCCGGAGCGGTGAAGGTCACGGCCCTCCTGCCGGGCGGGGATCTTCCGCTTGAGCGGGTCGCCCCGACGCCTCCCCCGCCACCTCCTCCGACCGCCGCCAAGGCAGCCTCGGCCGTGGCTTCCGGCAGCTCCGGCACGCCGCCTCCGGCCCCCGCCGTCCAGCCGCCCCCCGGCCCCACCGGGCTCTTCGAGGGCTGGATCTTCAGGGACTACGAATACAAGCCCTACAGGGTCCGCGCCGAGTACGAGGGCGGGGGCGTCTCCGTCTTCTGGGACGCCTACAGCTTCCAGCCGGTGCTGGGCGAGCTGGATCTCTACCTCTGGAACGAGGGCAACCACTATCGCGTCTACGAGAAGCTGGGAGCGCACCCCGTCGTCCACCAGGGCGTCAGCGGCACGGTCTTCGCCGTCTGGGCGCCCTCCGCCAAAAAGGCCGCGCTCGTGGGGGACCTGAACTCCTGGGACGGCAGGCGGCTCCAGATGCGGCCAAGGGGGTCCTCGGGGGTCTGGGAGATTTTCGCGCCGTATTTCAAGGAAGGCGACCTTTACAAGTTCGAGATAACCGCCCAGGACGGGACGGTCCTCATGAAGTCCGACCCCATGGGCTTCCGCATGGAGCAGCGGCCCAAGACGGCCTCCGTGGTCTACGACCTGGGCCATTACCAGTGGCACGACCAGGCCTGGCTGGAGAGCCGGGCGAAACGTGATCTCCTTACCGAGCCCATGAGCGTCTACGAGGCGCACCTGGGATCCTGGCGCAGGAACCCCGACGGGAGCTGGCTCAACTACCGCGAGATAGCGGACGAGCTCGTGCCGTACCTCAAGGACATGGGCTTCAACTGGGTGGAGTTCCTGCCGCTTGCCGAGCACCCGTTCGACGCCTCCTGGGGCTATCAGGTGACCGGCTACTATGCCGTGACGTCCCGTTTCGGGACCCCGGACGATTTCAGGCACCTGGTCGACCGTCTCCACCAGGAGGGCATCGGGGTCATCATGGACTGGGTCCCGGCGCACTTCCCGCGCGACTCCTTCGCCCTGGAATATTTCGACGGGACGCACCTCTACGAGCACAGCGACCCGCGCCAGGGGGCGCACTCCGACTGGGGGACCCTGGTCTACAACTACGGCCGCAACGAGGTGAAGAATTTCCTGGTGGCCAACGCCCTCTTCTGGGTGGACGAGTTCCACGTGGACTCGCTGCGCGTGGACGCCGTGGCCTCCATGATCTACCTGGACTACTCCCGCAAGGAGGGGGAGTGGATCCCCAACCGCTTCGGCGGTCGCGAGAACCTGGAGGCGCTGGAACTGATCAAGACCCTGAACACCAAGCTCTACGAGCTCCACCCCGGCGCCTCGACCATAGCGGAGGAGTCGACCGCCTTCCCCGCCATCTCGCGCCCCGTGCATCTGGGGGGCCTGGGCTTCATGTTCAAGTGGAACATGGGCTGGATGCACGACATGCTGGACTTCATGTCCAAGGATCCGGTCTACCGCCGCTACAACATGGAAAGGCTCACCTTCGCGCTCCTGTACGCCTTCCACGAGAACTTCATCCTGCCCCTGTCGCACGACGAGGTGGTCTACGGCAAGAAGTCGCTGTGGGACAAGATGCCCGGGGACGTCTGGCAGAAGTGCGCGAACCTGAGACTCCTCTTGGCCTACATGTTCGCGGAGCCCGGCAAGAAGATGCTCTTCATGGGCGGCGAGTTCGGGCAGATCTGGGAGTGGGACCACAACACCCAGCTCTCCTGGTCGCTCCTGGACGACCCGGCGCACCGGAAACTCATGGCCTTCACGCGGGACCTGAACCGCCTCTACCGGAACGAGCCTGCCATGCACGAGATGGACTACGACTGGCGCGGCTTCGAGTGGATAGACTTCAGGGACAACGACTCCACGGTCGTAAGCTTCCTGAGGAAGGCCAAGGACCCCTCCGACCAGGTCTTCTTCGCCTTCAACTTCACCCCCGTGGTACGCCGGGGTTACCGCCTGGGCGCCCCAGGGCCCGGCTGGTACCGCGAGCTCATCAACTCCGACTCCGACATCTACGGGGGAGGCAACGTGGGGCTGGGCGGCGGCGTCGAGGCCCAGCGCGTCACGGCGCACGGCAGGGAGTGGAGCCTGGAGCTCACCCTGCCGCCTTTGGGCTTCATCGCCCTCAAGCGGGCGTGAGGCTCCCGGAATGGCTCATCAGGTTATCCGCAACGCGCTGGTCTACTTCAGCCCCACCGGGGCGACAAGGACCGTGGCGAAGAGCATCGCCCAGGGGCTGGCCATCAACCCCCGGGAGTTCGACCAGACCCTTCCCGCCGACCGCGAGAAGAAGATAGCCCTGGAGGACGCCGAGTTCATCCTCCTGGCCTTCCCCGTCTACGGGGGGAGGCTCCCGCCGCTGGCCAAGGACGTCTTCACGCAACTGCCTCGGGGCAAGCGCCCAGCGGCGGCCGTGGTCGTCTTCGGGAACGTCGGGCCCGGGGACGCGCTGGTCGAGCTCTACGACCTCTGCGCCGCCCGGGACTTCGAGATCAAGGCGGCGGGAGCCTTCGTGGGCGAGCACTCCTATTCGAGCGTCCTGGGGCGCAACCGCCCGGACGACGCCGACCGCGAGCGGGCCCGGGTCTTCGGGGTCGGCATCCGCCAGACCCTGTTCGGCAACTCCGTCATCCACCGCGACGTCGTGGCCAAGGGCCCCCCGTCCGTCGAATACCGGCCCCAGGAGCCCAGGCAGGCCCTGAGCTTCATGCTCAAGCCCCGCAGCTGCGAGGCCTGTCGGCTCTGCATCCACTCCTGCCCGGTGGGGGCGTTCGTCGGCGGCGATCCCAAGAAGATCGACCTGGACAAGTGCATCGGCTGCGCCGCCTGCATCAAGCTCTGCCCCCACAAGGCCAGGTACTTCGGCGACGAGGACTTCATGGACGACGTGGCCGTGATGGTCGCGAACAACTCCGAGGCCAAGCAGCCGCAGGTCTATCTCCCCCCCAACCTGCCCGAGTACCTGGGCTGAAGGGCTTTCCCCCGCGCGCCGCCGGGTACCGGTCGCCCCGGATCGCGCGAATCACGATGTCGGGCCGGAACGCGCCGCAAGGACGGCCTGCCGGAACGCGTTGTACGGAGGTCTTGCCGGAACGCGCCGTAACGACTCCATGACGAAACGCGCTGTACGGTTACGGACGTCATGCCTGAACGCGCATTAAGGACTCCATGCCTGAACGCGCAGTAAGGACGTCCGGCAGGCATAGGCGCTCAGGCGGCGGGAACCTTCCCCGGGGCGGGCACCCAGAAGCCGCGCCGAACCGAGATTCCCCGTGTCGCCCGTGCGCCGAGGCGCCGTCCCCCTCAAGTCGGTTCCCGGGCACTTTGGTAGGCATTTTTTCGCCGTTCTAAGGCGCATCGGTTGCGTCCTCTGAATTGCCGTCACGGAGTGAAGCGTTTTTTTTTCGGCAGGCCGACGCGAGTCTCAAGGTTCTCATCCCGGAAAGACCCGACAGGCGACTCCGACCGTATAGAGCGTCGGGCCCAGTTTCCGGGATTTCCCGTCAGTTTTTCTCACGCCGTTTTCTTGCGTCATGAGCGAGCCCCGGCCAGGTCGTAGCGCACCATGCGCATGGCGGAGGCGTTGCCGCGTTTTGCGGTCGAGAGCCCCAAGGCGGGCAGAGGCGAAAACACCGGATCATACCAGTCCCCCACAACAGTTCCCCGTAAAAAAGATATGGATGCGCCGCCCCCCCGCGGGAAAAAACGGACCCCCCCCGTGACGGTCCCTGTCGGGCGCGACGCCGCAACTGGCGGCGCCGCGCCTGAGGACGGCGGGGCAGGGGTCAAGGGAGAGATCGGACCGGTCGGCCTTAAGTCGGCCTCCGGAGTCGAGGAAACGCGTTCCGGAAATTCGGACCGCGCGGCAGGCACCTCGTTGGTCCCAGGCGGCGTTTCGGTCGGATCTTTGTCCGGTACGCCGGATACGGCGCAGAAACCGTTGCGGGACATGGCGTCAAGACGGAAGGCCATCTCCGCGAAACGCGAATCAACCGGAAACGTCCAGACGGATTCAGGGGGATTCGAGGCGTCATCGACCTGTCCGATGTCGCCTGGTTCTGGGGAAAATTCGAACACCGAGGCTCTCGAGGCCGACACGGCGGGCGCAGGCATCGGTTCAGGCACCATCGAGACCGCGTCAGCGGCAACATCAGTATCTGGAACCGCATCAGCACTGGCATCCGGAACCGGATCGACATCCGGATCAGGCTCGGCATCCGGATCAGGCTCGGCATCCGGATCGGGATCGGGATCCGGATCAGGATCAGGATCGGCATCCGGATCCTCATTAGCGCATGCCGCAACCCCAACGGTAGTAAGAAGGCCAGGGGGCAAGCGCGAGGCAAGAGCTGTGGCGCGGGAAGAGCCTGAGCCGTCCGGAGGGGCCGGGGCGGACGGGGAAAGTCCCGCTAAGCCTGGCTCGACTGAAGGGAAAATCGAACCGTTGCCGGACAACGATTCGTTTTCCGATCCGGTCGCAAGAACCGGGTCCCGCGGCGGTTCACGGCTTACGGAAGCGCCGTCAGACGAGGGAGGCGGCGCGTCCGGACCGGCGGATGCCGCCGGCGGCTCTGGCGGCGGTGAAGGCGCATCCGGGGACTCCAGGGACGCGGGTAGGCGGAGAGGTCCCCGGCCGCCGAGGACGGTGGAGATAGCGCAGCTCAAAGGCGAGAGCGGGCCAGCGGCCGGGATCTCCGGGTATGCGGCCCCGGACGCGGACAAGGTGGAGGCCGATAACGGTCGTGCCGCCGGGGACTCTGCCGCCCCCAAGCCCAAAAAGGGCAAGTACCAGCACAAGACCCCCGCCAGGCCTCCCAAGCGTGTGCGGCGGGTGCTCACCCGCAGCAATCCCGAGGTCCTCCGCAAGCTAGAGGAGCTGAAGGAGACGGAACGGCGGCTCTTTCCCGAAGCCGCGGCGGAGCGCGAGCGCCGCGAGACGGAAGCGGAGGATGAGCGCCGGAAAGTCCGGGCCAAGACCTCCTCCGGTCAGGGCGCCCCGCTGAGCCGCAAGGCCAGGCGGGATCTAAAAAAATACGGGGTGACCGCGCAGGGCGCGGGCAGGAGCTACTCTTCCCGGAAACTTTTGAGCTTCCGGATGCTGTTCGCCGAGATGCCCATAGAAGAGGCTTCAGATTCCGAGGTGGCAGCCAACATGAGGCTCCTGTTTCTGGCCCACTCCGACCACAACATGCCCAAGAACCCGGACAAGTTCGTGGCCTACCTCCGGAACAGCCTGTGTTCCGGCATCTCGGGGGATCAGCTGGAGAGGGTCATGGACATTCTGGCAAGATATGGCTATGTTAACGTCTCGAAGGACAGGATCAACGTGACCGTCGAGTGAAGCGGCTACGGAAACTGGTGTCGGCAGGAACGGCAGGGAAGGCATGGACGGTAAGTTTCCACGTTTCGAGGCGACCTGAACGGATGGGATTCGCCCACGCTTGGTGCCAGGCGTTAAGCGAGGCCGGTCGGCGGCGGACTCGAAGAACCATGCCGCGTCGTACCGAAGGAATCCGATTTTTCTGGCGGGATGGCGGTGTTGCGACCATGGGAACCAGGCCCTGGGCAGCCTGATCAAAATGTCCACGAATCCGTGAAAGACGGCGAGATCGGCGTTGTTGGCCACGCGTGCCTGCCACCCGCGGCCACGAGGCGTATGTAAGCTTAGAGCGGTTCCCCTTTGTCGGGCGGCGGGCCGGGGCGGACAACGACAAGCCTGTTTTCTGGATCGTCGGGCATTATCCGGGATTTTTCGATGGCATCGTCTAGGCGACTTGCGTAATCCTCATCGTAGGGAGAAAGAATTGCGCACAACGTGAAGTGTTGCCGCCCGGCCTTGCTTGCACCATACAGGTTACATGGGTGTTGTATTTCGAGAGGCCGGCGCCGAAAGAGTCCGTCGTGAGCCGCTGTTTCTTGAAAGCCTGTCCCGCCTCGGCTATGAGGCATTGCCCATAGGCCTTGCCGTCGCGTGCCAGAAAAATCGGTCCTCCCTTCCGTCTTCGGGGGGATCGGACACGGTCGCGGCATCTTCGAAGATCCGGTCGGCATCCTCGATCAGCTCCAGATCCACCTGCTTCGGCCCAGTCAGACGGAAGCGGAGCCTGGGGTCCCATTCTTCGGCCCAGATGCGCGAGAGGCACGTTTCCACGAATATGGCGCAGGCCTTGAGCGAGTTCCCCGGAGACACGGGCCCGAGCAACATGAAGAACGTTGGGGGAAAATGCCAGGGATTTCCGGGGGGAACGAATCCGGTGCCGTCGTTCGCCTCGGTCATGCGCAGTTAGGCTATCCGCCCCGGTACCGCCTCGGTGACGACGGGCAGGAGCAGGGACGGAAGAAGGAATGACTGCGTCCAGGCTCTCTCGGCGAAGGCGTCAAGGAAATCCCAGTCCTCCCGGGTGAAGGGCGGGACCGAGCGCGTCCGGCGCACGCGGCCGGCGAGCGATGCCAGCCCTGCGGCGACCCTGTTCGCAAGCCTGCACTCGCGGTCCCTGCGTTTGGAGTTGTTCGGAATCTGCCTGCGGGCCTCATCGCGCTTCGGAGCATTCCCGGGCGATTACGGCAAAGCCACCATCGAGCGACATGAGCCAGTTAAACCCCGCGATGGCGTCCGCCGCCGGGACGGCATCGGAGTGCCTTGAAGTGAGACGGGCGGGACGTAGGACCGGCACTCCTGGCTGTTTGAGGCCAACGAGAAGACCGTCTCCAAACCGATCCGGCACCTGTTCGCCTCCAGAGGATGTGCCTTTCCTCCAGGCCGCTTTTCGCGGACGCCAGGCTGCGGTCGATACCGGCGAAAGGCAGACGGGGGGCGTCGCCGTCCTTCGGTTTGCAATCGAGCGGCTTCGCGCAGGATGGTGTTCAGAAGCGTGGCCAGCGGCCTGCGGCCGTTGACGGCAGGCGTGAGAAGCGATTCTGCGGCCGTAGCGGCGATAGGCGAGAGCATGTCGCCGGAGGAAGTGAGTTCCGCGGCGATATAAAAGCCGCCTTTGCTTTCGGTCATGGGAAGCAGGAGGTTCAGGAGATGGGTCTTGCCGGAGCCGGTCGCGCCCACAAGCGGCTTCAGTCTTGCCGGTTTACCAGGCTGGCAGGCCTTTGCCTACTCGAGTTCGTCGGCAAGGGCCTCACGGACTTTTGGGTGAAGCAGGGGGATGTCGTGGCGGTGGCGTCATGGCAGTGCGCGACGCTTTCCGACCAACTGAAGTCGACGTCACTGAAGTCCTGTAGAGCCGCTTTCTGGTCAATATACCCGAAAGTCATGGTTTACCATTTGTCTCGGGTACGTTGTTCGAGAGCGGTATTCTTACGATTTGATGTCCTTGCGGATGGCGGTTCGTCCCGCGTCTTGAAGTTTCATAAACTTGTCAGTTATGGGATGCCGACAAATGGTGAATTTTAGAATCATATGCCGTGATTTTGCAGATAAGCGAGCCGCACGCGGATATTCCGTACGTTGAGCATCAATTTTGATTGTGCAATATGACGTATGAATTGATCATGTTCTGGGCATGTCAGAGCTCTATATGTTTCTTTAGGACGCGTTGTTCCGTAGCGTTCAGTTCGGAAGCGGGTGCCTGCAAGAGGAACGGGCATGATTATCTGTCAGGAGCAGGTGAGTTGGATTGAGAAGATGAGGCGTACCGCTGTTATGTTTCGCCACGGAGGGAACCGATCGGCAGTGAAGGTTCAGTTGATCGTGTAGGTAGTCTTATGGTGATCAGTAGTCATAAGTGCCGGGGAACCAGGACGGTTCATGGGCTCTGGTGCTTCACGGATTCAAAGAACGAAATCCGATGAAAAATTAATGATTATCAGTGTTGATATTAAAATGTTAACAATCTAGATTGTCGGATACGATGATGGTCGCTGAAATAAATGTGTAATGACAGTTAAATCCTTAAAAAAGTTTTTCTTCAAGATATTTTCCGTTATCGAGGAAATCAATAGGTATCCATGGATATGTGGGCATGAGGCTATAGGGTTCACGTTCATGTTTGGGCAGGTTGCATAGGAAACGAGGAGCGGCATCGAGGATCGGCGGGCATGGTGACCGAGTGAGGTCGTCCCGGCGCAAGGGGCGGCCAGGCTATGGAGACAGGGGAGCTGGTCTTGGGCCAGGTATCGGATGAATGGCGGGATTCTTTCGCGAACGGATACGTGCAGTTGCGGTGAGTATCTTGACTGTATGAAAGTATTGCGAATATGGGATTGTCATTGAACAGATGCGGTTCATATGTATATCCTTTGCTCCGGTCGATCTGGACCGGCAGTCCGCTTTACGCCTGCCGCATGCCGCATGCCGCATGCCGCACGCCGTCAGGCGCAAATACTATGCGTGTTTTGATTGAAGTTTCGGCAGGATACAAGCTGAGGAATAGCGCCAATCGGTAACTGTGACTTCTAAACCATTATCGTCGTGTCATACATAAGATGTGTAGCCTCTGCACGTTCGGTGAACGAGATTGGAGAGTAGGAAATCAGAGATTGACATCTGAAATGCCTTATGGTAAACTTTCTGAAGCTCAGGTAAGCTTAAGGCGGCTTTATCGCCGAAGCCAGGTGCTGGCAATGCATTCCGGATTCGTGTTTTAAGGTATGTCCGGATCGTTTTGGTATCGGCATCTTATATTTCGCATCGAAATATCCACTAAACCCGGAACTGGGGTTTCCTGTATCCGGTCACAAAGTCCAAATCAAGCGAGGCCCCGTCTGGCAAGTTGCTGATATCATTAATTTGATGTCATTAATGATAATTCATGAGAAGCTGTCGTTTTCTGTCTTAAGTCGTTGACATCGGTATCCCAATCTTTGGATATTCTCCTAAGCGTTTCCTTGAAAATCGAGTTGAGGAGAAGTCCTGAAACTTGTGGGTCAGTCTTGCATCAGGCCGTCTCAAGGAGTATTGACGTGGACGGAAAATTTTCCAAACCAGATAAATCGAACAGCGAAGGCCTGTTGCCCCCGTTGCCGCTCACTCACGGATACTTTCCGGACTTGCGCGCCGATGGTTGTGTTTATGTGGACAAAACAGCCATTATCCGTAATCTGCTTTCTGACACGTCCCGCAAGGCGATCTTTCTTTCCAGGCCTCGAAGGTTCGGCAAAACCCTTCTAATCAGCACGATCGAGTCGATTCTTCAGGGGAGGGAGGATCTTCTCCAGGGATTGGACATCGGCAGCCACAATGCTAATTTTATTTGGAAAAAAAGGCACGTTATCAGGCTGAATTTTGCGGTAGGCGACAATAGCGACAAAAGCTTTGACGAAAGCCTCGTTGCTGGTCTGCGTTCAACAGCTAAACAACTAGGCGTAAGCTTGACATCATCTAACAGCCGGGACGCCATCACAGAGCTGATCGACGACCTTTATGACTCTTACGGTGACATCCAACTGAGGAGCAACGGCGACCCGGTGGCCATCAGCGGGGTTGCGGCATATGCAGACCAAAAGAAAGTCTCTGTGCTCATCGATGAGTCTGACTTTCCCTTGATAGCCAATTTCAACAATCAAAAAAAACTGAAATCGGTTCAAAGCACCCTTTCCGCATTCTATACGGCTCTTAAAACTGCCATCGATAAAGGACGGCTGGATTTTTTAATGGTCACGGGGATCACCAGATTCAAGGAGCTGTTTGCCGATTCAGGCATGAATATCCTTCAAGATATCACTTTCAGACCTTCCTACGCGCAGATTTGCGGCTTTACTGTAGATGAAATCAATTCGACGCTGAAGAAATATCTAGTTGAGGCGTTTAACTCGAGAAAATCCATGCCAGGCATGAAGTCGTATTCATCCGCAGACGAGCTTTTCGCAGATCTCAAGGAATGGTATGACGGCTACAGCTGGGACGGGGAAAATGAGGTTCTCAACCCTTATTCAGTATTGCAATTCTTTTCTGAAAATCGCTTTGCACGCTATTGGTATCGCACCGGAGCACCTGGATTTCTTCGGCAGTTGGATATTCAAAATGTTGATTACTTCAAAATTTATGCCAAAAATACCGTAAGTGAAGACATCGTCTCTGATGAAGATATAGTAAAAATATCAGCTCCCACAGCCCTGTTGATGACGGGGTATTTAAGCGTAAGCAGAATCGACAGTTCCCGCGACGTCGAAGGGATTATCAACTACCACCTTACCATCCCGAACAAGGAAGTTAAGATTTCCTTCGCTGAGGATCACCTGATCGGCAGGCTGTATCCTGGTGCCAGCTTGTCTAAAGATGCGGCTACCGCTATCATCAGACTATATGAAAAGTTTGGAGCCTCTTTTTCCATTCTGGATGTCGATTCGGCCTCCAGTATCTTCTCTTCGATACTCTCAGGATTCCCCGGGGAACATATTCAGACGGAAGAACGCTTTTTCCAACATGAATTGTCCCGAGCCCTAAAATTCGTGGACGGTGAACTGCTGGAGGAACCGAGTACGGGCGATGGCAGGGCTGATTTTTCCATAAAATTATGCGCGAATCCCGTTCTCGTCATAGAAGTCAAATACAACAAGACTAGGGGGCTGATTGCAGCACAGAAAGGCGAATCGAAATCGAATCCTTTGGACAACGGAGCTGCCGACTCTGCTACGGAACCGTCCGCGCACGTGGTTATGGATCCACCCGTTAACCAGATCTCCCAACAGAGCTCAAATGGCATCGGGAAACGCTCAAACACCGGGTTGCGTAAAATTATCGGAACATCTCAGTTGAATATCCAGATACAAAAGTGTCACGATGCAGGAATTCAGTCGGCTTTCAACCAGATCTTCAACAAAAAATATGCCGTCAAATATCTTTGGCAGGATTTTAACGTGTATGCCGTAGCCATTTCCATAGTTGACAGGACCGGCGTGCGTATCGACTTCCGTGAAGTAACTGACAAGGATTGGCGCAAGGATCCGCGTCCCGGGCCGCTTTCGTCCGGAGCCGGTTCCGGATCCTCGTGACCGGCGCCTGCCTACCGGTTGTCCATGGCGCCGTCCGCCGATTCAGAAAGACCGGAGAACAGACATGACGGTTCCTATGTCTATTTCTGAAGATTTTTCAGTTGGGCAGTTCACAGCAAATTTATCGACCACTCAAGTTGCCTGCCATTTCTTCAGCACGTGTGTCATAGCCAACGAATTGATTCACTTGACACGTTATGAACGGATACTCGCATGTCGAAATATCAGTTCTCCTGGCAGGATAAAATTGAATAACACTGATATAGAATCGCATGATTTTTTACAAATTTATCCCCATGCGCCACTCAGGCCCGGCGATCGCGTTTCCGCGATGATTCGACTGTTCTGCCTAGAGTTGTCGGGCTAAGCCCCGGTTGTTGGCATTGATTCGGTAATGGCAATGTATTATGGGTAATGGATCGGGGATCGGGCATTCCAAGCGGAGCGTCGGCAATCGGATTGAAATGACAACCTTGATGAAAACGGCATTATGCGTCATTTATATCTGATAGCCAGAGGAAATCGTCCTTCAGGAAACCGGAAACGGTAACGGGCTTCTCAGCCGTTGCCCATTCCTTCCATTTGTCGGGATATATTTTCGAGATCTCGAGGATGGCGAGCATGAGCGATCCCGCGTCGCCGTCGAAGCCTGCAGACACGCCGCCTTCTTCAAGGAAGTATTCGAATTTCTTCCTGGTCTGCGGACCCTTGGGAAGCGGCGTCCCGCGCAGGACGACGATCCGTCTGGATCCTTCACCCCTGGCGGACGGCGCGGCCTCAAGTATCGCGAGCATGAGCCTGTTCTGGAAGGCGATGGGGTTGGAGTGGGGGATGATGCAGAGGACCAGCCGCCGTGCCGATGTTCCCCCGCCGCGGCGCTCGAGGGTCGAGAAGGTGAGGGGCACGAGTTTCCTGAGCGGGCTGCGCGGGACGCAGACTGGACGTTCGGTTTCACTGAGCCCTTGCGCGGCTTCGGCGGCATAGCAGGCGCAAACCGCATCCAGCGCCTCCTGCCAGATGTCCATGTCGGCGCCGTCCTTGGGAATTCGGCCTTTGGCCTTCTCGCGGGCCGTTCCGAGCCGTACGGAAATATACGGGAAACCGGCGCTCTGGACGCTATCGGGTCCCGCCGCCCGAAGTTCCCCTTCGGGGCTCCATTCGCTGACCGTCCCCAGATCGGAACAGCGGACGACGTGCGCCCTGGCAGCCCTGATGACGTCTCTGGCGAACTTCCCTCTCAAGGGTTCGAAGAAGGCGCGGGGGAAAGGGTAGCTCGGGTACGGCGGCTTGAACCCCGGGGCTTCCCTGAAGGCCGGGCCCATCCTCGCGGCTATCAGCTCCTCCATCAGGTCAGGTTCCGTCAAGGGGCTTAACGGGATGCGTTTTTCGAAGATTCCCAGCCGCAGACGGGTTACCGCGTGGGACATGTGGCTCCAGACGTCCGCCAGCGACGTCACGACGCAGAGCGTCCTGCGGGATTCGCCCTGGACGCGGGCGAGCCGCCGCGTGAGCTCGTCGGCTTTCGGCTGGCGGTCGCCTTCCGCATGGCTGATGATCCGGTCCAGCTGGTCGTAGGCGACTACCGTGAAGCCGCCGGTCGCGGCGATGAGGGAATTCACCGCGAAGAATGCCGCATCGGGCCCCGGGGCGGTGTTTTCCAGTTCCAACGCGCGGGCCGAGCTCTCATCGGCCTCGCCTGCGGACAGCCATGCTGATGCGGCGTGGAGGACGGCCCTGTCGTCGGAGCTCAGACCGAAGACGCATCTCGCGGCGTCCCCCCAGAAGGGGGCCGTGCCGGTCAGGGCCGAGGCGAGCTTGCGGACCAGGTTGTTGAGCATCTTCCTCAGATCGTCCGCGTCCGTCTCGAGGAGCCATGTGGAGAGGCTGTCCGGATCCGGCGGGACGGAGTTGAAACCTGCAGACATAAGGAGGGCATGAACGAGGCGCACGTAGCAAGGGACCCCGTCGGGCCCGTCGCTTAGGAGGGCCTGCGCCGAGGCCCTGCAGCTCTCGCGCCAGAAGAGATCGATGTCCGTCAGATCCGCCGGGACGAAGACGCCGCCGGCCTCGGTGGTCTTGCGGCAGAATTCCATCAGGAGATGGGTCTTTCCCGCGCCGGCCGGGGCCAGCACCGGCATGATCCGGCTCCGTGTCCCTCCGTGGGAGCCGGCAAGTTCCGCCAGGCGCTTCGCGAATGCGCGCCTGGCTTCCGCGTTGATGCCCGGCACATCGTATGGGGTGGCCGCGCGGACCTCGGAGTTCCTGAAGACGCCGCCGAGATCGACGGCGTCCAGGCATTCGGCGGGCAACGTGCCCGCGATCGCGTCCCGTCCGGTCATTTCAGGAACAGGTAGTGCCTGGGGTCGCCGCCCACAAGCACCTCGGCCGCCTTATCCCTGGGCGTCACCATATCATTGGACGCGAAGGGGTAGAGCACCAGCAGGCCGGAGCTCTGAAGCTCCAGGAGAAGCCTGTCTATGTCCTCCCGGCGCAGATCCGTCATGGCGTCTTTAAGGGCGGCTATCGTCAGCAATTCCCCCGGCATGAAGAGCTCCTTGGGGATGCTCTTGAGCCTCCTGAGGAAGATCTCGGGAGCGGGTGCCGGCTCATATGGTTCCGGCTTGACATCGGCCGGATCGGGTTCGGGGGGCGACAGGCGCCGCGGCGGATCGTCGAATACCTCGGTCACGGTGCATCCGTTCGCCTCCATGAAAACGGACACCCTGGCGAGGAGCTTGGCCGCGACGGGGCCGCAGGACGGCGATCTGGGGAGTGTCGCTTCCCTCATCTCCCTCATGGCCGTCTGCAGGTACACGTAGCCGACGTCGGTCAGGGTCATAAGGATAATTGGTATGCCACCTGGTTTGCCGTCAACGATGTCCTTGATCTTCTCTTCATAAAGGAGTCCTTGTTCGATCAGGGGAAGGCGGTGATCCCGGAAGCCGTATCTTGGGGATTTTATGGCTTTAAGGTGCTCCTGGCCACCCCGCGAAAGGAGATCCAGAAGCAGGAGCGTCTGCATCGGGGTTACATTGTATGTCTTCATGATATCTTTCTCCGACGGCAGATCAGGCCGGATCAGCTCGGGGTCGCCGTCCGATGTCCGGCACCTCTTGAGATCAGCTTCGGGGAGCCGTAAGGGCTGATGACATCCTGGCGATTTCGAGGATCTTATCAGGCTTGGGAGCGTTGGGCGGGTGGCAGGAAAGGCACAGGGAAGTCCGGACCTTGGCCGGTCTTTCGCCGTTGCCGTTAAGGCTCTTGCCCGCGGCGTAGAATTGTCCTTTTTTGAGGTGGCTCAACCCCAGATCGCCGTGCGCGCCCAGGAATTCGGTGGCGGAGACGATGGAGGCGTGGGACGAGTGATTGCCTACGAACTTCGTCCCGAAGTTGAGGAAGACCTTGTGGTCTACGCCGGTCACGTGCTGGGTGGCCAGGATGAGACCGTAGCCGTATTTTCTCACCATGCTTGCCAGCTTGATTATGATTTCCTTGCACGGTACGGTCTTCAGTGCCGGCGCGAACTCCTTCGCCTCGTCAATGGCGATGATGCCGTTGACCCGCCTGGCGTTGCGGGAAGGAACCATGGCATATAATGCCGTGAGGATTTTCTGGACCATCTGGCACTGCAGGTCAGGGGAACTGCCGCCCACCAGGAGGTTCACTACGGTCACCCTGGGCCGCTTCCACTCGGGATCGAGGAGAGACATGATCTCCCCCGTGCCGTTGAAGTTCAGATCCGGGTCTCCGAGGACGCTGGCCGTGAGGTTTTCAAGGAGAGTATCGGTCGCCTTGTAGAATTTTTTCTTGTATTTGTCGTCGTCGTCTTCCTCGGAGATGATTTTCAGCTCGCGCATGAGGCTTTCCAGGCCGGGCTCGTCGTTGCCGTGAGCCAGCTTCCGCAGGGCTCTCTTGAGCGCCGAGGATTCGGAATCCGTGAGTTTTTTGGAGAGGTTGAAGTTCTCCGGGACCGAGCGGACCGCCATGTCGAGGGCGGTCTCGAACCCTTCCTTGTCGTTGCGGATGCCCTCCGCCCTCAGATCCGGAAGCCTGGGAGGCTTGTAGAGGTTCCCGGAGGAGCTGAAGGGGGTCCAGACCACGACGTCGACGTCGCGGAAGAACCTGGCCGCCTTCTCGTCGTCCTCGCCGGAAAAGCCTTCGGGTCTCGCGGGCCATGACTCGGCGAAGAGGGCGAGATCGCCGGCGCAGTCGAAGACGAGGCTGGATACGCCCTGGAGGGCGGCCTCCTCGATCAGGCGCCTCAAGAGGACCGTCTTGCCGGAACCCGACTGGCCCAGGATCGCCACGTGCTCGCAAAAATCCTCGATGGGGATTAGCGCGGGGCCGATGGCGTCGCCTTTCCAGTTCGAGACGAACGTGCCTGCCCTCACCAGGCCCTTGCCTGCAGGCGTCTCTCGGTCAGCGGCAGGGCCGTGAGACTCGTCAGCGAGCGGTTTGGGGGTGGCGGGTCGAGGTTGGGGCAAGTCCGGATTTTTTCCGGCCGGGTGGTCAGAGATGTGGCGCCGGGTCGGCGGCGGTGATTTCGCCGGCTCGACGAGCCAAGCCAGATCGTCCTTGAGGAGGGCGATCCTTCCTGCGGGTCGGCGGGAAAGGGCCCAGGCCTTCCACTTGAGGGGGAACAGCCGCCTGACCTCGGTGAGGCCGTAAATATCGGCCTTGTCCCTGGCGGAGGGGACGACGAACCTGCCGCCGGCGGCGAGGATCTTCTTTAGCGATGCCAAGGACTTGCCTGTCTTGGGCGTCCCCTCTTCAGGGCGAATAATGGCGAGCCTGCGTTCCGGCAGGTCGCGGTCGATGTTGGATTCGGCCAAGGCGTCGTCCATGGTCTTGACGAAATTCCTGCCGACGGGGACGAGGGCAGCGGACACCGTCAAGGCGAGGGCCATCGCCGGCGCGGGCGGAGAGGTGGTCGCGACGGTGTAGATGCCGAAGGGCAGTGCCCCGGGGTATGAAACGACGGAGAGGCCGGCCTCGGCGGCGGCGGGGTCTTCGAGGGCGAAGCACTCCAGATACGATGCCAATGCCTTGTCCCAGAAATCCTGTTGCCGCGTCGGGGGATCGGTTTCCCCTGCCTCCTTGAAAGCGCGGTCGATCTCGTCAAATTCCACTCCGGGGGGGTGTAAACGCACCTGTTCGGCCTGGGGCTCCGGTCGCCATTCCTCCGCCCTGTTCCGTGTCTGGCAGAGGGTTATGTGCCTGCGGCATTCCCTGAGGGCGGTCCGAGGGTACTGGTCCGAGAGCCTCGCGAAGAAGGCCTCCGGGAATGGCCAGGCGGGGTAGGGAGGGACGAAGCCGATCTGCCCGTAAGCTTCCCTCAGCCTGATCGCCGCTATCCTCTCGAACAGGGCCGCGTCGGGGACGGGCGATAGCGTCATCGGCTCGTCGAATCGGCCCAGGGACGATCTGAGCCCGACCTCGTTTATGAAGGACCAGGCATCGCCCAGGAGCGTGAGGACCGGGAGCGTCCTGAATGCGTGGTCGTGGATGGAGCCGAGATCGATGCTGAGGTTGTGGACGAGCTCGCGGCGGGAGGCGTTCTCGCGGTTCTCCCTGAAATTGTTGACTATGGCGTCCAGCTGGTCCATGGCCAGCACCGTGAAGGACCCGAAAGACATCAGCCATGTGAGGCCGGCGAAGGCCGCGAGGGAGTCGGGCCTGGGAGAGTTCAGGAAGGCGTTGGCCCGGAAGATGTCCTCGACCTCATCCGAGGCGAGCAGGAAAACGGCCTCGACGACGTCCTTGAACCTCAGGGCCTCGGCCGTGTGCCTTCTCGTAAGACTGGCCTTGGTCGCGGCCAGCGCGGAGGCTATCTCCGCGGGAGGGCGGGCTATCCGGCCTTCCGGATCGCGGTCGAATGGCGTGAGATCCGCCTCGCGCATCAGGTTGTCGAGCAGGGCGGTGAGCTGCGGTCGGGCGCCGCCGAGGGGCAGGGTCAGGGAGTCCACCGCCGCGCGGTTCAGGGTCAGGAAGAGATCCGGGGAGGATTGCGTGAGGTCGGCGCCGATGAAGAAACCTCCCTGCTCCATCGCTTTCCCGCGAAGCCATGTCAGGAGGTGGGTCTTGCCTGACCCGGCGGAGCCCAAAAGCGGCTTCAGGAGAGTCGACGAGCCGGAGCGGGACGCCTTCAGGTGTCTAATCTCGCGGGCCAAGGCCGTCCGCGCCTGGGAGTTGACCTCGGGCACGTCCAGGGAGAGATCGAGTTTGAGTTTAGCCGTGCCTTCGAAGTCGGCGTTGCCCAGGGCTTCAAGCACTGCGTTCTCGTCGAAGGAATCGTGGTCCATGCTCCACCGCCATTGCCTGCCGCCGCGGCCCGATGCCGAGGCCCGGGAGGGACCTTGGACGTACGGCAGGCGGAAGGTCATTTTCAAGCTTCAAACAAAATAGAGCCGAAAGGCCGGGGTGTCAAGTGGACGTGATTTCGGCATATTTCGAAAATTCATGGCTGGAGCTGGATTAGGGAGGGCAATGGCGAACGCAGTGACGTTCGACGGATGCGGACAGCGGACGGTAGCTTTCCGTGGCGGACAGCGGGCTTCAGGCAGTCCGCAGGATTTCTTCGGCATTGTCGGATGGCGGCAGGTGTCCCGCGTCGGGCCGGGAAGGGCCCCGAGTAAGTGCCGTAGCGACTCGGTTCGCGGGGTGCGCTGTCCTCGGGATGCGGCAAGGTTGCGCGCGGCGGTCGGGAGCGGGGAAGAGTCGCAGTTTCGGGGGGCGGAGCCGTTTCCGGGACGCGGCGTGAACCCCTATCTGTCCCGAAAAGGAGTTGCAGGGTCCCGTGTGTCCCGGTAGCGGGACCGGCCGATCGCTCCAATCGTTCCGACCGCTACGCCATGGACGCGGGTACGATGATATGGCGCCCGACGGGACGCAGATTCGAATGGGAGCGGGTTAGAGCCGAAGAGATAAGGCATAAGGCGGAACGGAAAAATAAAGTTTGAGTTCGGAGTCTGCTCCAGAATATTTTTTGGGGAGCCGGACATCCGACGCGTGTAGTGCATAGGCTATAACATTGTTGCGAAACGCCAAAAAATCGGAAGAATAATTGAAAAAAAAATCGGTGATTTACCGATGCCGTGCCGCTACAGTGGAATTTGACTTCAGGAGTTCCTTTGGCGAAAGGGCGGACGAGGCTACGGGGCCGTCCGGGGGGCGTGGCGGCGGATTCAGATGCCCATGAGCCAGTCCAGCTCCGACTTAAGGAACCCGGAGCCGGAAACGGGCCTGGCCTTGGCGGCCCACTCCTCCCAGGAGCCCGCGTGCCTATCGGAGACCGCCTTGAGGGCGAGCATGAGGGCGCACGCCCGGGGGTCCAGCATGACCGGCACGCCGCCGTTTTTGAGGAAATAGGAGTACAGTTCCGCGGCTTTCGGGCTGGACGGGGGAGGCGAGGAGCGGGCGACCGCCAGCATCGATCCCTTGTTTCGCAAGGAGATCCCGGATGCCGTGACGGCGACCTTCAGCCGGGGCAGGAAGGCCCTGGCATCGGTGGAGGGAATAAGCCAGACGTGGAGGGATCTCGCGGAAAGCCTCCCCGTCCGGTACTCCATCTCGGCCCTGATGGGCAGGACCGCGCCCTTGGGGAGGACGCGCGGCAGGAGCCTCAGCGCGGCGCCTGCGGGGACGGAGCCCGCCCGCTCGGCCACGAAGGAGCGCAGGAAGGCTGTCAGGGCGTCCAGCCAGAGGAGCTCCTCGCCCTTTTCCGGCGGCATCCTGCCGGAGGCCTCAAGAAGGGCGGCGGCGAAACAGGCGTCCAACTCGGAAGGGGGGCTTCCCCCGCCGCCCTCGTCCGGCGTCCACTCGACCACCTTCCCGAGCTTTCTGCACGCCTCCACGTGATCGTTCGCGCGGCGGATGATTTCCCGCGGATACAGGCCTTTAGTGGACTCGAAGAAGGCGCGGGGGAACGGGTAACTCGGGTAGGGCGGGACGAAGCCCGGGGCTTCCGCGAAGGAAGCCTTCAGCCGTGCCGCCAAAAGGGCCTCCATCACGGCTGCGTCCGTGAGCGGTTGCAGGGGCGTGTCCCGGGAGAAGAGCGTGAGGCCGAGCCTCTCGGCCTCTTTCCCGAGCGTGCCCCAGACCTCGCCGATGCAGGTGGCCGTCACCAGGGTCCTGCGGGTTCCCGACTGCACCTGGCCGAGACAGCGGGCAAGGCCGGCCGCCACGCGCCCCTCCCATCCGGGCCGTGAAATCTCCGGATCGTCGCCTTGGCCTGGATCGTTCCGGTAGTCCGATAGCGAGGCGTCCAGCTGATCGTAGACCAGCACCGTGAACCCGCCGTTCAGGGCCATGAGGGAATTCACGGCGAAGAAGACCTTCTCGGTGCCGGGTCCGGGTTCCGAGAGCCCAAGCCGCGCCGCCTCTTCCGCCTCGACGGCGCCTCTGGTGAGCCACCTTTCCGCGGGGATGGAGACGGCGAAATCATCGGTACACAGGCTCACGAGGCATCTCGCGGCATCCTGCCAGCCGGGCGGGAGGCCGGGCACGATCCGGGCGAGCTTCTCCGTCAGGTTTCTCTGGACTATGGGGAGCTTGCCGTCGAGTTTCGCGAGCCAGGAGGACAGTTCCTCCAGCGTGGAGGGGAGGCTCGTGAAGAACGCGGTCGAGAGCATGCCGTGGACAAGACGCACGGCCCCCGAAATCCCGTCGGAGCCCTCGCTCAGGAGGCACTCAACGACCGCCTCGCAGGACCGCGACCAGAAGGCCTGGATGTCGGGCAGCTCCACCGGGACAAAGTAGCCGCCCGCCTTGATTGTCTTGCGCCAGAAGTCGTAGAGCAAGTGGGTCTTCCCGGCGCCGGCCCCGGCGATCACCGGGAAGATGAGCCGCCCGGACGAGGCTCCGGCGGCCAGCGCGCGGAGCCTCGTCATAAACTCGTTTTTCACGTTCAGGTGGATCGAGGGGACGTCTATGTCGGTCGCGCCCTCTATCTGCCCTACCGTGAAGACGCCGCTCAGGTCGGCCTTGAGGAGGCACTCCGGCTTCAGGCCGCCGGTCCCGTCTTCCGCCCCGGTCATCTCGTGAAGTACAGGAAATGCCTGGGCTGGCCGGCGACGATTACCGCGTCCGTCCGGTCCTCCTCGGTCTCGAATTCCTTGGAGATGTGGGTGTACAGCGCGATGCGGCCCTGGTTCTGGAGATCGATGAGGAGCCTGTCCACGGCGTCGCGGGGGACGTCACGGCACAGTCTCTTGATGTCCGTGATCTTTATTGCGCCTCCGTGCGAGGAGTGTTCCCTGGACAGGGACTGGAGCCTGCGGAAAAAGTCGTCGGGTCCGGGGACCAGTCCGGGAAACGGTTCTTGGGCGGGATCGTAGAGTGGTTCCCGATTCGGTTCTGGCGTGCGTGTGTCGTCGCCCACCAGCGGCTCACCGAACATTTCGCTGATAGTGAAGTCGTTACGGTCCATGAATGACCCTACGTGGCGCAAGAGTCTCGACATTACCGGAGCGCATTTCGTGGACTTGGGCGGCAGCGTGATCGAGGGGGAATGCATCAGCGATTCCACGTGGCTCCAGCCCTTGTCGGTCAGGGTCAGGAAGATGAGGGGGCGCACGGGTTTCTCGCCAGGCGCGACGGGGTAACGCCTCTTCGTCTCGGTGATTAGCCCTAGAGTCGACAGCTGTTTCCTGAAAGCGAGGTCATAGGGCGAGCCATCGAAGTCCTTGAGGAATGATTCTCCCCCTCGCGAGAGGAGATCCAGCGTCAGGAGCGTCTCCATCGGCTTCAGGTCCTGGGTCATGCGGGATTCCTTGCGGCCTTCCGGGCCGGAGTCTTTGAGGCGGTGATTCAGGGATCGGAGCGGCGGGCGCGCCGTTCTGCCGACTGTCTGGCGTATTCGAGAATCTCCTCCTCCTCGGGGGAGTCGCCGTGCATCGTGAGGCACCAGGAGGTCTTGACCTTCACGGGCGCGGTCCCCTTCCCTTGGATGCTGTCGCTTTTCAGGTAGAACTGGCCCGTGAGGAGATGGCTCATGCGCAGTCCGGTTCCGGCCTCAAGTCCTTTTTCGGCGGCATCGATCGCGGCGTTGGAGGTCTGCTTCCCGAAGAGCTTGGTATTGCAGTTGTTTACGGCTCTGTTGTCCATGGACTTCAGCTCCTGGGACGCCAGGATAAGCCCGTAGTGGTACTTCCTCGCCATGGAGGCGAAACGGCGGATGGCGAGCTTGCAGACGCTCCCCTCCACAGCGGGAACGAACTCCTTGGCCTCGTCGATCACCACGAGGCCGTTTATCTTCCGGGGGTGTTTCCGTGTCATCCGCGAGAAGAGCGCCGTCATCAGCCCCTCCACGAAAAGTTGCTGGTGACCGAGGGACGCGCTGGAGATGTTCAGTACGGAAACCCTTGTCCGGCCGGGTGACGAGTCCAGGAGATCGCCTATGTCGTTGGACGAGTTGTCCTCGAAGTTTGTGTCAAGGTGCTTCGCGCTCGCGAAATCGTCCAAGAGCGTGTCTACGGCCTTGTAGAAGCTTTTCGCGCTGTCCCTTTCGTCCTCGTCAGCCTCGGCGAGGATTTTCAGCTCCCGCAAAAGCTCCCGCGGGCCCGGCGTCGCCCTGTCGGGCTTGGATATCGAGCGCAAGGCATCCGTGAGAGCGGAAAGCACATGGTTAGAGGGATTCTTGGATTTTCGGAGGAGACTCAACACGGCCTCAACCCCGGTCTTGAGCCCGTCGTTCATGGCCTCCTTGTCGTTGGCGAGCGCCCGCAGGTCGGGAATCCTGGGAAGCCTGAAGAGGTTTCCGTTGGAACTGAACGGGGTCCAGACGATGACCTCGGCTTCCCTGGAGAACCGTTCGGCCTTTGCCCTGTCACCTGCCGTGAAACCTTCGGGAGCCACCGGCCAGGGACGCGACATGCACGCGAGATCGCCGGAGCAGTCTATGACTATGCTCGGTATGCCGAGGAGCGCCGCTTCCTCGATGATCCTTTTTACGATCACGGTCTTTCCGGACCCGGACGATCCCATGACGGCCACGTGTCTGCACAGGTCTTCGGCGGGGATAAGGACCGGCTCGCCGGGAGGATCCTTCCAGCCTCGGACAATGTTGCCTAAACATATGTTGCCGAGGGAATCGGCGGCTGGAAACGCTTGGGCGGAAGTCTTTATGTCATCATCGCTGTTTTCCCCGTCGGTCGCTCCCCCCGTCGCAGTCAAGTTCCGCGAATCGGTTCCCCTCGCTTGAGGCGACCCTTCCCGTGGTCCATGCTCGTGCGCCTGAAGTTGCGCTTCCTGGCCAAAGTCTCCGCGTGACAGGGGTAAGTCTTCCCGTGCGCCGTTATCGTCCGCCTTAAGCGGCGCTTTCCGGTCGGCGTTGGCGCGCGTCTGAGGCGTGCCTTCCCGTGTGCCGTCATCGGGCGTCTGAAGCATAGTTTCCCGATCGCCGTAGCCGTGCGCCGGACGCGTCTCCTCCGGAGGGGCGTTTTCGTCCCACTGAGGCCTTTTGGCGTTGACGTTTCCTCCTGCCCATCGCGGAATTTCGTCCATTGTAGCGGGCGGGTCGCGGCTTTCGGGGCCGGTCCCGCCGGATTCCCGAAGCCATTCCAGCTCTTCCTTGAGGAGAGCTGTCCGTCCGGCTGGCTTGCGGGCCCGCGCCCAGGCCTTCCAGGTCAGGGGATGGCGGCTCTTGACCTCCATGATGCCCATGAGTTCGGAGACGTCGATGCCGGTTGGCTCGGCCATCCTGGCCCCGGCTCCGACGAGGCGGAGGTAGGCCCGCATCGACCCGGTGTTTTTCCCGGGCTTGGGGCCGGTGCGGACCACTACGAGCCGCCTTTCTGGGAAATTCGGGTCGGCCCCGGACTTGATCAGGGCCTCGTCAAGGCGCTCGCAGTATACAGTCTGGTGGGGCTGGAAGACCGCGCACACGGTGAGGCTCGGCTTCCGCGCCGGGGCTGAGGCCGTCAGGTACACATACCTGTTGCGGTCCCGGCCGCCGCCGGAAAAGCCCAGGGCCAGCCCGGCATCCATGGCCGCCTGCCCCGCCTCGACCGCGAAGCACTCCGCGTATGCCTTGAGCGCCTCGTCCCAGAATGCCTGCTCGGCGCGCCAATCGGCCAGAGGGGGGACCCGGGCCCGGGCCTCCTCGAAGGCCCGGTCGGCCTCGGCCAGTTCCGGATCCTCGCGGACATTGACGGCGGCGCTCCCTCCCGGCCACTCATCGGCCCTGTTGTCTGCCCTGCAAGTCTCTATGTACTTGTCGCAGGCGTAGAGGACGTCCCGGGTGTAGCCGCCCTTGAGGCTTTCGCAGAATGCCTCCGGGAAGGGCCAGGATGGGTAGGGCGGCCGGAAGCCAGCCTTGCCGTATGCCTCGGCAAGCCGCCGGGCGGCGATCTTGGCGATGACGGCGGGATCGTTTAAGGCGGTAAGGACGCAGGGGGTGTTGAAGCGGTCGATCGCGGGCCTCTGGCCGTACTTTTTCAAGAAGTCCCAGACCTCATGTACGATGCTCAACACCGGGAGCGTCCGGGTCAGGGAGGAGTGCAGCCCGGCCAGGTTCTTGCTGAGGTTCTGGATCAGGGCCTGGCGCGCCGCGTTGGAAGGGTCCGCCATGTGGCCCGCGACCACGGCGTCCAGCTGGTCCATCGCGAGCACGGAGAAGCCGCCGTTCAGCGACATCAGCCATGAGAGCCCGGGGAGCGTGGCGGGGTCGCCGATGAGCCTGGCGGTCGCGCGGGACTGCTCGTCCATGTCGGCCGAGGCGAGGGAGAAGACATCCTTGAGGACGGTATCGTGCTTCCCGGCCTCGCGCCTGTGTCTCCTGTTGAGTCCCAGGCGGGCGGCCTGGCACGCCGATCTGAGCTCCTCCGGCGGGACGCGGGGCATGCCGTCCTCGTCGGCTTCGAGTAGGATTCCTCCGGCTCCGGCTTCCGCAAGGATATTATCCAGGAGCGCGGCCAGAGGCTGTCTTCCGCCGCCTGCCGGTCCCTTGAGCGCGTCCATGGCCGCGGAATTCACGGTCGCGTGGAACTGTACGATGTTCGTGAGATCGGCCGGTATGAAGTATCCGCCTTCCCTCACCGTGAGCTCGCGAAGGCTGTTGAGGAGGTGGGTCTTGCCGGCCCCGGCGTTCCCGATGACCGGTTTCACCAGCGCGGATGGCCCCGCGCCTGAGCCCTTGAGCTTCCGCACCTCCCAGGCGAGGGTCTCCCTCGCCCCCGCGTTGACCTCGGGGATGTCGAGCCGCATAGCCTCCCGTGCGTCCCTGAGGGTGTCCACCCACAGGAAGTTCACGTTGCAGAAGGCCGCCAGCGCCGCTTTCTCGTCAACGGTTCCGTGTCCCATTCCACCAGTCCCTTCGCCGCGCCGCCGGACGGCGCATAGCGGCCTCCGGTGGGCGCCGATGGGCGAGGGCGGCGGAAAGAAGGTTGTCGGCGAAGAAAACGATAAGGCCAGATGGCAGGTTTGTCAAGGGTTGCGAGGATGCCGGCGCCGATTCGGAATTTAGGACATGGCATAGCCAAGGTTCCGTACCGGCTGGAGCCTTCGTACTGAATCGCATCGTCTTTCGCGGTGAAGAGGGCGGGAGAAGGCCGAAGCCGGAGTTGCGGCGGGGCGTCGCGCAAGGATGGAGATGGCCTGGGAGGGTGAAGACTTGACGGAAAGGCGGAAGTGGCGAATCGTTGTTGCCGCGGCTAAGCCGCTGCTGAAGGGATTGCCGTGATCGTCCGGTCTGCAGGGAACGGCGGCCCTCGACGGCGCAAGGCCCTCCGCTTCGGACCTGGTACTGGAAAGCGTTCCGCGGTCGACGTAGCCCCTCCGCTTCGCGACGCTCGCGAGGTTCAGGCGACAAGTCGCCGCCCGCATGAGGAGGTTCCTCCGGCATCGGGGGATGATGCGCGACAGGTTCGGGGCTGATATTCCGGAAGCTCGTTGATGGTCTCGGACGGCCAGTGTCACGGGTCGCGTGGACGGCGACTGAGGGCTGACAGTCAGGGACAGGAAGGATTACCCGGCAGGCAGGCCTTTCAGACTCACGGTCGTTCCCTGTGGGGACGGCGATTGGTAAGGCCGCAGGGCAATCTGCCTTCGACCTGAGATCAGCGGGAGGAAGACCGGGCGTCCAGGCGTCGGAAATCAGGAACCCTTTGCCTTGAGCGGCCTCGACGGTCCCGGAATTTCAGGTCTCCTCCGGGGACGGCAGGACGTGCTTGCCGCATCCCCGGTCCCGACTAGGACGCCGTTGCTCCTATCGCGGATGCGGTGGCGGCAGGCGCGTCGGGAGGATCGGTCGGGGAAGCCATATCCTCAGGGGCCGCGGAGGCGAATCGGAAAGGGGCCGTCATCGATTCATGCCTGCCTGTGCAGCCGAGGCACGCGACGCTATCCGTACCCTCAGGGGGGTCAATCCTTCCGGCGAGTACGCGACCGTTGGCAAGCCGAGCGGTAGCGCAACGAGTGTCGGGGCGGAGAAGCCGGACGTCTTGAATTCCGGAGAGTCGGAGCCGGATTGTCCCCTGGCCGTCCCGTGCATGGATGATGCGTTAGCAAAAAAGAATAATATCCTTAAGAAGGGGGGAGACCTACCCGCCACCACCCGCAACTTACTCAGCCATCCGGGTTCCGATGTACTGAACCGCAGGGCCGGGAGCCGTTGCAAGGACCCATCGGCTCGGGGGCTGACGCCCGGAGCCATTGCGCGGAGGCGCCGGTCCGGGGACCGTGAGGGGGAGGCGACCCCCGGAGGCCATTGTGGGGCGCCGCGAATCCGGAGGCCGTGTGGCGGAGATGCATGTTACTGTCTCGATACTTTTTGCGAACACATCATGGATACCTTCAGGAATTTCTTCAAATGCATCTCGGCGAGTTCCAGCTCCTTGGCGCGGAGTTTTACCGTTTACAGGATCGAATAGCAGACCTCCAGATAGCAGTTCCCGCTGACGCTTTGGGAACAGAAGCTTATGTGGTGCCCTATGACATAGCTTCGGCGTGCGCGTTCCGCGACTTATGCGAAACCTCGCATAACCGGCCGAGCAGGGGCAGCGGGGGCTCGTCATCTGGAAAAAGATCGGCTTCTTTCCCGAAGCCTGAGCGTCCTCAGTTTTCGGAGGTTTTCCTGTCAATCCTGGGTATGCTGAAGCTCAAGAAAATGGACCAGCCCAAGTGGATCGTGGATGCCCTGAAAGCCGCCTGCAAGGGGGATCCCCTGCCCTCCCCGGTGAATCAGGGACGGACCGTCGACCTGAAGGGCGAGCGCGGGCGGACGAGGAGTACAGGGCGATGAGGGAGCGGGAGGCCGAGATGAGGCGGGAGGCCGCCCGGAGGAGGTACGATGTGGTCAAGCCTTTCCGGGACGTCCCCGAAGGTTAGGGCGACCCGGACGGGAGGAAGGGGGAGGGCCCGAAGCCTTCAACGCCGAAAAGAAAGACAAGGGCCGTCCGGCACGACAGCGTTCCCCTGAAGGACGAGGCCGAGAATCCAATTTGCAGGAAGTATCTTTCTCATATGTTGCTGGTGAAAAAGTCGGGATAATAGGAAAGTCGGGATAAGCGGCGTTATCCCGACTTCGGGATAACACCACCGTACATGCCGTTCGGTATAAGGCGGTTCATCTTGCATCACTTTGGCCCTCTGATTCTCAACTTCGCGAAAAGCCCGGACATGTTGACCAGTCCACGGCCTTCCAGGCAGTCGTTGGTCATCGACATGCTTCGCGCTCCCCGGGTACTCTCCGGACCTTATCCTACCCGGGGCAGCCATTATCGGCATTCTGCTTTCCACATACGGAGAGCATCCGTCTCAAGAGAGATGAACTGCCTTATGTCCGGACCTTCCCGGTTATCGCTCCCGGTACTATGGCCTCTGCCGCCTTCTCCCGGTTCAGCGCGGCGGCGCCGCTCCTGCCGCCGGACCCGAGGCCGGCTGCGTTCAGCCGGATGTTCCGATGGCCGCCGGGAGATCTCCCCGGGTAAGGACAATGACCTTCCCCTCATATACCCGTCCCGTTTACGCCCCTCCGCTCATGCAGTGTTGGACTTTGCTTTGCCATGCAGGCTCGTCCGCTCCGGAACGCCTGATGCGATTTCTGTCCGTCGGGCCGAGGGTTTGCCTCCGGCTCCTTTCAGTTGGGCCTCACGGCTTTCCCCTTGCCATAGGCTAACAGTTCCCGTTGCCAAGTCTGTAGAGGACTTTCACCTCAAAGTCATTGCCCATGCCGGGCACGCAAGAAGGGGCTCACGGCTTCTCGCGAAGCCGCCCGCCAGCCTCCTCAGGGTCGTCATGCCCGCCGCCGAAAACGGCTGGAATATCTGAAGCCAGGGCGACGGCTCACGAGCGGAGGACCTCGGTTCTTTCAGGTCGGGATTGAGCCAACGGGACTTTCGGAAAATTATTATTCCGAAGCCGGGGGAGAGCTGTTTCTTCGAGAGGCTGAGGGACGGCGGAATCTGGTTCCGCCGAAAAAAACCACATCCTTGGCCATTCTCGTTTCAGGGGATCCGGGTAGCGTATTTTGAGCTTGGTGAAGGCTCATACGGAGGCAATTTGGAACGTCTGAAAACGGGGGCCGGAGTCAGGCACTTGACGCGATCATAAGGCAACCCCGGTACCAGGAGCCGACGATGCCGCGAGAGGTGTAAAAAAGACAGCTGTTTTGATAGCCCCCATATGTGGGACTGGCATTTAATTGCCTTGTCTTTGATTGTATCAAAAATAAGCCGTGAACGGTTACCAGATACAATTCCATTTCAACTTGACTCGGTGGACGCCGAGGGCTAACATACTGAAACGAAAACGCAGCTGGTTCCCCGAACCGTAAGCCCGGACAGGGCACCGCGACGCCGCAACTAGCCCGAGAGTTGCCTGCCCGTTTTCCCGGACGCCTCAGCTTGCTCTGGATGCGCCGCAATGACTCCTCCTCCCAAAAGCGAGCTGTGCATTTCAGTGTTGTTGCTCTAGCCACCTCAGGCTGGCGAACGGACGCTTTCTTCGCTGTTCGCCAGTGATTCTTAAAGTTGACACCACACCATGACGCCAGCTACCGCAATCCGGACCCGTTCCGGCATCATTATTCCGGCTTTGTCCGTTTTCATCACTTGTCTTCTGGCGCAACTGTTTCCAGTTTTTGCCGATTACAGCCACATTGTGACTGTAGACACTGACAACAGTAACGTCGACTTTTACGGCAACAGTTCAGATGATTCCGGAATAGATTATACCCGTGATCCCACCGAAAATCATCTGATCATTGAAAGTTCAGGGAAAGTGCATAATGCTTTCGGTGCGTACTATTATACGTCATCAGATGTTAGTGTTTCGGATAACAAGGTTACGGTCCAAGGCATTGTCAATAGCGTCATCCGTGGCGGGCAAGCCGTTAGCCTTACGGGGGGTGCCGAAGCTTCACAAAACAGTGTTGTCATAGACGGAGGAACATCAGAAGGGATATCGGGAGGGGGGATATGGGGAGGGTATGCCAGAGCTTTCGACTCCGGCAACGTAAACGCCCTGAATAATACTATTACCATTGAGAGCGGCACAATCGGCGATATCATTATCATCGGAGGGAATGCTTATTCCTATCTCGGGACCGCGATTGCCACCGGAAACACGATAAATGTCAACGGAGGAGATTTCGATCCTAACGCCTCTATCAGGGGAGGGGTTACCGAAACAACATTTGGAACGGCAGGAGATTCATTTTCTGGCAACACGCTGAACATGAACAGTTCAGTGGTCCTGTACAGAGCCAACAATTTTCAGTTCGTGAATTTCGGTTACAACGGGACTGCCGACATCACGACACTGGATACCACACCCACCGGGAGCGACAAGGCAGGCGTCACCCTGAATACCGATTCCTATTCCGTGAATTTCAAAGGCACCATCCAAGGTAGCGGATCCCTCACCAAAACGGGGTCGGGCACGCTTACCCTTACCGGCACCAACACTTACTACGGCGGCACGACCGTGAGCGAAGGGACTCTTGGGATTGGGAACGGCGGAAATAGCGGGATCATAACCGGCGATATCGATATAGAGATCAATGCCAGTCTGGTCTTTAACCGTTCCGACGCTGTCACTTACGGCGACATCATTTCTGGCACGGGATCCCTCACTAAAGACGGCGGGGGCACGCTAACCCTTGTCGGCGCCAACACTTACTCCGGCGGCACGACCGTGAGCGACGGGATTCTTGAGATAGGAAACGACGGAACTGTCGGGAGCATAACCGGCGATATAGAGACCAATGCCAGTCTGGTCTTTAATCGTTCCGACGCTGTCATGTACGGCGGCATCATTTCTGGCACGGGATCCCTCACTAAAGGCGGCGGGGGCACGCTTACCCTTGCCGGCGCCAACACTTACTCCGGCGGCACGACCGTAAGCGTTGGGACTCTTGTGGGGAGGATCGCGAACAATACTGATCTGACGGTTGAGAGCGGCGCGTCATATGAAACAGGGGGCGAGTCCCGCGCCTTGTCCGCGCTCAACGGTTCCGGCGATATCGTCAATTCGGACGGGCTCACGGTTCAGAGCGGCAGTTTCGGCGGAGCCATAACCGGCACGGGAAGCCTTACAAAAACCGGAAGGGGAAC
>JAISFS010000218.1 GCA_031263485.1 Deltaproteobacteria bacterium | reverse complement strand
AAAACGAAGGTCGCCATAACGGCGTTCGTGATGGCCTGACAATCAGAAGGCACATTTCCGGGCGGCACCCCGGCCGGGACGGGTGTGCCTTTGTAGACATGCATAATTAGCAAAGTTGGCAGATTGATGCCGCAATCAGAATTTTGTTAAGCAGTTGCGGGTTCTCTCTCCAGATGTCGACAGTGAAACCTGCCATTATAGAATGAAATTCCCTAAAATGCCCCCGTATCCCTGCCATGGTTGAACCGGCCAGCCCAGAAACCTGGATCTCCCGTGGATTTATTACGCTTTCGTCATGTATATGATTTTAGTTGTCGCCTTGGCTTTGTCGATAGTGTATGTGTATCATACGCAATTCATGATAGATCATTGATAAATACCTGCTCCATCGGATGTTCGGCATGTTTTATCGGCTGTTCGGCATATGCCATAGGCTATTAGGCATATGCCATCGATTGTCCGGCATATTTCATCGGATGTTCTGCATAAACCATAGGCATTCTGCATATGCCATAGGCACTCTGTATGTGCCATCGGCTGTCCGGCATGTGCCATAGGCTGTTCTGCATGTACCATCGCCAGTAGGCATATATAATCAGCAGTTTCACATTCGCTGTAGGCATTTTCGCTTATTCAATAAGGCGTAATGAGTGCGCCGAGCCGTATTCCTACTTATGAGGGCTTCGGGCCGCGGTGGTGGACAGGCATTTCACCGCCGATGCATCGACACGACGGAGCCATCGCCAGCTGGCATCCGCGATGGACGGAGAGATGCCTGCCAATCCCTGTCAGACGAACCATCGGCATGACCGAAACTTTGCACGCCAAGCCTTACGAATTCCAGGCGCCCCGACAACCGGCTACCAGATGACCGGCTGCCAGATGACCGGCTGCCAGATGACCGGAAACCCGATGCCCGACTGCCAGATTACCGATTTCCGGATTCTCCGGTGACCGTATTCCGACTAACACTTTCCGACAACGTAGATCCCGCTGGAAAATTCCCCCCTTCACCTCACGGAAGTCATTTGAGGGCAGAGCGTCTGGATAAATGGTGCGCGGAAGGGCGGTGGTTTAAGGCTTAAGCGCAAGGGTGCCGATGCGATGGCCGCATGGCGTTCCGCTTCGCTGTCGAGAGTGATGGTTTTTTGCAGCGGAATCAGCGTTGACATATCATAAAAAATTTTTTACTTTGACGGTAACCTGCGATGCGGGTCGAAGCGCCTGGGCCTCGCGAGCCCGTTTCCGGCGAACCGCACGCCCTTCGGATCAGTGTCCGCCGCCGTGCGTTGCGCCTCCGCCAAACCGCGACCGGGACCCCGGCCCGTTCAAGGAGACACGGCGCACCGCGCGAGGCTCAGTCCCGCCATGCCCCAGAGCGCTCCTGCAGGCCCCGGCCCGCCCGGCAAGGCGACGGGCTCCGTGCCGAATCAGAGCGAGATCTGGCACATTTTATGCTGAGGAATCCCGAGAGTGGCCAGGACATCGGCTCCCGGCAAAACATTTTCATGGCATCCCTGTCGCCCTTTCTCTTGCGCGGGCGAGTGTATTTGCAGCCGCCGCCGTGCGCCGGGAACCGCCCCTGACCGGGTACCCGTCTTCCCGAGGCGGGAAGGCCGCTGACCCCTGAGCCTGGACCCTCCCGTCCTTCCGGCATCGGCGTCCCGACGCGGCGGGACGCGCACGCGCGATTTTGCGAACGCGCACGGCGTCCGTCCGGGGCCCATAAAGAGTGTCCCTCCCCACTGAAGGGGAGAGCCCGTCGGCGCCGGACACGTTTCCGGCCGGGACGGCAGACCTATCAGACGCCCGGATTCCCCCGAACTGCCATCGGGGCCCCTTGGCGCCGACGGGCCTCGGCCCGCGCGGACGTCGCGGCGATGCCCGCTGACGATCACCTCCGGTAAATATCCTCGCCGGCAGCAGCTGTTGGCCGCCGGTTCCCCTCTGAGGCTGAAGATGACCCCTCACCATACATCCCCCCCCCAGGACCCCCCTTCATGTCTTGATGCCACCTGCCGGCCGGGATATCTTTGGCTTGCGGCGCTCGCGTTCCTGGCCGTCTCGGCGGCCCTGGCGGTCGATTCCGCCCCGGCACTGGCCTGGGGGAGCTCGGAAACTCCCGGCATCAACTGGACCGTGACCCTGCCTGAAGTCACCTCCGTGCCCCCGTATCCGGGCTCGCCCGACAAGTCGAACTACCAGACCAGCCCATTCCTGAGCTCCGGAAAGACCGTGCCCAGGGTGCTCCTGGTCATGAGCAAGGACCACAAGCTCTTCCAGCAGGCCTACAACGACTTCACCGACATGGACGGCGACGGCGTGATCGACACGGGCTTCAACCCTTCGGTCCTTTACTACGGCTATTTCGACAGCCGGAGCTGCTACGCCTACGTCGGCACCCCCACCCTGAACGGCGACCGCGGGGGGCACTTCCGCAGGGAAGGGGCCGCCATGGACGACGATCCGCAATCCTCTCTCGACGCGGCCAGGCCGGACACGGTCAAGGCGATGAGGATCCGGGCCGCAAGGGCCGCCCACTACCTGACGGGCGAGAAGATCGGGATCTGCAACAGGCCCCACTCCACCCGGGGCGGGCTGTTCAGCGGGAACTGGCTCAACTACGTCTCAGCCAGCCGCATGGACGTCATCCGCAAGATCCTCTACGGCGGCTACCGCTCGATAGACGAGCCGGCCTCCGGGGGCGTCTCCACCCAGCCGGGGCTGGTGGAGGGGTCCGCGCCCGCGGCGGACCCGGCCGGCCAGGCCTACGACGCGGCGGGGAACCCCGTCGCGGCGACGCCCGGCCACACCAGGCTCCAAGGCTCGCTCGTCCCCCGCGACGCCCACCTCTGGGGCGCGGACGTGCTCTCGGACAGCCGCTGGGCGTCCGAGACCCCGATGACCAAGTACTACGACATCTCCAAGTACACGCCTTACCCGAAGCCCAAGGCGGGAGGGGCCCACTTCTTCGCGCGTACCAGAAACGACCCGGAGGACGGCATCCATTATCCCATAGTGCAGTACATCCTCGACGCCGACTCCACGATCTGGGGATGGAACATCACCCCGACGGGCGCCGGCGGGCGGTACTTCGACTGGGTCTACAACGAGAGGCCCAACCCGTCCAACGTCCTTAGCAATGGGCCCCAGATCATCAAGGCCTTCACCGTGCAGGTCGACGTCTGCGCCGACCATGCCGCCTCGGAAGCCGAGGGTTGCCGCTCGTATCCCGACGGGGGCCTGAAACCCGTGGGCCTTCTCCAGCAGAACGGCGAGAACGGCCAGATGCTCTTCGGCCTCCTCACCGGCTCCTACAGGCATAGCGGCGAGGGGACGCCGTGGGAGTACCAGTCGGGCGAACTGGACACCAGGATCAAGGGAGGGGTCGTGCGGAACGCCATCGGCGATCTCTCCGGCGCGGTGAACCTCCAGACCGGCCAGTTCATCAGGGGCGGGCTCATCAGGAACATCGACTCCCTCACCATCGCCTCCCCCGGCAGAAGCCTGACCGGATGGCTGAGCTACAGCACCGCCTCGTCCTGGGGCAACCCCGTGGGCGAGATGCTCTACGAGGCCGTGCGCTTCTTCGCGCGGTACGCCCAGGATGGCAAGGGGGGCATCCAGCCCACCCCCGGATACCTGCCCACCTCCAAGGGCGAGGAGAACTACAACCAGGAGTACAACGGCGACGGCTTCACGGCGCCCTACCTCTCGAGCTGGTCGGATCTGCCCGATCTCCCTGCGGCCGACTGCGCCAAGCCGGTCATCCTGCTCATCGCCGAGGCCGACTCCGATCACGACGGCGACGATCCCTCCGGGAGCTGGGGCGATCTTGACCGCCCCCTCCTCAAAGGCGCGGCGGCGCCTGCGGGGGGCAGGGGCGCGTTCGGCCTGAAGGGCTGGCTCGACGCTGTGACCTCCACCGAGGGGCTGGCGGGGAAGAAGTTCTTCTACGCGGCAGGGCCCTACGACGACTGCCTGCCCAAGACGCTCTCCTCGCTTTCCAACGTCAAGGGCCTCTGCCCGAACCTGCCGTCCTTCGAGGGCACCTACAGCTCGGCGGCGGTGGCCTACTACGCGCACACGCACGACTTCGGCGCGCCGGGCTCGATCGAGCAGGCGATAGACGTCTACGCCGTCACGCTGAGCGGGGTCTTCCCCCCGCTGGAGATCCCCGTCCACGACTCCTCGGGGAGGGTCGCGAGGAAGGTCTCGATCTTCCCGGCCAACATGAGCGACATGTCCTCGAATTCCACCGTCGACCGCCTCATGGGGCCGATCAACTTCTTCGTGGTCGACTGGCAGACCGACGGGCGCGGCACCCCGTACCGCACGGTCGTGAGGGTCAACTTCGAGGACACCGTCCAGGGCATCGACCGGACGGTCGGGTTCGACGGCTCGTCGTGGCACAGCTATTCCGACTGGGACATGGACATAATGGTGGAGTACACGGTCGAGCTGGTGGCCTCGGCCAGGTCGGGCAAGACAGCCGAGACCGGCTACGACATGGCCGGCCCCGACGCGGGCCGGATCTCCGGGATCCTGAAGGCCAGGGCCCAGGAGAAGGGGGCACAGGAAGGCCAGGCCGTCTACTACCCCTTCAGGTCGCCCTACGACTGGAGCTTCGAGATCGACCCTTCCGACGTGGCGGGGATAGTCGTGGGCTCCTGGAAGCCCGTCGCCGCGTCCTCCGCGAACATGATGGGAGGCTACACGATAAGCGGGACCACGCGGGACGGCACCTACATGGAAGTGTCCCAAAACGCGGGCCAGCCCCTGTACGCGACCCCGTCCACCTGCAACTGGCCCGCCGGGTACGGCGGGGCGCCGGCCGATCCCTTCAGCAGGGGGTGCAAGGTCGCCTTCGCGGGCAGCGGCGGCCCCGACCCCATCGGCCGGAAGGTCTGGCGGACCTTCGAGCTGTCCGACGGCTCCGCGGCCGCGGGCGAGTACCTGCCCGGGCCGCTGTGGCTGGCCGCCAAATACGGCGGCTTCTCCGACTTCAACAACAACGGCAGGCCAGATCCGGGCGAATGGGAAGGCGCCGACGGCGGGACCCCCAGGTTCTATTTCCACGCGAACAACATCTCCGAGCTTCCGGGGCAGCTGGCGGCGGCGTTCAGGGACATCGCGCGGTCGGTGAGCACCGGCACTTCCACTTCCGCCTCCGTCGACACCGTCCTGGGCGGCGGCGTCTCCGTCCAGACCTTCTACTACCCGACCTACGTGAATCCCAGGGACAACACCCAGAACATCAGATGGGTGGGGAGCGTCTTCGGTCTCTTCGTCGACAAGTACGGTAACTTCCGCGAGGACGACGGGGACGGGATCCTCGATCCCACCGACCAGTCCGGGGACTACATCGTAACCTTCAACGGCTCCGAGCCGGAGCTGGAACCAGACTGCTACGAGGCCGGGCACTTCATCACGCGCTGCTCGGATCTGCACGGCACCCTCGCGACCGACGCGACCGCGCACCCCAAGACCTTCTTCGAGCTGTCGCCCCTGTTCGACACGGGCGAGTGGCTCTCCCGGCTCGACTCCGGGAAGCTGGCCCTGGGCACGCGGGGCCAGGGGAGCGGGGCCACGGTGGCCAACGGCCGCAGGCGCATCCTCTACGGCAGGCCGGCCGCGGCCTCCCCCGACGGCAAGCCCTCCATGGGCGAGTTCAGGGCCTCCGGGGACGCCCTCACCGAGCTCAAGGCGCTCATGCTCCACGACAACTGGCAGGAAAGCCTGCCGGTCAGGGACGAATACGGCTCGGGCCTGGGCCCTGACGCGCTGAAGACCCTCGCCGCCAAGGATCTGATCGAGTGGGTCACCGGCATCGAGAAGGACGGCTGGCGCAGCCGCACCGTGGGCGACCCCTGGGGCGACGGCGAGACCCCGGTCGTCTGGAGGCTGGGCGACATCATAAACTCCAAGCCCATCCTCGTGGGGAGCCCGCAGTCCCGCTTCGACGTGCTCTACGGAGACAGGAGCTACGGAGAATTCGCCAAGGAGAACTCGGGCCGCCGGCAGATGGCCTATTTCGGGGCCAACGACGGCATGCTTCACGCGATAAACGTCGGCCTCTACGACGGTTCGCTCAAGAACGGCAGGGTGGAGTTCGCAGAAGGCGGCCACGAGCGCGGGGCGGAGATCTGGGCCTACATCCCGACCTCGCTTCTGCCGCACCTTCGCTGGCTCCCGGATCCCGAGTACCACCACGCCTATTACGTGGACCTGAAGCCGCTCATCAACGACGTGAAGATCGGCGGGAAGTGGCGCACCGTTCTCCTGGGAGGCATGAGGCTCGGGGGGCGCGTCATCGAGACGCCCGACCCGGACGTCGCGGGCGAGGAGCACTTCTATTCCGAGGTCTTCGCCCTGGACATTACCGACCCGGAATCCGACCCTAAGCTCCTGTGGCGCTACAGCGCGCCGGGCATGGGGCTCACCGTGGGGCTCCCCAGCATGATCTCCCACGTGGAAGCCGCCGGCGGCGAGGCCAAGTGGTACGCGGTGATCCCCTCGGGGCCCGCGACCGACGCGGCGGTGCCCGCGACGGCCGAACAGGGCGCCCACGTGACGTTCGGGGCCGATTCCCCCTACGAGGGCTACAGCTACAGGAATGCAACGGTCTTCGTCCTGGACGCCGAGACGGGCCGCGAGGTGAAGGCCATCTCCGTCGCGGAGCCGAGAAGCTTCTTCAACAACCCCTTCCTGCCGGCGGCCCAGGCGCGGACCAACCCCTGGACCAACCACGCCCTGTACTTCGGGCTCACCGTGTCCCGCGACGCCCAGGCCTGCACGGACTCCGGCGCGGTCTACCGCCTGAAGACCGTGGACGGATCCGACGGGCACCCGCTCCCGCCCGACTCCTGGACGCTCGAGAGGCTGTACGACACCGACGCGCCCGTGACCGGGGCCGTCAACTCCACCTGGGACCAGAGGGGGAACCTCTGGGTGCTCTTCGGCACCGGCCGGCTCTGGAGCATGGACGACGTGAACCCCTGCCGGGGATCGGCCCCGGCGGGCTGCGCCGAGAACCACCGCCAGCACATTTACGGGATCAAGGAGGAGCTCACCTCCGATCGCCTCATGACCTTCAGGGAGCGCACGGGGGAGCTTCTGGACTTCTCCGGGGTGACGGTGTTCGACGGCGGCGCCGTGACCGGCTTCGCGGGCGAGATCCCGGACCCCTCGGCCGGCCCCGTGACGTCCTACGGCCAGCTCCGCAACGCCGCCATGGACGACGGGAGCGCCGGCTACAGGAGGGCGCTGGATCTGGGGGCGCTCACGCTGCCCGGCAGGGACAGCTACGAGATGGTGATCACCCAGCCCAAGCTCGTGCCCCTCCAGGACGGCAGGAGCCTCATGTCCTTCACCACCTTCTCCCCCAGGGACGCCGGCTGCGGCGACTTCGGGGACGGTTACCTCTACCTGGTCGACACCTACACCGGACTGCCCGATCCCGCGACCCTGAGCCTCTTCGGCAAACGCAGCGGGTCATGGGACGGGGAGGGGAGCGGCCAGGCTACCAGGGTTCCCGGCGGGATCTCCACGGGGGCGGGCCCCCCGACCGAGGCCTACGTGATCTCCTCCTCCAACGGCGTCACGGTCTCGGCCTCCGCGCCGGACGCCTCGGTGACCTCCATCTTCATCCCCATGAGCCAGGTGTCAGTGAGCACCCTCACCTCATGGAGGGAGGTGCTGGACACCGGCTTCTCGATCCCGCCGAGCGTGATGATCGAGGGGTTGGGGGGGACGGGCGGCGCCGGGACGCCCGCCGCGCCCACGCGCGGGCAGGATTGACGTTTCAAGGGATTACGGCCCCGCGGGACGCTTGCGATCCCCGGGGCCGCCCCCCGGGATAGGAGCCGGGGAGCGGGCTTGGGGTCGGAAACGGCCAGCCGTCGTTTTCTGCCCGCAGACGTTTATGGCCTGCCGAAACACGTGAGTCGCCATCGGACACGGCGCGGACCGGACAACGCCTCGGCTGCGGATAGTCGCGTGACCGGTCACCGCGCCGTCCCGCAAAGCGGTCCGCGAGAGCTCCCGTCCCGGGAGCCCCGTCGGCTCGCAGTTTATCGCGGATTGGCCAGGCGAGCGTCCGGACCCCGCCGTTCAAAGGAGCCAGTTCGCCATCGCCCTGGGGCGGTTCGTTTCAGGAAAAGATTGTCCTCAGCCCCGTTTCAGTTCGGTCGATCTCAAATGTCCGGCTTGCGGAAGCCTTGCGGAAGAGATGATAATCACTTCCGGCAAACAGCCCCCTTTCCTGCATCCGCAGAAGCCATCCGCGGAAGCCGCGGAGTTAGCGATGGACGGCAAAGGCGGCGTAATATCGCTCACGGCGACCGGACGTGAACCGAGGCGCTTGGCGTGACGGGTGGCATCGGAACGTGCCGCCAGGCCAGCGCAGGAAGGCCTGTCAGCCGCCGAGAAGGGGAGCAGTCGGTGATTTCTGGAAGCCTTGCCGGAGCGGAAACGCTTCGACCGCGTCCGGCAAGACGAACAGGATCGACAACCGAGGATTTTGGCTACGGAAGTTCCACGCGCGTCCGGGTATCGTCCTTCCAGACCGCTTGCCTGAAACGGATCCTCACGAAAGCGGAATCGTAAATCGCGACCGCGACCGCCCAGACCCTGGCGTTTCTGCCGAGGAACGGCAAGGAGTACACCTTCGCGACAATCTGCTCGAATGCCGCCGAGACGTTTTTCTCCAGACTTATGGCGGCGGTTTCCGGCACCTCGCCTGCAACGACGGGTAAATCCTTTTGAGTCGCCGAGTCGATGGCAGCCTTGCCTGAAACTGGATGGATGCCGTGCATGATATCGGGGTCACGGTCAGGGGGATGTTCTGCCAGAGGCTCGGAATGTTGGGAAAATTCAGGCGATTCGGCCACTTTCTTTGAGGGGGAGAGGGCGGCGGCGACGCCCTTGGCGCCTTTCGCTCCCTCAAGACGCTTGTTGCGCTTAAGGCTCCTGACAGGATTATCGTGTTTGACCTCTATGACCATCCATTCGCCGTCGGGAGTCAACAAAGCGAGATCGGTCCTTCCTTTGGTCGTATGCGCCTCGAGAGCCGTCTTGTGCTTGCCGATATCCAGACATAACGACAGGAGAAAGGTGAAGAAGAGCTCGCCGGTTAGGTCATATTCATAGGATGCTGATGAAATGAAAGACGAAAAGAGCTTTTCGCATTCTTGTTCGTTTCTATGACAGAAAGCATCGTAAAATTTTTTGTATTTTGGATTCATCATGCCTAAGGAGTCGACTGATTTGGGAGATGATGTCCTTCTTGCCAAAATGGAGTTTCTGATTACCCGTTTAATTTCGTAGTTAGGGATTCTCAGGTGATAAATGGCCGCGTCCCCTGAATTGTCGATGGAATCAACGGTAAGATACCCGGCCATCAGCATGACTGCATTGTCATTGTAAATTGTTTGCGTTTCGGTAATGGAAACATTTTGTTCAACGGTCAGGTCATCCAAGAAAACATTATAATAATTTTCAGGTCCTATTCCAAGTTGATCGAACATCAGAGAAGGTCCTGTGCTTTTCCAGTATTCAAAAAATTTCTTCTTGCTCAGGCACTCCGCTACGGATCGGGGGTTAAGGACCCTTTTTTGTCCATCCCATGAATACCCGTCGTACCACCTTTCAAACTCGCCCATCAGTCGGTCGACAGTCGGATTGGCACCCAATTCGCCTCTCGATATCATCTCGTCGAGGGACGGTTGCAGGTATTCGGAAAACGTCGTCCGTATTTCATCTATCGTGAACCCGCAGATTTCAGAATAGCGGGACTCATAGGTAATATCTTCAACCTGGTTCATGCCGGAAGAAAGTGATAGCTCGTCAAATTTTGTAATGCCCGATATCAGGCAGAAACGAATGCGGTTTTGAAGACGTTTGATCGCAGAGAAAAAAACGCGAAGCAAGATCTTGAGCTTTATCGTTTTGTCAAAATCCAACAAATTTACCTGCAGTGGAAAATCGTATTCGTCGATAAGCAAAACAACATTACGGGGGGAGGTTTTGGATATTTTGATGTCGTTCTCTTCAGCGTACGCGACGTGCTTGTCTGAAACCCTCCTTATCAGGGTAGATATGGCACGCGTCTCGTTAGTCGTGTCGATTTGCACGTGCTGATCCTCAGCAATATCCGACAGAATGCCTATCAGGTCTTGCTTTAATCCTCTGACAGACGAATGCGTGCCGCTCATGTAGAGCCTTATCACCGGCAAGACTTCCCAATCGAATTTCACGCCAGGTTGCCCGATCGCCAGATTTTTGAACAGCTCACGCTCTCCCCTGAATATATTCTCTATCGTGTCGAGAAGAAGGGTTTTGTCGAATCTCCTCGGCCTGCACAGGAGATATGAGCCCATAGGCTCTTGCAACAACTGCATAACGAGCTTAGTCTTGTCGACAAGAGGCGAATTTTGCGTAATGAAATCAGAGAAGACAGAGTTTTGGACCAGAACCTTGCCCTGCTGTTTAGTCATTTCAAGCTCCGGCGGAAGAGGACTCCATCGTGCGATCGAGTCGCCGACATCCCCGAAGCCGGGGGATCTCGGCAGAAAAACAGCGTGTCGTAATAGTCCCGGAAAAGTCTTCAGTTCTTCTATTGTCCCTCAAAAGCAGTGATTACGTCGCACTGGGATCCACAGCCTGCCTGAAGCCGATTATGCATGTCTTACGACATGGTGTCAAGAGCATGGATGACGACAGAAGACGGGATAAAAAAAATCAGCGGGCAATTCAGCACCAAACTCCGTCAACTCATCAACTACCATGACGTGCGGGTTTCAACGTGCGGGCTTGATCATCCTGTCCATATAGTAGACGGTTGACTTCATAACTCAAAATCCCATCAAAGTATAGCTAGGTTAATCAGCGGCCTTGACCCCGAAGTCCCGAAAGATCGAACGCTGGGCCTTAGTGGGCGCGGAGAAGACCGCCCCATATCGATCTGAAAAAGTTGTCTTGCGGTACGTTCCAAGCCTCATCATCATCTCTGCCAGCGAGAACTTT
>JAISFS010000195.1 GCA_031263485.1 Deltaproteobacteria bacterium | reverse complement strand
ACCCTCTAGCCTCCCGCCCTGAAACTTACCGCGAATCTCCCCTTGCCCCGCGACGGGGCAGCCCGGGTCAACCTGCCGCCCCAGCCTCCTGGCGGCACGGCAACGGCCCGGGCATTTTTATGCCCGTTTCTGGCAGTATTTTATGATGTTCCGTCTTTTTTGCCTCGGTTTTTGAGTAGTCTTATGACATGCGATACGGCCGGCCTGACATAGCCGATTACGGAACCTGTGATGATAATCGCAACCCCCACATAATGGTTGCACGGCGCGGAGAGCGGCAACGACATGAAGTTTTCGATGGACACGGTCAGGGAGCCGATAATCGTAATAAGAGCGGCAAGACCGTAATTGAAGGCGTAATCGCTTTCCGCCGCCTTTAACCTGGCGTAGTCCTGCATCTGTATAAGCAACTTTTTGTTATCGTCTCTTTCATCTCGAATCTCTTTCTTGAACTCTTTTTTTTCGGTCTCTAACTTTCCGATTTCTTGAATATATCTATGTCTAACCAATTGGTCCGACGGCAACTCTAATTCCAGCGAGAATTCTGATGTCTCCGCTGTAGTATCACCCTTTGATACGTAGCCATGCAATTTATTTCACGGAGGCGGGGGGCCATGTCTCCTTCTTTTACCCGACATCGATATTCGCCAATTTCAATTGTGATTCGAAATATTCCTTCATCATCTCAAGCGATATTATCGGGTAACCCCAGGCGTCGTCTCCGGCCAAAGCCTTCGTCTGCTCCCAAGGCCCGCCCTTAGCATGGCTCGCGGCGACAAGTTCCCACGCGTCCGTTTTGGAATCGTTGTTCCAAACACATTCCAACAGCCATCTGGTGTCATCGTCGTGGAAACGTATTTCGGGCGTTCCGTTTATCCAGCCCCCATCCGCCGCGACGGGCTCCGTGATGAGGGTGGTTATGATATTGTCCTTGAAGCGGGACAGCTTAAGATAGACCGACTTCACCACCGGCCCGTGTTTCCATGCCTCTATGGAGTCGCTGAACAGGGGTTCCGAGAAATATGCCAGATGCCAGCCTTGGGCGAAATAAAGCAGTTTCTGTATTTTCAGGTGGGTAAGGCCGCTGGGATCTTCCAGGTTCTTCTTGATCATCCAGTTCGCCACGGCGACTGCGGAGGATATCTTTAGTTCCGGCATGATTGGCCTCCGTTGCTTTCGTGTGTGAGCCGCCTTGACGCGGCTAAAATGACTGGCAAGGCGATTGCGGTCGCTCTCTTGACCGGATCGGTCCGGCTGACATATGCATAGCATTAATTATCACGAAAATCAATACTTTTGATATGATTCCGGCGCCGCGCGTCAAATCAGAATCCGAGGTTCCATAAATCCGGAATCATGGCTGTCCGGTCGGCGGCCTCCCTCCCCGCTGTCCGGCGCCCCGGAGCCCGAAATCGGGGTTCCCGTGCGGCTGATAGGGCTCGTTTTCCGTGCAAGCCGCATTCAGGACCGCGTTCCGGGCATTGAGCCTCACATAGCGAAAGAGAGAGCGCAAGATTAGCGCCAATATTGCCCTTGAATGGAAGTGGGGCAAGAAGTGGGGCAAGGGGGTTTTGGAAATCGCGCGATAAGCCTTATGGGATATGCGATATCGTTAATTTCATTATACGTTAGGACAGCGGATATCAGGTTTCTTGGCGGGGGACCGCCCGCCAGTTCCATGCGGGAGGAGGCTGGGGAGCTGAAGCGCATCCTGAGCGACAAGGCGCCCTGGCCGCGAGCCTGGGGGGAAGGCAGTGAGGCCGTGTTCCGCGAGCCTGGGGGAAGGCAGTGAGGCCGTGTTACGCGAGATTACCGAGCTGCTGCTCTTCCGGTCCGCCTCTTGACCCTCGCGAGGGAAGTCCGGCGGCATCTCAGGGAGCCCCGGTTTTTGGAGAGTAGCCTCTTCTTCCGCCTCCCCTTCTTCCGCTTCTCCGTTTGCCTCTCATTTCTTCTGACTCTCTCCGGCTTTTCCGGCCTTCACGTCAAGCGGCGTCGGTATCCCGCGCCGCAGAACACTCTGGTTCGGTCCGACGGCTTGCTCCAACCGCCCTCCGGTCGGATCCTGGGTAAAAGCTGGCCGCGCAGTCCATTGATTACCAGTTCCGGGCTAGGGGCGCACACGGAACGGAGCGGGATTTCTGGTCCTCCGGTGCGGGTTGTAGGCCGTGCGAGCCGCGCCGGACTGCCGCGCGGGCCCGTGGCTTCCAGTGGCGAACGGTAGCCCGTCGACTCCCGGACAGGGCCTGTTTCCGCTGGCTTTCGCCCTTGATGGGCTGGCATGATCTCTGCTAAGATAATCTTGCGGTCTGGCAGAATCGACCGAACGCAGATTCGATGGTACCGGTCGGGAACCCCGGTTTCCGCTTTGGCCGGCGGGGAGCCCCCATGTACGGTCAGGTTCCATCGGGTTCGCCCCGGAGCACTGGGTTCCCGAAGATCCGCCTGGCGCCTTCCGGACTGTTTTTCACCTACACTCTCATGCGGCCCGGCGGCACCCCGGTCCATGAAAGGGGAGTCATGCAACACGGCTTCATGTCCGAGGTGTCCCCACCGGAGGCCCGGAAACTTTTTTATGATGAATCCCCGACCGTTTCATGATGAATCCCTGACCGTCAGGGGCAGGCATCATGAAAGGGGGCTGTCAGAAGGTAAGCGCCATGAGAGATGAAGCGTTCAGGAACATCAGGACTTGCGGGGGCGTAAGCCCTGAGGATACCGCCTTCCCCGCCGCGGCGTTCGGGGAGAGCGCGGCGTTCGGGGAGAGCGCGGCTTTCGGGGAGAGCGCGGCTTTCCGTGCCGCTGTCCTCCTCGCGGTCCTGGCGGCGGCGGCGGGGTTAATCCCCGGCTGGTCGTCCGTTGCCTCGGTCGCGATCGCGAAAGGGTGGCTGTTTGCCGGGGGGGGCATCGCCAGGGTCACGGCAGGCGCCCTGCTGCTGACGGTGTTGCGCCTGGCCCTGAGGTCCAGGGAAGCCCGCGCCTCGCAGGAGGACAAGGGGCCGGTGAAGGAGATTGAGGGGCTCGGGGACCCCGAGAGGGCCCGGAAACTCGTGGTCGTATTCGACGAGCTGATCGCGGACGACAGCCCCAAGGGCGTGGATACGGTCGCCATGGTCATGCGGCGGGCTAACGAGCTGTTGCTGGACGATGTCGGCCTGAAGCAGGCCCGCGAGTTCTGTCGTCTGGAGGATGTGAATTTCAGGCTCTCGGACCGGGCCGCGCTGCTCGGAGCGGCGAGTGGAGGGAAGGGATCAGGAGGGAACGATTCCGTCAAGGAGGTCTCGGCGATCAGGGAAGAGATGGAACTGAACGCGTCCAGGCTAAACGCGCTGGCGGATTCCGCGTACCGGGATCTCATCGGCGGCGGCTTAAGGATTTCGGAAGACTGGCTCCGGGAGCTCCTGTCCTTGCTGTCGGGCCGCGAGGTCCTCGAGAGCTGGGTGGTCTTGCGGAATACGGCGATGTTCGCCTACGAGCTGGCGAAGACGATGGACGGTGATCAGGGCCGGGACGAGACAAGGGACGCGAGGAAGGCCGGGGGGAAGAGATGCCTGAGACTCCTGGGGCTGGCTTTGACGGTCTGCGACTTCCAGATAACCGAGTCTCGCAGGAGAATCGGGACGGACACGAGCTCCCGCCTCCGGGCCCTGAGGGAGGCCTTCGCGGGGGTTGCGCCTTCCGGAGAAGCGGCTGCGCTCGCGAGAGCTTCCGCCGAGGCGCTGAACAGGATGGTCGTTTACTACACCGAGCAAATGGTCATCCACCTGTTGGCCCTCGAGTTCTGCCAGGAAGCTATGAAACTCGAATCCTCAGCGGTATCGAACGCCTGCAATGGAAAGGGCCGTGCCAGGGCTCCCTTCAAGGTCATGGGGACCGTGTTCAGGAACATCCGCAAGACCCTGGCCGAGTCGCTGGAGACCGTCTTCGACAAGCGCCCCGGGGGAAGGTTCCGCGAAAGCGCGGGCATGTTCCGGGCGGTCACGTGGATGCTCATGGCCATAGACGGGAGCGGTCAGGAGGACTGAGGGACGGTTCACGGCCGTCCCGGACTCCCGATGTCTCGGGAGGGCTTTCGGGCTCAGGGATGACCTGACTGGCTTCTGACTGCCGGACTCCGTCCGCGTGCCCGTCGCGTTCGGCTTTGCCGGGAGGCGGCGGGGCAGGGCGGGGCATGACCGGGTGTAAGCGGGCAGGAGGGCATGGAGGGGTGGAGGCGGGCAGGCGGGTGCATGGCGAAGGCGGGCAGGAGGGCCTGGGCGAGGCCGCAGATGCGGCGATCCCCATGATCCGTTGCCTGTCATGAGGAAGAGATCTGGGGGAAACCGTCTTCCTCCAGTTTCAGACCAGGGCATGGAAGGCCGGGTACTAGTGGCTTATTGCAAAAGCTCGTGCAGGTATTCCTGAGCTGGGCTCCTTTCACCTCCCTCTTCCGCCAGCTGTATGGTTTGGGGGTTTCGTTATGAAACTTCACGTAAGCCCCTATGGTTTCCCTCAGATCGTCGAGGGACAGTATATTTGCTCCCTTAAGTGAGTGGCGGGTCAGCTTGCCGAAGAACACCACGCACAGGTTCAGCCAGCTGGCGGAAGTCGGGGTAAAGAAGAAGGAGACGTTAGGGTGAACGGCGCGCCACTCGTCGCATCCCTTGCGGATGCGGCATTTGCCCAGGATGACCTGGAGCTCGATCCCGCCGTCGGGGGTCCTTGACTCCGGGGATTTCCTCCACGACCTGATTCATGAACTCAAGGAATCCCACACGCCTCTTCCGCAGCTTGATCATGGCATGCACTATGGCCGGGCCCTGGTCTCCAGCCCGGCGAACAGGTTGAGGACCCCTTGGCGCTTATAGGGGCCGTTCAGGCTCCCGACGAGCGGCCCCCTCTGCCGTTCCTGGCGTGGCCGTTCGGCCTCTCGATCACCTGGTTGCCGGTCTTCTCGTCGACCGCGAGCACGATCACGCTCGGAGGGGCGTCCATGTACTCGCCGATGATGGCCGCCGCCTTCCGGTTGAACATGGGGTCCTCGCTCACGCGCCAGGTCCTCGCCTCCCCGATGCGGAGGCCGTACTCCCGCAGCACTCCCGATGATGATGTCCTCGCTGATTTCCGGCCTCTTAGCGAGAGACGTGGTGCGCCGCTCGGCACCCTTGTGGGGGGGGGCTTCTCGGACAGGTCAGTCTTCAGGATGTCGAGCCTGACCCGGTTGTGATCGTATCTTCGCGGCTTTCCTGAGCGGGGAGAGTCCAGGATCCCCTCGGGGCCGTTCTCCATGAACCGTTTCCGCCATTTCCCTGCCGTATTGGCGTGTATGAGGAGAGCTTCGGCAATGTCAACGCCTGTCCGGCCATACTGGCTCAAGAGCGCAATCCTGACTCGCTCGGCCAGGCAGACCGGCACAGCCGGGCTCCTGAGCCACATGATCAGGAAGACCTTGACCATGGGTCAGATGTCAGGGGGTTGAGCCATGCGGGCCATCAGGATTCTCCTTTCTGGCTCACCGTACCGAAACCAGCCTCAAAAAGCCGGCGGAAAGTATAATTTCGGCCTAAATGTTTGTATCATTTTAGGGACATCAGCCATTCAACATCTCAGAAATCCATCTCAGAATTCTAACATTTGTATTGCTGCCACACACTAGCAGGAAACCCGGGCAGCCTTACCGCCGGGAAGACCGATCCGGCCCCGCCCGCGGCGCCGAGTTTCGGGATTGGAGAACCTGCGGCCGCCGCCGGAGGGTTGCTTTCAGGGGATTGATCGCGCGTTTGGAGGCCATGATCGACGGATTGGGCGAGACAAACGACAGATGGAAGTGCAGCGCCAGGAGGGAGCCGCCGCACCATAAGCCGATTGTCAGGCCGGAATGGCAGGCCGTGCTGGGGGTTCCGTCTGAAAGTCCGGCGGTTTGTCATGCGATGTCTGCAACTTAAGGGACGTGGAGTTTGGCGAGTCGTTTACGTCATTGATTTGAATTCTCAATAGGGCTTGTCCTTCCGCGTCAAGTCGTTGACGTTGGATTTCCGTGTCATCTCAAGTCCGCCGCGGAAAGAACCGGGGACTTCCGGTCGGAAGCTTTCGCGCCGTCTCCGGAGATTCCCTTGACTGTAGCCCATCCTTTCAAAGGAATGATGACCCCGGGGATCTGGCAGGCAGCATCGCTGGACGCGGAGATATCCCTCATTCTTGGGACAAGCCCCGGAATCAGCTGAACGTGCTCTGAGACCGCCAGGAGGATTGCCGGGGGAATTTTCGATAGTGAATCGAAAATTGTTTTTGCTCCTCAATAAGAGAGTTGCGTCTGACGTCGTAATTTGACATAATTGGTTGACGTCATCGCCTGACAGTTCAAATCTCCTTTAACCGTTGGCTCTTCGGCGGCGAAAAACATGCCTGTCCAGCCGAACTGCATCCCTTTCGAAAGGAGTGATGCCCCGGGAGGTTCCGGCAGGCGGCGCCGCCGCGCGCGATGATATCCCCATTCTCCGGACACGCCCCGGAATCTCGTTGAGCGTGCCGTGAGGACGACGGGTGGTTTGCCGGGGGCCTTTTCGAAAGTGCATCGCGAAAAATTTTGCCCATCAAGTACAGAGTCGCGCCTGATGCCGGAACCTGACGTAACTGATTGCCGTCAACGTCTGGCAGTACATATCCCCTTTAATCATCGGATCTTCGGCGGTTGAGAACATACCGAGCGGCGGAGAACATACCGGGCGGCGAAGAACATACCGACCCAGCTAAACGGCATTCCTTTCAAAGGAATGATGAATCAGGGGGTTCTGGCGGGCGGCATCGCGCGATGCGATGATGCCGCCAATTCTCGGGACAAGCCTCGGGATCCCGCCCTGAGGCCGCTGGGAGGTTTGCCGGGTGGCTTTTCGATAGCGCATCGCGATAGTGTTTTGCCATCTGAAACGAGATTTGCGCCTGATGCCGGAACCTGACATGATTGGTTGCCGTCTTCGCCTGACAGTTCCAATCTCCTCTAACCATAGGCTTTTCGGCGGCGAAGAACATGTCTGTCATGCAAAATTGCATCTTCCGCTTCGATATTGAGCGACGCTTGTATCGGAGGGTTCGACTCGGTTTTCTTCCAGACACAAGGGCGCCCCTCATCCGAACCGTCACCTCTCCCGAACCGTCTGAGGAGATCATGCATGAAACGATTACTGAACCTATGTCTTGTAGATTTGAACTTTTCACGCTGGATTTGTCCTTCTTGCAGTTTATCCTCTGAAATGCGGATTGCCGCCACGGTCGCTATGAATTCGTTTGTTCGCATCGGACGGACGCTGTCATTAATCTTCATGGTTCCGGTTTTAGTGTCCTTCGCATTCGCTCATGCGGCTTCCGCCGACGGCTACGACATGTCAGACCAGGACAAGCTGGCCGCAGCGGACATCGATGCCCTTGACCGGCAAGGCAACCTGAATTGGAGTTCAAGACCTCCGTACCCTTCGTCTTGGACAGGAATCACCTGGGTGGACGTGGACAATTCAGGAACCGGAAGGGCCGTCATAATCTCGGTCGATGCGAAAGACCTGACCGGCTCTCTGGTCCTCAGCGGTTTCGAACACCTGATTAACGTGGCCGCGAACGATAATATGCTGTCCAGCATCGAAGTCGAAAATAATCCGCACTTACGCGAGCTGGAAGTGATGGGCAACCTCCTTTCCTCCCTCGACGTGTCCGGTAACCCGGGACTCGAATACCTGAACGCGTCATTCAACGGTCTCGTCTCGTTGAACGTGAACGGCAACCATGCCCTTGAATCCCTGCATGCGGCGTTCAACGATCTCCACGCCATCGACGTGAGCAATAACCCCGCCCTTCTGCTTTTGGACCTGTCGTTCAACGATCTCGCCGCCGTCGACCTGAGAAATAACCCCGACCTTCTGGAACTGGATCTGTCGTACAACTATATCGCCGACCTGGACCTGAGCGGAAACCTTCGCCTCCGGGATCTTGACGTGAAGGCCAACGAACTCGACGGTTTGGACGTCGGCAATAACCAGGAGCTTCAGTATCTGGACGCGTCCGACAACTTCCTTGATTCGCTGGACGTCGCCCTAAACCCCGGACTTATATACCTGATAGTCTCGAATAACTTTATCTCGGATCTGGACCTGGCAAACAAACCGAATCTTGAGGTCCTGGAGGCGGAATCCAACTGGCTTTCATCGTTGGATACCTCAAGCAACCCCAACCTCAGACGTCTGATCGTGTATGACAACTATATCTCTGCACTGGACGCGAGAGGGAACATGCTTCTTGAAGAACTGAGCGCGTGGAACAACGCTCTCGATTCGATAGACATCGGAAACAATTCGTATCTCCGATTACTGGATGTCAGTTTCAACGGCCTCGATTCGCTCGACGTGAGCCGCAATCCCGGTCTCCTGAATCTGAATGTCAGTTTCAACGACCTCGATTCGCTCGATGTGAGCCACAATCCCGGGCTCTTGAATCTGAATGTCAGTTTCAACGACCTCGATTCGCTCGACGTGAGACAAAATCTCGCGCTCCAGAATCTGGAAGCCAGTTTCAGCTCTCTCGACTCGCTCGACGTGAGCCAAAATCCCGCGCTCCTGTTCCTGGATGTCAGTATCAACTCTCTCGATTCGCTCGACTTGAGCGGCAATCCCGTTCTCGAATACCTCGACGTGAGCTCCAACGAACTCGTGACCCTCAGCTTAAACAACAACCCCGACCTCGCATACCTGAACGTGACCGACAACCCCCTCCTTGAAAGACTGTACGTCAACGGCACCCGGCTCTCTTCGCTGGATTTGGACGATATCCCCAATCTGAAAATTCTGTCCGCGGCCGACAACAGGTTCCCCTTGAGCGAGCTGCATGGCATGATGACGTCCGCCGCCAGCGTCCACTTGGGAACGCAGGGGGAAGTGGACCTTGCCGCTATCCCTTACGATCCGGTCCCCGGTGCATTTTACGATCTCGGGTCAGAGGCGAGCTTCGATGGCACTCCCACGCTCTTCAAGCTCAAGCTGAACGGCGGCGACGCGGAATCAGGGAGGGACTACGTGATCAGTCCGGAAGGCATACTCACTTTCTTGGAACGCGGCGATTTCAGAATCACGATGACCAACCCGTTGGTGCATGACACCGGCGTTTACGCGTCTGCCGCGTCGGCCTCTGTCACCACCCTGACAATCGCAGTCCTTCCTTCCGGAGCCCCCGTCGGCTGGTCCGGAACGGCCGGCCCGCGCTGGGTGCCGGAAGGAACGGCCGATTCTGCCAGAAACTGGCTTCACTCGTCGTACGCGGTGAGGTACCTGGACGGCGACGAAGTGACCTTCGGGGCCGCAGCCGAGCGGGACGTGTCCGTCGACGCCTCCGGCGTGAAACCTGGCCGGATGACGGTGGAGGAGGACGGCTACTCGTTTTCGGGCGGCAGGATAGCGGGCTCCGGGCTCACCCTGGCCGCCGCCCGTGGATCGTCCGTCCGCTTCGCGAACGAGATAAGCTTCGTGAACGGCGCCGAAGTCCGGGAGGGCAACGAGCTGGAGTTCGACTACGGCGCCTCGGCCTTCCCGTCCGGCGCGACGAGCGACCTTTCGATCTTCGGGGCCGGCTCGGTGTCGAAGGACGGCGACGGGGCGCTCACGCTTGCCGGGACGAGCGGCTACACCGGCGCCACCCGCGTGCTGAAGGGCACCCTCGGACTGGCGGCGGGAGCCGACATCACGTGGAGCCTGGCAGGCGGCGGACTTTTCCTCGCCGCCGGGGCCGCCTTCGATTTCTCCGCTTGCGGCACCCTGGCTATCCCCAGGCTCACGGTAGACGGGGGGAGTTCCCCTGCCGTAATCGTGACGGGAGCCGGCAACGCCGCGGACTTCAGGGGCGCGGATCTCGTCTGGAACCTCTCGCGTGCGGCCCCGGACGGTACGGCCCTGCTCAGGGTCGACGGCGACGCGGCGGTGGACGGGTCCACCGGCTTCGCCGTTACCGGCGTGCCGGCCGCGCTCACCATGGCACCGGGGGACTGGCTGGTGCTGCTGGACGCTACCGGCGAGCTTTACGCCGACGGCTTCTCCTCCCTCACCGTCACTGCGCCGGGCGGTCACGCGTTCACGGTCATGATCGACCCGGCGGTCCCGAGCCGGCTCCTGGCGGTGCTCTCCTCCCTCTCCCCCATGGCGGCCAGGTACGCGAGGATGAAGGCCTATCCCGAGGCCGCCGCCGCGTCCCTCGCATTCCTGGCAGAAGGCCAGGACGTGCTGATCCGCGAGGGAACGCCGTCGGCCGTGTCCGCCGCGGCGGGCCGCGGCATCGTCCGGGGAGCCTTCGTCGCCCTGGCAGGCGGCCGCTCGCGGTACGAGACCGGATCCGGCGTGGACGTCTCGGGCGTCTCCGTCCTGGCCGGGGCCGCGACGGGCCGGGATCTCGGCGCAGGCCGACTGACCCTGGGGCTCTTCGCGGAGGCGGGACGGGGGGACTACGACACCCGCAACGCGTTTCCGGACTCCCCGAAGGTCGACGGGGGAGGTGACGCCTCCTATGCCGGAGGCGGCGTGCTGGCCCGCTGGGACGCCGCGGCAGGCCCCCTTCCGGGGCTTTATCTGGAGGCCTCGGCCCGTTTCGGCCGCCGGGAGGCGGACTTCGCCACCGATGACATACGCCACGACGGGGCAAGGGCATCGTTTAAGATCTCTGGCCGCTATCTCGGCCTCCACGGGGGCCTGGGCCGGACATGGAAGCCGGGAGGGGCGGACGGGTCTATCACCCTCGATCTGGGCGCGAAGATCCTCTGGACGCGCCAGGAGGGTTCCGGCTTCCCGGTGAACGCCGACAGGGTCAGCATCCAGGATTCCGATTCCCTGAGGGTCAGGGCGGGCGCCCGCCTCACCTACGGGGCCGGGGGACGGGCGGCGCCCTTCATGGGCGTCTATCTTGAGAGGGAGTTCGACGGGGCCGTCCGCGCCTCGGCGAACGGCGTCCCCCTGGAGACGCCGTCGCTCAAAGGCAATACCGGGATCCTCGAGCTGGGGGCGGCGCTCAGGCCTTCGGACGCCGTCCCCTTAGAACTGCAAATCGGGGTGCGGGGCTACGGCGGGAAACGGGACGGCTTCACGGGATCGGTCGACCTCAAGTTCGAGTTCTGACACCTCCGAAACTACTCCTGACCTGAGGGAACCCAGCCTGCCCGAGGCTGCGCTTCCCTGCCGAGTCTTTGCCTCCCGCCCGAGGGAGCGGTCGCTGGCATCGGACGCAACCTCCACGGGGGCTTCCGCTCTACAGTGCCCCGGCGACCACCGCGCGGGAGAGCCACGCTCCAGTCTGCCTCCGAACTGTCTGGCGAGCCGTCTTCCTGCGGCACTCATGCGCTCTTTTTTGCTGTAGCCCGGTACCTGCCCCATTATGCGGAAGACGTTTCCGGATCCGGTCTCGCGTTTAAGGCGCGAGTCCCTCGAATGGCTTGCGCGGGCGCGTCCTCACCAGCGGGGGCGCGTTGCCGCGGGCCCCGGATCCGACAGCCATGGCCGGATCTTCGGCCGGAATCCGATAGCCGCCTCATCGCGGAAATCGTCACTGGCCGCGCCGGACGAGTGCGCAAGACAGCGGCCCTCCGTGTCCGGATCTCCGCAACGTGCCCTTGCCATGCCCTTGCGGGCAAGAAACGCCTGGAACGGATATTATTGGGGGCGGGAAAGCGCTAAACTGCATCAGCGCGATATGGCCCTGACGGCACATGCGCCTTGGCCGCCGATAGCCGTTGCGCCGGCCAGCCGGCGGGTCTGGGCATGTTGCCCTTAGGTTGCGCGAGGATGGCATGAGGATGTCGCGCGCACCTGTCAGCGGACGGTCCTCACGCCAGAGTGTCTTGGCTATTCTTGCCAGGGCTCCTTGCTCCCCGGGCCCGTGCGCCTTGCTCCCCGGGCCCGCTCGCCTTGCTCCCCGGACCCGTGCGCCTTGCTCCCCGGACCAGCGCGCCTTGCTCCCCGGACCCGCGCGCCTTGCTCCCCGAACCCGGGTGCCTTGCTCTCCGGACCCGTGCGCTTTGCTCCCCGGACCCCCGGGTGCCTTGCTCTCCGGACCCGCGCACTCCGTCCCGCCGCGGCCTCGCCCCGGCGGCCCGTTTCCTCCCGCCCCATAGCCCCGGGCCCCGGCTCGCGTTCCCCAGAAAGGCCGACACTCCATGGACAACACCCTGCTCGTAGCCTGCGAGACCATCCGGGACGAGGTGAGCCAGGCCCTGGCCCGGCTGGGCCTGGGCTACGCCGTGCATTTCCTGGAGGGGGGGCTCCACCAGAGCCCGGAGCGGCTCGCGGCCCGCCTCCGGAGCGTCCTCTCCGAGGCGGACGGCGTGTGCGGGAGGCTCCTTCTGGCACTGGGGTGGTGCGGGGGAGGGCTGGAGAGCCTGGCGACGGGATCCTACGAGACGGTGGTGCCCCTGGCCGACGACTGCCTGACCTTCCTTATGGGGTCGCCGGAGGCGAGGCGCGAGTGGTCCGCGCCGCCCACCTACTTCCTCACTCGCGGCTGGCTCCGCCACGAGAACAGCGCCGTGCGGGAGCACGAGCGCGTGCGCGCCCGCTTCAGCCCCGAGACGGCGGCCTTGATCAACCGGACCATCTTCGACGGCTACGTCCGGCTGGGGCTTCTGGACACCGGCTCATACAGCGTCGAGGAGGCAGAACGCGAGGTGGCGGTCATGGCCAGGGAGCTGGAGCTGGACGTGACGGTCGTGCCGGCGGACTTGAGCTGGCTGGAGACGCTCCTAACGGGCCCGCACGACGATCCCTCGCGCTTCATGCGGATCCCTCCGGGGAGCAGGCTCTCGCTCTCCCGTTGGCGGCCGCTGTTTTCCAGGTAGGCCGGAGCCGGCAGGAAGCGCCCTGTGGCCTTGCGGGTTCGGGCATGCGGCGGACTCAATGCGTTGCGGCCGGAAAGGCCTGGCAGGAATGACCCGGAATGACCCGGCCGGACAAGGCCTCTCGAGGCAAAAAAAGCGGCTTCCCGCTCGGGAAGCCGCTACGCATTTGTGGAATCCGGAAACGATGTCGTTTCGCGTGTCGTCTCAGGTTCCGGCGAAAGGCTTGATCGCGCCGCGCGTCGGCAACTCATCGGGGAGCGGGCCGACGCGGGGAATGCCGCGGAAGGGGCGGGGCCGCCCGGGCCTCAGGGAGGCGCGGAGGGCGGAAGGGCGGCGCCGGGCCCGTCAGTTCTTCTTGTTGCCCTTGTTCCTGATGTTCTTGAGCTTGGCCTCGCGCTCGGCTATCTCCTCGTCGGTGTCCGGGTCGTAGGCGTTGGGCCCGATTATCTCCTTGTAGAGGCGCTCGTTGTCCTCGAGGTTATAGCCCAGGCCCATGATTATCTTCCTGGCGGTCTCGGGGCGGCACCTCTGGCCGTTTTCGATCTTCAGGATGGTGAGCGGCGAGATCTCGGCCTTGCGGGCCAGCTCCGCCCTGCTCATCAGGCGCTGCTCGCGGATTTCCGCCAGTCTGTTGAGTTTCAAAGTCGTCATGCGGTTCAGCCTTTCGTAAGGGTTTATAGCCCCCGGGGGCGGATCTTGACGCCTGGGCCGCCGCGGCGCCCTCGGCGGGCTCACTCGTCGTTCAGGTAGTCCTTGAGCTTGGACGATGGCCTGAAGGTGACGACCTTCCGGGACGCCAGCTCGATGGTGCTGTTGGTCTGAGGGTTCCTGCCCTTCCGGGGGCTCTTGTGGATCACGCAGAACTTCCCGAAGCCGCTGATGAGGACGTCCTGCCCTGCCTGGAGGGACAGCTTCATCTCCGAAAGGACCTTGTCCACCAGCTCGGTGCACATGGGTACGGGCTTGTCGGTGGCCTCCGAGAGTCTCCTGATGAGCTTTTCCTTGGTGAGGGTCATTGTTCAAAACCAGTCTTCTTTGAGCCCCTGGCCATGGGGGCCGGGGGGCGGTTCGGCCTGGCCTTGGATCCCGTCCCGCCGGAGGCGGCGGAACCTTAGGGCCTCAGGAAACGTCGGATTGTTGGTTCCGGTCAGTCAGGGACGCCTGCTACCTTTTTAACAAGGATAAGTCGCAAGACTTTATTACCATAATTTTTTGAATAATGTCAACTCTTAAAAACGATCTGGCTGCAACATCGGCTTATGGCAACTTCCTTGTGGAAATAAGTGGTATTTTAAATGACTCTAAGGCCTTTCGCTGGCAATATTTTATGGGTCTTATCTGCGAATTAGCTATATGTGTATGCAAATAAAGATAAATAATCACTAAAAAGATTTAATAAAACTCAAATATAATAAAATAGGCAATATGAAGATAAAAAAAACCAAAAATACAAACTGAAGCGATAAATCAGAGGCAACCGTTCACGGGTTACCCGTTCATTCCCCCGCCAAACATCGCCCATGCCGCGGTCCCGGCGCGCCGGGAATCCGGGACGCCCGCCGGCGGGACCCCGCTCCGAGGCCAGCCCCGCGGCCTGACCTTGCGGACGGCCGGAAGAGGTGATACCTTATGTCGCCCTTCGGTCCGCGGCAACCTCCACCCCCGTTCCGCCCCGCCCCGCCGCCGGGGTCCGCCGAGGAAAGACCCTTGCGAGCCAGGAAATCCAGCAGGCCCGGCAACAGCAGAAAGCACGGGAAGTCCGGCAGGCCCAAAAAGCTCAGGAAGCCCCCCAAGCTCCACCCCTCGAGGCGCGGCGTGGGCATGAGTATCCGCCCCGAGACGAGGCAGGCCAAGAAAGACAGGAGGCTCGTCGGGGAGATCCTCGCCGGGGCGGCGGGCGCCTCGGGG
>JAISFS010000171.1 GCA_031263485.1 Deltaproteobacteria bacterium | reverse complement strand
ATAAGCGAGTTCTTCGAGGTGTTCAACGAAACCCCGAAGCCATTTACCTGGAGAAAGAGGGAAGTAAAGGGTAGCCAGCTTCGGAATACTATCAAGAACTTATGCATTTGAGCACTAGTATGAAACAAGCCGCATGCTGCGGGCGTCCCCGCCTGCGGACGCGACGGGCGGCGCCCGGCCTCGGGTTTCAGGCCGACCGAACCGGCCGTCCCGGCCGGAGGGGAGCTAACATGAAACAAGCCGTATGCTGCGGGCGTCCCCGCCCGCGCCCGCGACGGGCGGTGCCCGGCGGCGGGTTTCAGACCGGTCGAACAGGCCGCCCCGGCCGGAGGGGAGCTAACATGAAACAAGCCGCATGCTGGGGCGTCCCCGCCCGCGACCGCGACGGGCGGCGCCCGGCGGCGGGTTTCAGACCGGCCGAACAGGCCGCCCCGGTCTGAGGGGAGCTAACATGAAACAAGCCGCATGCTGCGGGCGTCCCCGCCCGTGACCGCGACGAGCGGCGCCCGGCGACGGGTTTCAGACCAGTTGAACAGGCCGCCCCGGCCGGAGGGGAGCTGTTATAAAAGGAGGTCAGAAAGACGGCCAGGAAGGCCGACATGGGCCGACAGGCGGTACCGGACTTTCAGGACTTTTGAATCGGGCGGTCGCACCCGGAGGGTTGCTTTGCGGAAAAGCGATCGCCAGTGTCGGCGGTACGGATGGTGACAGCCAATCCTTATTTTTTCCAATTATGAAGGTTGTAGTATGATCTCCTGCTTTGAAAGAATTTGCCAGCACCTCAAGATGCGGCCATGACGAGGGCTCCCAGGAGTCTCCGCAATGCCTTGATATCTCACGAAGGCTCTTCTTGAGATTTTTCGAAGGAGCGGGATAGGACTGAATCAATCGTCTAAAAAAGTCGCCGGCAACAACAAACCCCGCTGGACCTCAACAGTTGGGCAAAACATCTTTGAGGTCAAGCTGGATCTCATGAACACGGCAGATGGTCATCGGTGCATTAGGAAGCATTCGATATGCCGGAAGCGCTTTACGAACTTTCGGCGTTCTTTGACCACATGGGATTTCGTCAACAGACCTAGACAAAGACTATGGAACCAGCGAGCACAAGGGCGGTATCAACATCATTGGCTACAACAGGGGCTCACGGTCACGGAGAAGGAATTCGGAGGCTTCAGGATCCGAAGAAATGCCACAGGTTACCTTGCGAGCTTCCGGCGGACGTTGCCTGTCTTAGTATTCGTGAAAAGACCGTGTCGAGACCAGTCGGGTCCGTGTTGCCTCGGCCCAGACGGGAATGGAGGTTTCCCACCCACATAGGCTCAAACGGTGACTCGCGGCCAGGAGGTATGGTTATCCGCTTTCGTGAGGGGGCGGAAAGCGGTCGAGGGCGGGCGGGGATCCCGGGCTACTGCTTTCCCGGCAGTTTGATCTCGACCGCCTTCACGGACCCGGACTCCCCACTTTTGAAGAGGCAGGCCACGATGTTCCTTTCCTTCCTGCCGATGGCCAGCGACACAAGTATGGGATCCTTGTAGCTCCGACCGTAGCCCTTCTCGTCTATCTGAACCATTCCCGCCTTGACCGCCTTTTCACCGCCAGTGACGTCTTCCGTCATCTTCAGCTCGATAATGTACGGGTATCTTCCGTAGACGGCCTCAAGGTCGGAGCGGTCTATGTTTTCGCCCTTCTCGGCGGTCACCAAAGCACCGGCCATCCAAAGGCCAGCATGCAGTATGGATCGGTAAAACCCCTCGCCCATCGTCCTGAGTAGCTTCTCGGCCAAAACCCTGGGCGTCTCGCGGGACGGCTCCTTTGGAGAGCCTTCGTCCGCCGTCTCCTGGGCGCCGTCCACCATGGTCATGACTCGCTGTTCGCGGTTCGCGTCCGCATGATCATAGTAGATTATGGAGGAAAGGAGCCGGGTGAAGATCCCGACCATGCCTTTGACGTCTCCGCTGGCTAGGTGCCGCGTCAGATCCCGCCCGTATTTTCGAATGTCGAGCCAGGCTGTGCTCGGGCTGATGTTCTCGAAAAACAGGGTTGATAGTGACAAGCGGACCTCGCGGTTGGGATAGTCAAGTGTGAATTCAGTATGGTTTCTGTATCTTAGGGTCAGGTAGCCGGCCTGGTAAAGGAATCCTTCCGGAGGGGTGTCGTCGATTTCTCCGGGATCGCTGGCGAAGTCGTCGTCCACTACTTTTCCATGGAACTGTTCGACTGTCACGGAATTATCGTTCAGGAATTTCCTGATGAGCGTTTTAGATTCAGATTTAATCCAATAGTTTTTGAATATTTTGGCATGGAGAAAGGAAAGGATGGAAAAAGGATTGTACAGCCTGGTCTTCCCGTCGAAGGAAAATCCGTTGTAGTAATCTTTGATCATCCTCAAAAGTCTCTTTTCGCTTTTCCCCAGTTCATTGGCGGTCTTGGTTATGAATTCCTTGAAATTGTTCTCCAGTTCATCCTGGGTGAAACCCATGAATGCCCCGAATTCAGGTTCGAGTGATATGTCGATAAGGTTGTTGAGGGTCGAAAACACGCCCATCCTAGAAAATCTAGTTACCCCTGTGATGAAGGCTGATTCGATATGTTCATCGGCGGTTTTGATTCTCAAATAAAAGCTCCGCATGACGTTCCGGGTATCGTCAAGCTGTTCCGCGTATGCAGGATTTTTCCTCTGAATGACGCTTATGACCGGCGAGTCAAATTCATCGATCAGGACAACTACCTTTTTGGCGGTAGACTCATGGACATCGATAAGCAGGAGCAGAAACGCATCCGCTGAATCGGCACCTCTAAGTGTCACGCCGTGCCGCTTGGAGCTTACGCCGAGTTGGCACATGATTTTTTTTTCAAGAACCCTCTTGCTGCCTGCCCCCGCGACCGAACTCATGTCCAGGCGGATGACCGGACGGGCCACGAAATCGGTGGCGTCCATAACCTTTTCGGCGGTAAGACCACGGAAAAGGTCAATTCTGCCGGAGTAGAATGCATCCAGGGCGGTGACCGTAAGCGACTTGCCGAATCGTCTGGGTCGGGCGCAGAAGATGAACTTGCCAGTGTTCCCCAACATCGGAAGATACTTCGTCTTATCGACGTAGACAGCGTCTCTGAGCCTCAGTTCTTCAAAAAGGTGGCATCCGACCGGAAGTTCTGGTAATCCGTCCGCAATCATTTGGTATCCTCCTTCCTTGGTCCTCCGGCGAAAATTATGGAATATCCGCCGTTTATCCCTATATCGCACTGATATTTAACTGATATTTGATGTCTGCGGTTGCCACGGTTATTGTTGCCGTTTCCTGGCATCTGACGAAGCGGGAATGCGAGCGAGATTCAGTTCCGGCAACGAGGCATTCCGTCTGTTTGCGAGTTACGCGCCGATAACAGGACGCAATTTGAATTCTAAAGGATCTTGCGAACAAGTGCAAGCGATCGCGTGAGTCGAGGATCGGGGCGTGAAACCTGAAGGGATTCGAGGTCTCCGGACGGAGTCGGTTGCCGTTACAGGTTGGCGGCATGGAAGTAGATGATTTACTGGACCTGCGATTCTCTGGGGACGCGTGAAGGTAGGTCTTCACCGGGACGCCGAACAGCCCCAGGCCAGGCTTCGGAAGGGCAGGTTAACCGGCCAGGCCGCGACGCGAGAAGCCAAGGCGGTCCACGGCGGCGTCCACGGCAGCATCGTCCAGGCCGATGTTACGCGCGGTGATTTCGGGCGATCGGTGTCCGAGTGCCTTCAGCACGAAGGCCAGAAACCTTGCCCTGTCCCGGTTAAGGTGGTCCCCGAAACATGAGGGCATGTAGTTGGCCGACACGCGTTTCTGGTCCAGCGCGTCTGCCGCCTCCCGGAAGATAGCTCGGGTCCGTCGCTTGGCGATATCCCGCTTTGGCGGCTGGGAACTCAGGATGAGCGGATTGGAGTGTCGGCCCCGGGGCGCGTCGAGAGGTACCTGGCGAGCTCTTCGCGAGCCGCCGCATTGAGGTGGGTGGAGCGGCGTCGGTTGGTCTTGCGCTCGACGAGCCAGATCTTCTCGCGGATGCTCCCGTCAGGGGCGCGGACGCGCTCGACCGTGAGAGGGAGCAGTTCAGAGGTCCGCAGGGCGGCGTTGAATCCCGTGACGAAGAGGGCGATGCCCCTGTCGCCGTTGTTACCGGCGGCGAGTCTGGCTAAGAACTTCTCGATGGACTCGAGGTCGCGGATCGGCACGGTGGCCGGCGACATTCCTGTCGCTCTGTCTCTCCTTACGCTTGACCTGGGCAGACATTCCTTCGTAAATCAATCCTCTGGCGAGCTCGCTTCCGGAAACCGCGATGTTCGCTGGCGGATCCCGGACCGGGTCTGCGGTTTATGCGGTCGGAGCGCAGTCGACTCTGCAAATCAATGTCAGCAACGCAAGGCATAAATGACAGTTCCTCTTGAATTTATGCCAATGATATCGACAACTTGTAAGACATCGCCTCCCTTAAATTGCTGACATTGCTCTGCAGATGGGGGAACCATGCTTAGAAATTTTTCGTTTGGAACTGGCAGAAATGCAAACGTCCGCACGGCCTTCGCCGTCCGTCACCACCGGGAATTGGCACGTCCGGTACCCGGTCTGCATCGGCTTGGCCTCAAGGTGCCGATCACGCCCCCGATCCTCAATCTGGTCGCCAGGCAGCGCTCTCGCCGTTGTGGGTTCGGATCTTGACGGATGCGCGGCACGTCTGAAAGACCGATGCCGGTCGGCGCCGCTCCCTCCCCCCCGAGGGGGGGAGAAGACCACGAGACAAGGACGGAAGACGCGAAAGGTTCCCGGACGACGGTCTGGATTCTTCTAAGGCTTTTAAGGCTTTAGGAGGCGAAAGTTTTATGAATGACGCAACCGTAATAAGTCGGCGAGGGATTCATGATGAGGAGCCGAATGGGGTGGCGGAGGTCCAATCGGGCCAACTGGGAAGTCAAGCCTCTATAATTGGTGAGTCTTGCCTACCCTTAAGCCTCCCTGATGCCAATTACCAGGGGCCGATGCCTGCCTCGGGTTGTCGTTCCGACTTATTACGGTTCCGTCATGAATGACGGAACAGTAATAAATCGGCGAAGCATTTCTGGCCTGGTTTCCACCCTCCTCATCATCTCCAGGGTATCTGTTCACGGGGGGGGCCAGAAGGTCGGGGGAGGAGTGCCCATGAACCCCCCCCTTTTGGAGGCAAGGGATAAAGGGGACCACCTGTTCATGGTCAAGTCGGAGTAGGTCCTGAATCCAGAAGACCGGCGCCGCGTGAGCACTCGCCCAACGGCGGCTACGGGCCTGAAGTACTATTTGTGGCTTTTGTTTCCGGACTCTTCCAAAACCGAGACGTGTGCCGATGGCGGAGCCTGAACTCAACCGCGTAGGACATGGACGGCATCCTCGGCATCCGGACGGGGCAGGACAGGAAAGACATTTGTCCCCGTTGACTTTATTCCGGGATTGCAAGGGGTTATCCTTTCGGCATTGTCCTTGTCGTCGGCACAGCGGCGGATACAAACCTTGACCAGACCGCAAGATGATGTCCGCCTGCCCTGCGCCTGTTGGATGGCAAAGGTATCTGCCGAACCGAGCGGCGGAACCGTCGCCATTTTCCGTCATTGGGTACCTCCCTCGCTTTTATGCCTCTTGAAGTGCTGAATGAGTGTTATGGGTTTTTCCTACCCGGTCTTGCTTCCGACTGACTAAAGGGCTATCATGGCGCGTATGACAGACCGTCGGACAATAATCCCCGATTCTCAAGCATTTACGGGGTAAGATCAGAGACTCCGTCTCGACTGAATGTGCTTCTCATAAGCCGGAAACGGCTGACATTTCCTCTCGGCTTGCCCTGCCTGGTCTTGCGGCATCGAGGGGTACGGGGATTTCGTGGGTATTTACCCTGTTTCGGGGACGAAACTGCCAGCCGGGAACCTCCCGACAAAAAACTGCCTGCAGCGGGTTATCCGCAGGCAACGGCGCCCGCCGCCTCCTGAGCGAGCTCCTTGAGAACAGCGGATTGGCATCCTGCCTTCCGCTCTCGCCGGGAGACCAGTAGCCATGTGACTGCTACGCGGCGTCTGTCTTCGTCCTGGGCGAACCGTGGGCGGTCGTGAGCGGGTGATCCATGCCAACCGAAAACTTCCTATTGCCGAGCGGTCGCCGAGTTTTCTTAAACCCGTTCCCGATAGTCCTGCTTGCCCTGGCGATCGGCGGATATCTTTACGGGCCGGGCGGCTCCTCCGCTCCAGTCGCGACTGCCGGCGGGTCCTCCGCGCCTTCCGCAAGATCGTCCGTTACGGATGTCCCGGACCAAGGCGGAGAGATGACGGCCGGAGCGGCAGTCACCGAAAAGGGACATGCTGCCATAAAGGTCGCCGAGAAGGATAACCTGACTTTTCTGGATCGTCCGGAACCGCAGGATGCTTCCGAGCAGTCGGCTCCCCTTTATTCATCGGATCCGTCGGCTCCCCCCCATTCAACGGCCCCGTTGGATCCGCACATAGACGCCTCCCTGGCCTCGGAAACTGTGGACGAGGGAAAGCTGAGGGTGCTGGATGTCTTTCCTCAGGGGGAAGCAAAGAGTTTCACGCGGGTTGCGGTAACTTTCAACCAACAGATGACCGACCTTATGCCTTACGACCGGGCAGACCAGTCGCTTTTGACGCTTGAGCCGCCGGTCCCCGGGGAGGTCGTCTGGCTTGACCGGTTCACTTTGGGCTTCATTCCTGACACGCCAGTCGCCGGGAGCCTGTCGGTAACGGTCCGGTTGTCGCCCGGGATACGGTCTCTTTCCGGGGCGGAACTCGAGGGACTGCCACGGGAATTCACTTTCACGTTGCCGCGGTGGGAAGTCCGGTTGGCTTCAGACTTGGCGGATGTCGCGCCAGAGACGGATTTGAGACCGGTAGTCAACATGCTCTTCAACCAGCCGGTGGAGCTAGCTTCGCTTGTCGGAAATGGTTTCTTCATCGGGGGGGATCCGGATGCCCCTTTCAGGATCCCCGCCGTCTGGTCCGAGAGGTATGTGCGGTTCGCCGAGTACGGGGGCCGGTCGTTCCGCGCGGCTGCGACTGGAGAGATCCCTCGGGGCCAGCGCTGGACCCTAATCATTGAGAAGGGCGTCGTCCCGGGCGAAGGCCTCCTCCCGCTCGAGGAAGATCTGGAGGTCGAGAGCGGGACGGCGCACGGCGATCTTGTTGTGATTCCTCCGCGTGACGGCGCCTCCGATGGGGACGGTGAAGGGGCGTCCGGCATGCTGACGCTTCAGGACGATCATGGGTGGGGTTACTCCGCGGAATTCTCACTCTCCAACCCGGTGCGGATGTCCGATGCGGCACCGTTCGTGGAGATAGCCCCTCCCGCAAGGGAGTCGTTCTGGGTCGATCGGAAGTCCTTCCATAATTCCGTCCAGGCGCCTCCCGGTTGTCAACCGGGCGAAAGCGAAAGCGAAGGAGAACGGGAAGGCGGAGGTGAAGACGGGACCGAAGGTGGCAGTTGCGGAAAGCTCGTCCAAGGCGTCCGGTTCAGACTCGCGGCAGACACTGACTACGTCGTGACCGTGAAAAGAGGCCTGCCCGACATATTCGGCCAGACGCTTTTCGAGGACCAGGTGACGCGCATACGCACCGGCCCCTTCCGCCCCTTTGCGAGGCTGGGCGCCAGGACCGGGACAATCGAGTCAGCCATGCCTGCGACCGTGCCGCTCCTGGTCCGCAACATGACTGAGGCCCAGGTCTACGGGGCGGTCCTCACCGATGCCGAGACGGCCTGGCTCCTGAGGGTGTGGGACATAGAGTCCTGCTTGAACGACCGCATGTCCCGGGGATGCGACACTGAACCGGTCAGGTTTCTGCGTATCCCCAACGATAGGATCTCAAGCGTATCGGCTGGGCCTGCGGCCGAGTGCTCAAGCGGCGAGACCCTGGTGCCTGTCCCTCTCTCCGTACTCGCGGGAGGTAGGGAGAAGGAGGGGGCCGTCTTCGTCTGGACGGGGGGCCACGACTCCTATGCCTTCTTCCAGGTGACCGATCTGGCTCTCACCGTGAAGGTCGGCGCGACGGACTCCCTCGCCTGGGTGACCCGGCTCTCGGACGCTTCGAACGTCCCCGGAGCTTCTGTGTCCGCCCTGGACTGCAGGGGAAAGGTCCTATGGTCCGGACAGACCGGGGCGGACGGGCTTGCCCGGCTCCCCGGGGGCATAGAGCTTGCCGGGCGGTTCGCGCCCGGCTGCGAACCAAAAAGATATATGTTGCCTGACCTGCACTTCACGGCGGCCAGGGACGGGGAAAGGGTATTCTGGAGCCGCGGATGGAACAGCGGCTTCGATTCCCACTCGCTCGGGATCAGTGGAATGGAGAGCCCGTTTGACCTCGGCGGCAGGATCGTCACTGCCTTCGCCGACTCCCGGCCCGTGTACGCCGCTGACGATACCGCAAAGCTCAAGATAATAGCCCGCCATAGGTGGTCGGACGGGTTATCCACGCCCGAGGTCGGGGATGCCAGGGTAATCGTGAGGAGGCGTTCGCCTCCCGGAAGTTCCCCCGAGCTCTCGGGATGGGAAGTCGCCTTCGACGGGGTGGTCAGTATGGGTTCATACGGTACTGTGCCGGTAGAATCCCCGCTGACCTTGAACGGGGCATCGGACGGGACCATGGGCGACTGGGGGGTTTTTCTTGTTATCCCCACAGAAATGAAACGTGACGCGGCCACGCTGATGCCGACCTACAACTTGGCCGACTCCGTCAAAGTTGGCGAGATCCCCGTTCGTTTTCGCGGTACCCCGGCCTTCAGGCTGACTCTTGGCGAGACGCCGGATCTTGTCGCGGGAGAGAGCGCCGTATTCACCGTCGCGGCGGTTTCGGCAGACGGCTCACCTTTGGACGGAGGCGAGGCCGACTTCGAACTTGACTGCGGGCCCGGCGAAGGCTGGCGGCGGCCTCCCGGCTTCGGGTCAAGCTGGAGCTTTTCCTCCCGAGAGGAGCGCTTCAAGGCAGATGTCGCCTTCAGGGTATCCGAAGGTGCGGTGGGGTTGGCCCATGACGGGACGGCAACGTTCGAGGCCGAGATCCCGGAAGGCGCCTCCCTTCTCGCGCGCCCCTGCACAGTGTCCGTGACCGTAGCTGACCGCCTGGGCCGCACTGTATCACGGAACTCCGCGTTCACGCTCCATCCGTCGTCCCTGCATCTCGGGCTCAAGGACCCGGACAGTTCCGATGAGCCGATGAAGCCGAACGAGATGGAACTGGTCGTCGCCTCGATGGACGGGACGCTCGTGCCGGGCGTGAAGGTTAGGGTAGTTTCCTACGGGTGTTCACGCCATGATGCCTGGAAACTCGATCCGGCCGGCCATTTCATCTTCGAATACGGTCAGGAGGGGCCCCCGGTCTCAGAACAGGAGGTCACGAGCGGTGAGGGGCCGGTCGCCTTCGAGGAGATGCCGGACGATGCGGGGTGCCGTTGCGTGAAGGGAGAACTGACTGACCCGGAGGGGAGGAAGGTTCTGGCCTCTAACGGGTGCCTCTCCCCTTCTGAGTTTGGTCACTTCATCCGCCCGCCCGGCCCTGATTCGGTGGAGATCAAGGCTGAACGGGACGAGTATGTTCCCGGCGACGTGGCCCGCATCGTCGTCCGGAGCCCTTTTGAGGAGGGAACCGCGCTGGTGACGGTCGAACGGGACGGGATCCGCCAGGCGGGGACCTTCGATCTGGGTGTCGGGCCGCCGGTCATGGAAATACACGTCGGTGAGTCCGACGCGCCGGAAGTCTATGTCTCGGCAGTGCTTGCGCGGGGCCGCACGGCGGCTCCGCCGGCTGACGGGGAGAGGGGCACGTACCGGGAGAGGGACGGGGACGCCGAGGATCCGGGAAGGCCCACGTTCCGGACGGGGTATTTGAGCTTGCGGGTCAGATCCGACCGCAGTCCCCTGAATCTGGAAGTGACTCCCTCCGAAGCCGAAGTCCGACCGGGGGATCGGGTCGCGGTGAAGGTCAGGGTCACGACACGGGACGGGACGCCGTTTTCGGACTGCGAGGTGTCGCTTGCGGCGGAGGACGAGGGGAATTTTCATCCTCTCGAGTATCGCAGCGGAATGGATCCCCTCTCATTGACGCGTTGGAAGCACCCGTTGAAAGTCCGGACCTCATCGTCCTTGGCGGCGGTCCCGCGCCGGGCCGAAAGGCCGAGCTACAGTTTCGAGACTCCTCCGGACGGCCACTTCTTTGCACCAGATCCGGATCTGGAGATTTTGTATTTCCGCCCCCTCAGCGAGCTCCGCCGCGACATAGGGCCCGGCGTCTTTTTCGCCCCGCGGCTCATGCCGGACGAGAACGGCGAGGTCGAGACCCAGATCGCTCTCCCCGGCCCCGGCACCTACAGGCTGACGGCAACGGCGGTCGGCAGGGATCGCGCCATTGGCACGGGGGAGGCCAGGGTAGCCGTCCGGCTTCATCAGGACAAGCGCAACCGGTAGCCGACCCTGCGATCGGTTACGGGCAAGGGACCAGGCATGCTCGCTGGGGCGGGAAACCTGGCGGAAGCATGAGCTTACGCGGCATCTGCGATGGGACTTGCGGCACGGGTACCATTGCGGCCATGTTCGCTCGTGTCGGAAGGGAAGTGACGCCGTGCACAGACGCCAGGGTGGCAGAAACTTGGAGGAGAAAGTCCTGCACGGGCTCGGGAACGGGAACTGTCAGCCGACACCCAACGGTCGGAGAACCCGGACACCCACAAGCTCCCCATGATCACCTCCTGCCTCACCGGCTGGATCAACTTCATGGAGATGTTGTATCCCCACCTGGTCGAGCACCAATCCACCTCAATAGTCATCCGCAGATCTTCGGGACGCCGGTGAAGACGGTATTCCGTCATGGGGCGCCTCCCTTGCTTCCCTGCCTCCTGAAGTGAGGAATGAGTGTTATGGGTTCTAGCACCCGTCTTGCTCCCGTCTGCCTGAAGGGGTATCATTGTCCTTTGAAAGCCAGGTGGGGCATATTTCTGAATTCTCATGCATTACCACGTACAGAGATGGCATCATTTCCGACTGAATGGACTTCTCGCAGGCTTGAAACTGCTGACATTTCACAGGCCTGAAAGCTGATATTTCCCGTCGCATTGCCTTGTATGGCATCATCGAGTTGTTCTTGGGGTCCGTGAACATCCCTCTCCCTGGTTTCAAGCCGAACTGTCCGCCATGAATATCCCGAATGGGCAAAGCCATTCGTGAATTTATTGGGTACGGCGACGCACTGTAGCATCCAGAGCTAACCTGTCAAGAACCGTGGATTATTTATCCAACCTTCAACTCGCGCCGGGTGAGTTGCTGCATCATGAACTGTAGCGCGGTACGTTCCTTCGTTCCGGACCGCCCCGGAGCGACCGCCAGCTGGTGATTCATGCTCACAAAAAACCATCGTATGCCGAGGTGTCGCCGTCTGCTACTTACCCCGTTCCCGGTCGTCCTGTTTGCCTTGGCGATCGGCGGCTATCTTTCCGGTCCGGGCGGACCCTCCGCTCAAGTCGTGATTGCCGACGGGGCATCCGCGTCTTACGTGAGATCGTCTGGGGCCGATGTTCCTGACCAAGGAGAGGAGTTGCCGATAGGAGCGTCAGTCCCAGAAAATGAACCTGAAGCCATAAATACCCCTGCCAAGGATACTCTGGATTCGTTGGTTTCTCCGGAATCTCCGGATTTATCTGGGCTACATGTTCTCCCTTTCTCATCGGAACCGTTGGAACCCTCCAATTCATCGCTCCCATCAGATCAGCACGATGACGCCGCCCTGGACGCGGATCCCGCCGAAGAGGGAAAGCTGAGGGTGCTGGATGTCTTTCCCCAAGGGTATGCAAAGAGTTTCACCCTGGTCGGGGTCACCTTCAACCAGCCGATGACCGATCTTTTGCCTTACGATCGGGCTGACCGGTCGCTCATGACGCTGGATCCGCCGATCCCCGGGGAAGTCGTCTGGCTGGACCGGTCCACCCTGGGCTTCATTCCGGAAACGCCTGTTGCCGGGAGCCTGTCGGTGACTGTCCGGGTGTCTCCCGAGATAAGGTCCCTTTCCGGGGCTGGACTGGAGGGACAGCCTCCGGTATTCACTTTCACGTTGCCGCAGTGGGAAATCCAAGAAGCTTCAGACGTTGCGGAGATCGCGCCCGAGACGGATTTGAGGCCGGTGGTAAACGTAACCTTTAATCAGCCGGTGGAGCTCGCTTCGCTTGACGGAAATGGTTTCTTCATCGGAGGGGATCCGGATGCCCCTTTCAGGATCCCCGCTGTCTGGTCCGAAAATCTAATGCAACTGGTAAAGTTCGCCCCACTCGGGTACCGAGGGGGTTCGTTCCGCGCGGCGGCGAAGAGTGAGATCCCCAGGGGCCAGCGCTGGACCCTTGTCATAGGGAAGGGCGTCTCCCCGGGTGAAGGCCTACTCCCTCTCGAGCAAGATCTGGAGGTTGAGAGCGGGACAGCGCACGGCGATCTTGTTGTTATTCCGCCCCGTAACGGCACCCCCGTCGGGGACGGTGGAGGGGAGGCCGGGACGTTGACGCTTCAGGGCGATGGCGGGAGGGGCTACTACGCGATATTCTCTTTCTCCAACCCGGTACGGATGTCCGATGCCGCCCCCTTCGTGGATATAGCCCGTCCCGCAATGGAGTCATTCTGGGTCAGCCGGAACCGGAATGGCAACTCCCTGCCCAATTCGACTTCCATCCAGGCGGCGCACGGGTGTCTGTCGGGTGGAAGCGGGGGGAACGGGAAGGCGGAGATGATGGCGGGGCCGACCGGGACAGTTGCGGAAATGTCGTCCAAGGCATGCGGCTCAGACTTGCGGCGAACACCGACTACGTCGTGACCGTGAAAAGAGGCATGACCGATATTTTTGGCCAGACGCTTTTCGAGGACAAGGCGACGCGCATACGCACCGGCCCCTTCAGCCCATTCGTGAAGCTGGCCGCCAGGATCGGGACATTCGAGTCTGCCTGGCTTGCGACCGTGCCGCTACTGGTCCGCAACAAGACGGAGGCCCGGGTCTTCGGGACGATCCTCACCGATGTCGAGACGGCCAGGCTCCTGGAGGATTGGGACGTGGGGTCCTGCCTGTCAAACGACCCCCCGTACCTCGGATGCGCCATTGACCCGGTCAGAATCCTGCGCATCCCACACGACAGGATCTCCAGCGTGTCGGCACGGCCCGCTGACGAGAGCTCCAGCGGAGAGACCCTGGTGCCCGTATCTCTCTCCGGACTCGTGGGGGGCAGGGAGAGGGTGCCATCTTAGTCTGGACGGAAGGTGACGACTCCTTCGGCTTCTTCCAGGTGACCGATCTGGCCATTACCGTCAAGGTCGGCGCGATGGACTCCCTCGCCTGGGCGACCCGGCTCTCGGACGCGTCGAGCGTCCCCGGGGCTACCGTGTCCGTCCTGGACTGTCAAGGGCTGGTCCTCTGGTCCGGACAGAGCGGGGAGGACGGGCTGGCCCGGCTCCCCGGGGGCTTAGATCTTGCCGGGCGGATAGCGCCCGGTTGCGTCTTGGAAAATATATTGAGGCCAGCCCTTCACTTCACCGCTGTCGGCGAAGGGGAGAGGGTCTTCTGGAGCCTCATCTGGAACCGGGGATTCGATTCAAACTCTGCCGGGATCACCGGAACGGGGGACCCGTTTTACCCCGGCGGCTGGATAACCACTGCCGTTGCCGACTCCAGGCACGTCTACGCCACGGACGATACCGCAAGGCTCAAGATAATAGCCCGCCATAGATGGTCGGACGGCTTATCCACGCCCGAGGCAGGGGATGCCAGGGTAATCGTGCGGAGGCTTCCGCCGTCCTGGAGTCCCCGCTGGGAGAATCGCGAAGGGGATGTCGCTTTCGACGGGCTGGTCCGGATGGGCCCATATGGGACCGTGCCTGTCGAATTCCCGTTGACCTCTAACGGGGCAATGGGCGACTGGAAGGTTTATCTTGATCTCGCACCAAAAATGAACCGCGATGCGGAGATGCTGAAGAGCATCAGCACCGTCGACTCCGCTACCGTTGGAGAGATCCCCGTTCGTTTTCGCGGCACTCCGGCGTTCAAGCTGACTCTTGAAGAGACGCCGGATCTTGTCGCGGGAGAGAGAGCCGTCTTCACAGCTACGGCCGTTTTGCCAGACGGCTCTCCTTTGGACGGAGGCGAGGCCGACTTCGAGCTTGACTGCGAGCCCGGCTATGGCTGGCATCCTCCCGGCTTCGGGTCGGGCTGGAGTTTTTTGTCCTATGATGAGTGGGATAAGAAGGATACCGGCGTCCGGGTAGCCGAAGACGCCGTCGGGCTGGCCCATGACGGCACGGTGACGTTCGAGGCCATGATCCCGGAAGACGCATCCCTTCTCGCGCGCCACTGCACCCTGTCCGTGACCGTGGCGGACCGTCGCGGCCGCACGGTCTCCCGGAACTCCAAGTTCATGTCGCATCCGTCGTCCCTGAACCTCGGCCTCAAGGGACCGGACCGTTCCGATGCGCCTGTGAAGCCGAACGACCTGGAACTGGCCGTCGCCTCGATGGACGGGACCTTCGTGCCGGGCGTGAAGGTCCGGGTAGCCTCCTACAGTTGTTTCCCCCCAGAGGCCTGGAGACTCGATCCGGGCGGCCACTTTGTCTTCGGTTACGGGCCTGGGGGACCTCCGGTCTCCGAACAGGAGGTCACGAGCGGGGAGGGTCCGGTCGCCTTCGAGGTGACGCCTGACGAAGAGGGGTGCCGTTGCGTGAAGGCGGAACTGACTGACCCGGAGGGGAGGAAGGCTCTGGCATCTTACGGGTGCTTCCACCATTCAGCCACTAGTAGCTTCCGCCGCCTCCAGCCCGGCCCTGACGCGGTGGAGCTCGTGGCTGACCGGGACGAGTACGTTCCCGGCGACGTGGCCCGCGTAGTTGTCCGGAGTCCTTTTGAGGAGGGAACCGGGCTGGTGACGGTCGAGCAGGACGGGATCCGCCTGGCGAAAACGTTTGATCTGGCCGTCGGGCCGCCGGTCATGGAATTCCCCATCAAGGAGTCAGATGCTCCGAAAGTTTACGTCTCGGCAGTGCTTGCCCGCGGGCGCACGGCGACTCCACCGGCTGACGGGGAAAGGGGCACTTACGGGGAGATGGACTGGGACGACGAAGATCAGGGAAGGCCCACGTTCCGGGTGGGGTATGTGAGCTTGCGGGTCAACTCCGACCGCTCCCCCTTGAACGTGGAGGTGACTCCCTCCGAAGCCGAAGTCCGACCGGGGGACCGGGTCGCGGTGAAGGTCAGGGTCACGACATGGGACGGGACGCCGTTTTCGGACTGCGAGGTGTCGCTGGCGGCGGAGGACGAGGAGAATTTCATGGCTAATGTGTTTCGCAGAGGAATGAATCCCATCTCATTTACGCGTTGGACGCACCCGTTGAAAGTCTGGACTTCATCGTCTCTGGCTATGGTCCCGCGCCGGGCAGAAAGGCCGAGCTACGTTTCCGAGATTTATCCGGACGGTAGCCACTCCACTCCTTATCCGGAGTGGGAGATAGTGAGTTTCCGTCCACTTGGCGAGCTCCGCCGCGATATAGGGTCCGTCGCCTTCTTCGCCCCTCAGCTCATGCCGGACGCGAACGGCGAGGTCGAGGCCATGATCGCTCTCCCCGGCCACGGCACCTACAGGCTGACGGCAACGGCGGTAGGCAGGGACAGCGCCATTGGCGCGGGGCAGGCCAGGGTAACCGTCCGGAGGCCCCAGGACAGCCGCAGCCGGTAGCCGGGCCCTGAGAATGATTCCCCGGCAAAGGGGCGAGCGATTCGCCGGAGGGGCAGGCCTCGGTCGATGTGTGAGCTAACGCGGCATCTTGCGATGTGACTTTCGGCGGCTGCTCATTTGCGGTCCAGTACTTGCGTGCCGGGAGGGCAACGATGCATGACGGGCAGTGATTTTGATGTGAAAGTCCAACACTGGCTCGGAAGCGGGAACAGCCTGCCGAGGTCAACGGCTGGAGAACCACTTCAGCTACAAGCTCTCCATGATCACCGTGCGCTCCTCTGCTGGATCAATTTCATGGAGATGTTCTCCATCGGCCTGGTCGAGCACCACTCCGTCTGCAAGAGCTCCCTGCAGATCTTCGTGGCGTAGGTGAAGAACTTCTTCGCCGAGAGCGATTAATCCGAGCCATCGAAGCGCGCTGGATAATTGCGGATATATGATTCGCCATGGCCATCGGGCCAGGGCTACAATTGTTAATTTTTAAAATTATCGAGTCAATAGAATACTGACCAGTATCGTTTTAACTTGCCACTGTTTCAATATATCGCCATGTAGATTTTTACTGGTATCCCATCGTGTCTATAACATCCCGCGAAGGTTATTGAGAACATCCAGAGGAATGAAGCCAAAATAGACACAGTTCAATAGGCAAGGCAGACAGATTCGACAGCACCTTCGATATCTCGTGATAGCGAGTAATGATAATCTTAAAAAAAGTGGCTACATAGGTCTTCCATTCAATAATTCGGTATCGGATTGTCCCATGTATCGCCATAATTTCAACGGTGAGGTACCCCTTGATCGAATCCGGAGGATTTTTGACTTATGAGGCTTCAGTAGCAGGATAAGGCTGTGGATGGGGTATAGGATATGTCGTGAAAGCTCCTAACGCGGCAAATGGGAAGTCAGATTTTCAGATCCAGCGGACGGGTTTCGGACGAATCCGGCTCTAAGCGTGAAGGTTGGCGGACAGATTCGAGCGCCCGGGTGTTCCGCTCTCAGACGCTTCGAGTGTCCCAGTGGCTGGCTAGCGTGTTTGTCATGGACTGACGGTGAAAGGACATCTGATTTAGACAGACCGGGAATGATGTCTACTCCTCCTCCCCGTAGGCATCAAGTTTGGTTGAGTATTTTGTCTGGTTGCGGACGCAATATACATAAGCTGACCAGCTCTTCACCTACGGCCAGGGACAGGAGATGGTCTTTCGGAGCCTCGGGAGGAACTGCGGCATCTATTCCTGCTCTTCCTGCTCGGAGGAAATATGGTGATCGGAGAGACTATTCGACACCGGTGTCAGGATTGCCACCCCGGTTTCGCAAAAAAGAGCGAATCGTGAAAACATGCGAAACATACTGAAATTTAATTTTCTTTTCTCAATGTTGCGAAAATAATCTTCTGACGTGACCGCAATTTTCTTCCGGTTCCTATTGACAGCTCCCTTCGAGGATGTCATGATTAGGGTAGATGATGAATCCTTGAATCTGTCATTGCCACATTCCAAGGTTCAACCTATTCTTTTCACATTCCCGGGTATTCTTCCATCGTTAGCGTAACTTCACCTCGACTTAACAGCCGACCTATATCGTCCTGTCCTGTCCTCCCGTTCTGATCTCAACCTTGCCATGTCCTTCTTCAATTCCTGACAGAATGGCGTGGCGGACATCTGTCCAATCGTCCGTATGCTGAATGAACTGCGGGCACGATAATAGCAACAGGAACAGAACCACACCCTCTTCTCCACTCAGGTACTACTCCCCCTTAAGGAACCATTCCCGAGACTAATGGAGCTGATTTTGCCTGCGTGAACATGTTGGAATGCGTTGAAGCCGCCCTCCCATTGTCAAAGCCAGCTCCAAGTGATGCGGCAAATCCGTAGCGAGAGTCAGAATGCGTATCATTTGCCTGTACTTGAAGTGGAGCTCATACCGGTTACCAGTCGCGTGAAAGTTTCGACTCAACCTGTCTGCAAGGGCGGTAGCCCGGTAGATGGATCCACCAAGGACATGAGTCTACGTCCTTCCATCGTCACCAGTGATCTCATCGCTTCCCACGCGGTAATGCAGGGATATCGATTCGCTTTGTTATCGTCAACAGAACTGCGCTCCTAACCGTTCTTGCCTTTGGGCATAATTCTAAGCGTCAGTAAATAAGACATAGAAGCGCCATGGGAGATTGATGATAAGTTGAAGGTGTGTAACATCATGCCAATGAGGTGTCTGGTTCTCTCGCGGCTTCGGTAAACCCGTTGTGTGAACCCGGTGTGGCATCGGTGTTCGGGTAAATCTTGAGACGGTACGCCGGAAACTTTACTCTTTCCTCATCTGACGCCTTTGTCGGCAACGAATTCTGAGGATCATAACAGAACATGCGGGATGATGACACTCGACTGAGGGCGGTGGAGGCTGACACGCGGTGGGAGGTTGACACAATGAAGTGTAGGTTATGGCATTGAAATCAGCCATAAAGTCACCTGGCGTACGGAATGGGTCCCTTCGAATGGTATCCCTTACTGGGGAGATACGGGCAGAATGCGGTTCCGGACTCTAGGGATACGCGCCAACAGGGGCCGGGTTCCTAAGTTCGATTATAGGCATCGTGAATGCAACTTCCGGAAATAATTTTGGAAGCAATGTCTTCGGTTTCTGGCTTCGGGACGTGTGAGGATGACTGGATGAGTGAGATACTGGACGGAAGTGGAGGCAAGGGAAAGTATTCTGAAGGGCATTCTTGCATGGGAGCCTCGGAATTGGTAACAGCCGAGCATTTCGGCGAGGATGTTGCAGGGCGGTTCAGGGTCTTAGCCGGAAATCCTGCCATGAATATCCTGGACGGCCAATGTCCACTTGAACCTGATTCAAGGCTAACTGGTCAAATTTTATACGGTGTCGTCAGGCAGCTGATTCAGGAAGACTGTTCGGTAGCGAGAGAGATAGCAAGTGCTATCGGAAAATCAGGCATTAGCAAACTGGCTAGCTTCATAGCAGGTGAACGCGTCTGCCTACCGAACGGTGTGGTTGACCTCATCCGCAGGGGAAGAGCTCTCAACAGCGTTTTCAAGGAAGCCTTGTCACGAACATGCGATGATTTGGAAAGATTTGTAGAGATTTCCAGACCGATCATGGAGCTTGACAGGAACGGGGCTCAGATGCATGACATTGAAGACTTGCGGAAAGTCCTGGAAGAGAGAAAAGCGAGGTTCCGTAACGTGATCATAAGGGGGTGGGACAAAGAGACTCCGATCATTCAAGGTCTGGCCGGGGTTGCCGGACTGTTCGGCGATACCCGGCTTGAGCTGATGGAACTTATCGCTGAGAGGGCCAGGGAATATCTTCTGTGGATTTCCCTTGGATCCGACCTTGACTACGGTAGCGGAATTCAGATTCGCGAGACAAGAAAGAAAATCAATGACAGTGTAGCGTTGCAGTTCCTGAAATTTCCACCCATGTTCAGGATTAGGCTCTGGACACCTCATGGCGATATAGAACGGCACCCGGCCATAACCGTTGCTCAGGATATTTTCCAATGGCTGTGCATCGGCTTGTCGGAATTCTCGCAGGAGCTTTCATGGGTTCTGGATCCTTCCCGCATCTGCCTTCTCCTGAAAATCTCGCCTGCGGCTTTCATGGACGAGAATCTTCTGGCCATGGTGGATTCCTTCGTAACCGGTGATATCTATTTCGGCATGACGGATAGGATCATAGAACCGTACCGATTGACTTCCTGTATGTTTCATGAGGGGATGCATTGGTTTCAGGGTATTTGCTCAGATCTTGCCCGTCTTGGCTCGAAAGGAGCGCTGTTATTTCTGGAGGAGGCGCTGAGGCATCTCGGGATACAACGACGCTTCGATCCCGGAAAGACCTCAACGTGGTATCGCGGCAATCGTGAGGATAAGCTTGCCGAACTCTTTTCGAGGGGATGTGAGAAGTCATTGCGGCAGGACCTGACCGGTCCGCAGGAAGGTGGAATTGACAGAGCGAACTGGAAGATGCTACAATTTCCAGAGCATGTAAAGCGGACAAAGGCCCCCTTTTCCGCTTTCTTAAATCGACATCTGACTAGGTGGAGCGCCTATGGCATCCAATGATGAAGTCCGCATAAGGACCCTAAGCTGTCAAATCAACTATGATCTGATGATGCAGGGACTGTCCCTCGTTGGCCTTAAGTCAGACCTTTGGCGTGACCTCGGACTTAAGCCCAGCAATGACTTCAAGCTGACAGATCCACTCTATGAGCGAATCGAGAGGCTCCTGGAAACCAGGGCCCGCCGTCTGGAAGAGGAGTTCCCGGACACGCTGGAAGGCATTGAGATGCTCGATCGGAAAGTCCAGAAAGACTGTGGAGAGAGCATCTGGATTGAGGCGTGCCTATCCAAGGTGGCTGAGTGCCCCCAGGAGACGGACAGGTGGCTGGAATCGCTAGCCGAGCCTCCGACACCCGAAATGCTCTACGCGAGATTTAGTACCGGCACGTTCCCCGGAGCATACCCGGCGGCAATCGAGAATCATGAGGTCCCTGAGATGCCGGAACCTCAGGAGGTACTGGATTCACCGAAGGCCCTGAAGCCCCAAGAGTCTTCGCACGCCCTGGAAATCCCTGAAATATCTGGCTCACGATAAGATCACGCCTCCCGCTAGCAGTCACGGGGAAGAGAGTCTTCTTGGAGGCTGGAGGCGGTAATCAAGGAGGCTCTCGCGTAAACGCGAAGAGCTAAAAAAAGCCGAAAGGCGCTTTCAGGGCGGCTTTCGGCTTTGTTTCTAATGTGCTTTCGCGTATTGGTAGTCCCAAGGGGACTCGAACCCCTGTTTTCGCCGTGAGAGGGCGGTGTCCTAGACCGCTAGACGATGGGACCTCCAGCGCGAGAAGAGACATTACCAGGAGACTGCCGGAAAAGCAACCCTTATGGCAGATTATCCTCCATCGATATCGTTTTGAGGTGCCCCCCCTGCGTTTAGAAAGGCCTCCCCTGTTCGATAGGCTATTGGCCGCAAACCCGCTGGCCTGTCGAGCGCTTAAACTCAAAGGTTGCGGTGTCTCCGCCATATCAAGGCGGATTCCCTCAGGCGAGTTGGGAGGGGCCGACCGATCACGTGAGATACCGTGGTTCCGCGGCCTCTTGGGCCTCTTGCCCTGTTCCTGGCCGTGGTTCCATGGCCTTTGGCCCTGAGCCAAGCCCTTGCCCTTGACAAGGGTATTTTTCCAGTTCGGGTACCAATGTCAACAACTTAAGGCATAAATCGACTGTTTCTCAGATATTTTCGTCAATGATATCAGCTGCTTGCCAGACGCGGTTCTTCTTAAGTTGTTGACATTGGTTCGGGTACCTCTTCATCTTGGGGGGAAAACGGCTTAACTTGGCTTTCGAGGCATCGGGCGGGCAACGTTCCGGGTCCTCCGCTCCCCTGGAAGTTCCAAGTTCCCTCAAGGCGTTGATTATGGCTGTTTTCGCTGGTAAAATACTGTTCCCTCCGGATGCGGGTCACGTCCCGCTCCGGACCGCAGGCAGCCTCGGGCCTGCCTCGGGACACCTGACGGAGCCTTTCCCGCCATCTCAGGGGAAAGGCGTTTTTTTCGGAGGAGAGTCTCCGGGATCCTCAACGGGGCTCGAAAGGACTCGCCAAACATGCCTATCTATGAGTTCACGTGCAGGGACTGCGGCAAGGAGTTCGAGGAGCTGGTGCTCAAGGACGGCGAGGGAGGGACCTGTCCCTCCTGCGGGGCCGCGGGAGCCGAGAAGCGCATGTCAAGGTTCCGCTCCAAGTCGGGCGGGGGCGCCTTGGACTTCGACGGTTACGGGGAGGTCCCTCCCTCGGCCGGGAGCGGGTCAGGCTGCGGGGGTTGCACGGCAGCCAGTTGCGCGGGTTGCGGGGTCTCCCATTGACGGGCACGTCGGGCTCCGTGTCGGCTGGGCCTGAGGATTCCGTCCGGATCCTGGCTATCGGGAACTGGCGGCACGATGCGGGGCCGAATCCCGCCTTCGATGCGCCGCTCGGCAAGGTCCAGGGAAGCGACCGGTTTCTGGCCCCCGCGGGAAGCCGCTCGGAGGGGCTCCTCTCTGAGGTGCTCCTCTCTGAGGTGCTGTCCGGAGGCGGGATCTCGAGCGTTTGGTTGCGACACCTTACCGGGCTCGCTGTACGGAATGTCGATGCCGCGCCGGGCCGGTCAGAATGGCTCGCGTTGCAAGTTGCCGGGAAGTCCGGCCAGGCCCTCGGCGCATCTGGATTTCTCCCGGAACTCGTCCAGGAAAGCTCCCCCGGGTCGTTCCGCGCCACCTCAGGGGAGGCTCCTCGAGCGGCGCGTCCGGCCTCGGTCGGCTGAGCCCGTCCGGTCGGTCCTCGGGGTCGCGAGGCGCGTCAGCGGCTGGGGAGCCCCCGGTTCCGGGTTGCCGTTCGGGGAGCTGGCCGGGAAGCTCCCTGAGGGCCTAGGAGCCTGTTGCATAAAGGGTTTTGAAGAAGGGAGTGGCTCTTGATGCGGTAGACAGGAGTCAAACCATGCACAACAGCCAGATTCATGCCAATACAGTTGCGATTTACGCAACAGGTTCCTAGAAGCTCCGTGAGGGTCAGAAAGCACCGTGAAGGCTGGAAAGCACAGTGAGGGCACGAAAGCACCGTGAAGGCTGGAAAGTACAGTGAAGAGAGACGGGCCATGATCGGTCGCAGGGAAAAGGGCGGCCCCCCTGCGGAGGCCTGGTCTGGGAAGGACCGTCCGGCTGGCATCCGGACACGGCTTCCGGCGAGGCCCCCCATGGGGCCCGCATCCTTCCGGGATGAAGGCGTCACCTTCACTGACGGTCGCGGCTCAAGCGAGGTCTTATCCTGAAAGAGCTAGTGCGCATAGGGGCCAGGGGGAGCCCGCTCTCGCTCGCCCAGACCGGGACGGTCGTAAGACTCCTGGAGGCCGCGAACCCCGATCTCGCCTTCCAGGTGATCCCGATCCGTACCCGTGGGGACGATCCGGGCCGTGCGCCGTTGGGATCGGCTGGCATCAAAGGGCTCTTCGTGAAGGAGATCGAGGACGCGCTGTTGTTGGGCGCCATAGATCTCGCGGTCCACAGCGCCAAGGATCTCCCCGCCGTGCTCCCTGAGGGCCTCGGGCTCTGCGCGGCGCCGATGCGGGCCTCCCCCTTCGATGCCCTCATCGTTTCTGGCGAAGAGGATCTCGCGAGTCTCAGTGTAGGTGCCGCGATCGGGACCTCCAGCCTGAGGCGGGCGGCGCAGCTCCTGGCCTTCAGGAAGGATTTCCGGATACTGCCGCTCCGGGGCAACCTGGACACCCGCCTGGGCAAGGTGATCTCGGGCGAACTGGACGCGACCCTTCTGGGCGCCTCCGGGATCGCGCGGCTCAAGGGGGAATCGTACCCCGTAAGGACGGTGGATCCGGCCGTCATGCTTCCGGCGCCGGGCCAGGGCCAGCTGGCCTTGGAGGCCCGTGAGGGGGACGGGAGGGTTGCCATGGCCTGCGCCCCCCTGAACCACCCCCTCTCCGAGGCGGCGCTCGACTGCGAGCGGGCCTTCATGGCGGAGCTGGGCGCTGGCTGCCAGACGCCAGCCGCCGCCTGGGCACGGGTCGAGGGAGGCGCGTTCAAGGCGGACGCGCTGGTCTGCGAGTTGGACGGAAGCCGGGTCATCCGGGCTTCGGGCGAGATCCCTATTCGGGACGCCGCCTCGGGAGGCCTCCCTGACCCGGTTGATGGCCGCGCCTTGGGTCGGGATCTGGCCAGGCGCCTGTTGGCCGAAGGGGGCGACGGCATGATCGCCCGTGCTGAAAGGGGGCGGTAGCCTTATGGCGGCAAAGGCCGGCACGGTATATCTGGTTGGCGCCGGGCCCGGCGACCCCGGGCTTCTGACCTTGAGGGGGGCCGAGCTGCTGTCCCGGGCAGACGTGGTGGTCTACGATCACCTGGCCTTTCCGGGGCTTCTGGATCTGGCGCGTCCCGGCTCGCGGCTCGTCTACGTAGGCAAGGAGGGCGCCGACCACACCCTCACCCAGGAGGCGATAAACGATCTGCTGGTGGACGAGGGCCTGGCCGGGAACTCCGTGGTGCGGCTCAAGGGCGGCGATCCCTACATCTTCGGGCGCGGCGGCGAGGAGGCCTTGAGGCTCTCCGAGGCCGACGTGCCCTTCGAGGTGGTGCCTGGCGTGAGTTCCACCTGCGCCGCCGCCGCGTACGCGGGCATCCCGCTGACCCACCGGGACCTTTCCAGCCAGGCGGTGCTCATTACCGGCCACGAGCGGCCGGACCGTGAGGGATCGGCCCACAGCTGGAAGGCGCTCGCGGCCATCGGGACGCTCGTGGCGGTGATGGGCCGCGAGAGGCTCAGGGAGATCTGCGGCTCGCTCGTGGACGCCGGGAAGGACCCCGCCACCCCGGCGGCCCTGGTAGAGTGGGGCACCACGGCCCGCCAGCGCACGGCCGCGGCGACGCTTTCCGATCTTCCCGCCGAGGCCGATCGCATGGGCATCCGGCCCCCCGCGCTCTTCGTGTGCGGCAAGGTGGTCTCGCTCCGGGACAGGCTCAACTGGTTCGAGAGGCGTCCCCTATGGGGTCGCAGGATAACCGTCACCCGCACCCGGCGGCAGGCGGGCAGGCTGGCCTCTGCCCTGCGCGAGCTGGGGGCGGCGGTGGAGGAGAGGCCTGTAATCGAGATCCGTGAGATCGACCCCAACCCCGAGCTGGAAAAGGCGCTCTCGAGGCTGGACGCTTACGACTGGCTGGCCTTCACGAGCCCCAACGGGGCCGAGATCTTCATGCGGGCCCTTTTCGCGAGCGGCCTGGACGCGAGGCGCCTGCATCGCGCCCGCATAGCGGTCATCGGCCCGGGCACCGCCGCGGCGCTCAGGCCCTTCGGGCTGGTCCCGGATCTCACGCCGGAAAGCTTCATAGCCGAGGGCCTGCTCGAGGCCTTCCGGGACGTCGAGACAGGGCCGCTCCTCCTGGCCCGCGCCTCCAAGGCTCGGGACACGCTCCCGGAAGGGCTCGCCAAACTGGGCTTCGACGTTCATCTTGTGCCCCTCTACGACACCGTGAACCCCGAACCGGAGCCCGGCTGGGATCCCGCTGAAGCCGATCTCGTCACCGTCACCAGCGCCAGTTGCGCACAGGGCCTCGCCAAGGCCGTGCCCGAGGGGGCAAGATGCCGCGTGCGCGTGGCCTCCATCGGACCTATAGCCTCACGGACCGCCCGGGAGTTGGGCTTCGATGTCGCCGTGGAGAGCCCCGTCTCGACGATCACGGCGCTGGTGGACGCCATAGCCGCGAGCTTCACTTCCGAGGCCTGAACGGCTTCAGGCAAGGGAGCGTGGGGCCTGGACGACCCGTTCGTTCCGAGACAGCCCGTTCGAACCGAGGTTGCCCGTTCGTTCCGAGACAGCCCGTTCGAACCGAGGCTGCCCGTTCGTTCCGAGACAGCCCGTTCGAACCGAGGCTGCCCGTTTGGCACGAGGCGGCCTGAACAGCGAGCCGGGCGGCAAGGTAGCGTCCGATCGTCCGCCGAAGTCCCGCCTGATTCGATCGCCCGAAGCCGTGGCATCGTGGAAACCCGTGCGTCACCGAGTGCGCCGGACGTCTCGCCGATGAGAAATGCCGGATTCCCATCCGAACTTACGGAATGTTTTCCGGAACGGCCCGTCCGAACCGGATGAGCCGTGACGGAAGACGCGCCAACGTTTCAGTGGCATGTCTTGGTTATGACCGATCTTTTCACGGTCTTGCCTTGCCCATGTTTCCGCATGCACAGGGGGAAACGATCCGACAGGGCGGATGATTTGCGTGTTAGTCTTTTCCCGTAACAGTTATCACCCTGGCCATGAAACCCGGCCGCGGCGCGGGTCGGAAGACGGCTGACCCTGACCGCGTTGCTTTGTAGGGCTGGACAACCGAAGTGCCGTTACTCCGTCAGGAGGCGTCAAAACAAAAGTCGACCGGAACCGGCTGCCTTTCCGGACTCCGTGGAAAGCGTTCCGCCTCAGGCATCCGTTGCCGACATGCCAGCGACATGCCAGCCTGTTGGGACTCGGGGAAGGACGGCGTCCCGGTCGACGGGTTCGACCTTCTCAAGTGCCCGGCCTGGACGCGCCTGGCCGATGCCTGACGGATGCCGGGAAGGGCGACGGGCCCGTCGGCGGCCCGAAGATGCTTGACGACATGCGGCGGGAGGACATGAAGACTTAGGAGACGAGGGCATTGTACGGTTACCGCGTTGGCTACGAGTAATCGTACAGCCTAAATGAAAACAAGCTGGGCATGAGACGGTTCCGGGAGAGGGGACTGAGGAGGGCTACTTCGGCGATCTGGATGACGGTCGATTCGGCCAATCTCTTGCGAATAGTGACCTGGAAACGGAAAACAAGGAGCAAAAAGGAGGCGGCGGGAGAAATGCGATGAAGCCAGTGAAATAACGGGTATTTATGACACTTTTTGGGCAAATGGCGTCCCTTCCGGGACTTTTCTCACATTATCGCAAAGCATTCTCAATAACAAGCTCGATGGTTCTATTTCAGGCCGTTCATTCACTCTGGTTATGCCTCGCGATGAAAGGTGAATCGTGCCCGTCGCATCAGGCCGAATGTACCGACTTGACCTGCCAAGTTTTTTTGAAGACAATAGCGCAAGGAGGCAAAGACAGAGGCCGATGGCAAACGATATGGGAAAGAAGTTGCCCGAACTGCTGGTCGGTTTTCAGGACTTTCAGCAGTTCATCGATGAAAAAGCCCCGTTCGTGGACAAGACCGCGCTCATCAGCGACCTTATCAGGCTGAGGGGGGGGACGTATTTCCTTTCCAGGCCGAGGCGTTTCGGGAAAACCCTCCTGCTCGACACGATCCAGAGCATATTCGAGGGAAGAAAGGAACTTTTCGAAAGTCTCGATATCGTCAAGAAGGATCTCTGGCACGATTGGGAGCCGCTTCCGGTGATCTTTCTCAGTTTCAACCAGTACCCCGTTGAGCCGTCGGCAATCGAGGAGAGGCTCTTAACGGATCTGAACGATATCATCAGAAACCATGACCTGCCGATGAGTGAAGCCACACAAGTCTCCGACATCGCCCTGATTATCAGGCGCTTGTCCGAACGGCAGACAGCCGAAAGTCAAGTTGCGGGATTCAAGCCGAATAAAACCAAACAGAAGAAATCCGCTCCGAAAAACGTCGTCCTTCTTGTGGACGAGTATGATGATCCTCTGCTCGTCAATCTAGGTAACGATGCCGCAATTATCGAGATTAGGAGACTGCTCCACTCTTTCTACAAATCAATCAAGGGTTGCTACAAATTGTTGCGGTTCACCCTGATTACCGGGATCACCAAGTTCGCGCAACACTCCCTTTTTTCCGGTCTGAACAACATAAAAGACATCTCGCTCAAAGCCAAGTATTCGACCATATGCGGGTTCACGAAAAAAGAGATCAAGCGCAATTACGGCGCATACATATCCACCGCATTGAAGAAAATGAAGAAAAAAAAGCGCTTGAAACCTGACGCTACCGGCAAAGCCGTCATCGGAAAAATTTCGGAATGGTACGATGGCTATAGCTGGGACGGCAAACACAGGGTGCTCAACCCGTTCTCGGTGACAAGCTTCTTCGACGAAATGCATTTCGGTTACTACTGGTACGAGTCCGGATCCCCGCTTTCCACTGGCTTACTCACGCTCAAAGACGACACGTATTTCAAGATATTCTCAAAAAGCTTCAGGATCGGGGACACTCTTCCGATGTTGGATGTCCATAACCTCAAGGACGAGGCCGCCCTCTTCCAGGCCGGATACCTGACCATCAACGCCGTAGATGATTCCGCCGACGTTCTGCAGTACATCCTCAAGGTCCCAAACGCGGAGATCAGCTATGCCATCGTCAAGGAATTCATCGAAAAGCGCGGCATGCTTCAAGACCCGTCTGAAACCATCGACGCCAAATACGGCAAGTTCATTGAAGCGTTCGATTCCCGCGATGACGACGAATGCTCCAGTATCTTTTCGTCCTGCATTGGCGAAATCGTTTCCCATTTGCACGTCCATGCCGAGCTTGCCCCTCATGTGATGATGTACGCCATGCTTAACATCAAGGGGCACAGGGCGTGGATGGAAGAGAACAAGGGAGGCGGGAGGATCGAGCTGGTGTATGCTCCGCCAAGCGGCGACGTGACCATCATCGAGCTCAAGTTCAGGAAGGCCGAAAAAGGGATCACAGAGGAAGAAAAGCAGGAGATCCTGAACAACGGCGTCTCCATGGCCTTCAATCAGGCTGCCGAAAAACGGTACGCTCTGTCGTATTTCTACCACACTGAAAAAGTATATGTTTGCGCGGCAAGCGTATACGGGTCATCGGACGCGAAAATCCGGTTCAAACGGCAAGTCTTCATTGACGGGACAATCAGGGACATGCCGCAGGACGCTCCTGCGGTGCAGTCGGATCCCTCGGAATCAGGAGGATCTTGACGCTCTCTACGTTCTCAGCCCAAAGCCATGGAAGGCCCAATCTCAGAAATCGGCCGGCGCGACGTTTCGGACGGTCTGACGGGCAAAGCCGTCCAAACCCGTTTGGGGCATGGGCGAGGCCGTGCCCCCGCAACTCAGACCCGGGGCGAATTCCTGTAGGATATCCCCGATGACGCGGTATCGCATGGACGACCGTTTTAAACGGAAGCCCGACCTCTTGACGGAAACCATCCTAACCAAGCGGATGTCCTCATCCTTTAGCCCTTGGTGCCCCCCCTCGGAAGCCCACGCGTGTCAGGCCGAGCGGCGCACAGACGACCGCGAGGCATGGCGTAAGCCGACCGAGTCCCTCCGCTTGGTCGGGAGTAGCCTCGGTCGTCTGGATATCGGACGCCGGTTGCTTCCTGCAGGTCCGGTGAACCGAGCTTCAGGCGGTACCTGGCCCCGCCGATAGAAAGAGAAGTCCAATTCCGCATCGGCCCCCGGCTGGAGCCATCCGGTCAGGGTAAGGTGCCCCGGGGCCCTTCCACCGTTTCGCCTGCATCCGTCTGGCCGACCGCCGTTGCTGCCGAAGTTATGTGAACGGATCGGCTTGAGAGCCGCTCCCTTCCGTGACAGCTCCCGGCAAGCGGCGCACGCTCGGGGAGCAGATGCGGGTCGCCGGATCCGCTGTCACCGCCGCACGGCCTCGGCAGGCTCAGGGGAAATGCCAGAATCGCCCGAAGGCGGTCGCAACTTCCTCAGGTACTTCTTGCGTGTATTTGATCCGCCAGGCACCCCCCACCTCCAGGGCCCGGGAATCGCGCCTGTGCCCTCCTGTCCAGGAACTCCGGCTTCTTCTGGCCGAGGTTACCCATTTCATGGTTCGGGAATAATCTGCGATAGCTCGCGAAGGCTTACTGGGCGGGTGCCGGGAAGTGCCCGGCAAAGCTCATGAATGCCGCCGTCTCGCGGGCGAGGCCCAAAAGCTTCTCGCTGGTGGCATCGCCCGGACTGCAGGACACGTCAAAACATGACCTTGCGGCTCAAGGTTGGCATGGAGTCGGTGCAGGTTTACCGGTCGCTACCTCAAGGATCGGGGGATTTCCAGGGGACGGCATCAAAAAATTCTTGACATGATCACTACAAGCTAGCAAAATAACATAAGTGACTGAAATAGGTTGACGGGTTAGCCGTTGGCTCTTAGTCTTCCCACGAAACCTGACACCTGCCGTTCGGAAGGCGTCGATTACGTCTGAAAAGTTCCCGGTAGGCATCCGCAAGGTGCCGCGAAACAATCGGCGGGGCCCAGCCAGGTGCCCGGAGGACGGTCGTCAGGCATGCACCGGGCCACCCAAGGGCGGTCGTCGGGCATGCACCGGTCCATTCGAGGGCGGTCGGCTCGTATGCACCGGGCCATTCGAGGGCGGTCGGCTCGTATGCACCGGGCCATTCGAGGGCGGTCGGCTCGTATGCACCGGGCCACCCGAGGGCGGTTGCCAGGCATGCACCGGGCCACCCGAAGGCGGTCGGCGGGTACCCTCCTGGTGTCCCGATGGCAGTCGGGGGTACAGCTCGGGCGTCCCGAATGGTGTCGGCGGGTACCAGCCAGGCGTCAAGCAGGCGGTCGTCAAGCGTGCAGCGGCTCCGGCTCCAGGCCCTGAGGAGAGTCTCCCCGCGAACTTCCCGGCCCTTCCTGCCCCTGTATGGCCCATGACAGTCTTCTAGAGTCGTTCCTGCCGGTTAAGTTCCTGCCAGCTCAAATCCCCCTGCCTTTTCGAGCTTTGCGGACACGCGCGAAGCTGTCCTGAGCTTCCGGTTGCCAATCCGATCATCCAACAGATTATATTCGGAGCGGCCCGTGCGCGGCGTGGGCCGCTCCGGCGTTCCCGCTCGCTTTGGCCCGCCGCCGCAGGGCATGGCGGTCAGACGCTTAGCGACGCATCGCGAAAGGTGAGGTCCCGGCCATGACGCTCGACTTATCCGGAATCCTTAACCCCGCCCAGCTGGAGGCGGCCACCCACGAGGGGGGGCCGCTCCTGATCATAGCCGGGGCGGGGACCGGCAAGACACGCACCCTGGTTCACCGGGTTGCCTGGCTGGTCTCCCGTGGGGTGGACCCCCGGCGGATACTCCTTTTGACCTTCACCCGCAAGGCGGCGGGGGAGATGTTGGGCCGCTGCGCGGAGCTGGTGGGACCCGAGGCCGGCAGGGTGGCGGGCGGGACCTTCCACTCGACCGCGAACCTGATCCTGCGCTCCGAGCACAGGGCGGCGGGCTTCCCGCCTGGCTTCGGCATCCTAGCCCAGGACGACGCGGAATCCATGATAGGACGCATCCGGGAGACGATCCCCGCCGCCAAGGCGGCGAAGCGCTTCCCCAAGAAGGAGAAGATCCTCCAGGTCATCAGCCGGGCGGTGAACAAGGAGATGTCCATAAAGGACACGATCAAGCTCTACTTCGCCCACCTGGAGGATTTCCGGAAGTCGATAGAGGAGATGGCCGCCCTCTACACGCGGGCGAAGACGCGCCAGGCCGTGATGGACTTCGACGATCTCCTGGTGAACCTCTCGCTCCTGATGGCCCGCGACCCCGCCGCAAGGGAGAGGATAGCGGGGCGCTACTCGCACGTGCTCGTGGACGAGTACCAGGACACCAACCCCGTCCAGGCCCGCATCACCTGGCAGCTCGCCAAGGACCACCGGAACGTGACGGCGGTTGGGGACGACGCCCAGTCCATCTACGGCTTCAGGGGGGCGGACTTCAAGAACATCATGGAGTTCCCGCAGATCTTCGACCCCGTGACGGTCCTGAAGCTCGAGGACAACTACCGGAGCTACGCGAACATCCTCGCCGTGGCCAACGGCATCTTCAGGGGCGCCAAGCAGCGCTACGAGAAGACGCTGAGGGCCGCCCGGGGGGAGGGGCCGCCGCCTTTGATCGTGGTCCCGCGCGATATCCGCGGCGAGGCCGCCTGGGCCGGGGAGCGCATAGCCGAACTTGTCCGTACCGGCACTGACCCCGGCGAGATAGCCGCGCTGTTCCGCGCGGGGTCGCACTCCTTCGAGCTGGAGCTGGAACTCACCCGCAGGAACATCCCCTATACCAAGCACGGCGGCCGGCGCTTCCTGGAAGGGGCGCACGTGAAGGACTTCCTCTGCTTCTTCCGCGTGGCCCACAACCCTGCGGACGAGGCCAGCCTCTCGCGTGCCCTGGTCATGATCCCCGGCATCGGCGTCAAGGGGGCGGACGAGGCGATAGCCTGGGTGGGAGGCGACCGGGAAAGGCTCATGGACTTGGAGGGCGCCCCCTTCAGGGGCAGGGGACGCTTCGGGACAGGCCTGGGCGGTCTGGCGAAGCTCCTGCGGACGATCTGTCCCGACGACGACGCGATGGGGACCCGTCCCCGGGCCGTCATGAAGTACTACGCCCCGCTCATGGAACGGCTCTACCCCGACGACCACCCCGACCGCCTGGAGGACGTCATGGAGCTGAGCGGCATGGCAGAGGAGAGCGGGAGCCTCTCGTCGTTCCTCGCGGACGTGACCCTGGACCCCCCCAACACTGTCTCCAAGGGCGAGGCGCGCGGGGAACGCCGGGACGTGACGCTCTCCACGATCCATTCGGCCAAGGGCCTGGAGTGGGGCAAGGTCTTCCTCCTCTCCGCAGTGGACGGCAGGATCCCCTCCTCCTACGCGACCTTCAACGACGACGAGATGGAGGAAGAGCGCAGGCTCTTCTACGTGGCCGTCACCCGGGCCAAGGACGAGCTGTACCTCATGTGCCCGGACGAGCTCTCGACCTGGGAGGGGCCCGTCTCCGCCGAGCCCACGCGGTTCTTGTCCGGGCTCCCCAAGGGGGCCGTTGACGTCATCGGCATCGGCAGGAAACTGACCTACCGGAAGCTCTTCCCGGACTCCCAGGACCAGTACGACGGCTTCTCGGACTCGGATTCCGGCTGGGGGGACGGCTTTTCCGTCGACAGCGAACGTGCCTCGACGCCAACGCGCCGTAGGCGCTCCCGCACGGCATCGCCCTCCGCTTACGCCTCGACAGGTTCTTCCGGCTCTTCAGCTCCTTCCGAAGGTTCCGCGGACTCCGGAGAACGGGTTTCCGAGCCCGTAAAGGGCGAGCGCGTGCGCCACCAGGCTTTCGGCGAAGGCACTGTGGTGAGCTTCCGGGAAGGCAAGGCGGTGATTGACTTCGACGCCTGCGGCAAGAAGACCATCGTCTGCCGACATGCCCGGCTCTACCGCGTCAAGGGTACCTGAAGCGCCTGCGGCATAGCGGCGTGTCCCGAAAGCGGCACTCCCGATACAACGGAAAGGCTCGAGAGAGGCACTCCCGATACAACGGAAAGGCTCGTGAGAGGCACTCCCGATACAGCGGAAAGGCCCGAAGGTGGACACCCGAAAGCAGTTTTCTCCCGACACAGACACATCAGACAGTTCCGAAAGCGGCACGTCCTGAAAGTGGCACCGACTTGACAGAACCCTTGCTATCGGCGTTGGCCTTCACGGCCTTCTTTCTGGTTTATACCGTTTCGGCGTGCTTCTGGGGGAGGCTTGTCCTCAAGGCATGCGGCGTCAGATCCGGGCTCCCTTACGGCTCGCCCCTGCCGCTGTGCGCATTCCTGGGGGTCCTGGCGCTTGTCTTGAGGCACGTCTCGCTGTTTGCGTGGGGATTCGAGACGATCTACACGGCGGTCTTTCTTTTGGGTGCCTTCGGGGCCCTGGCGGAGGGGACCCTGTACGTCCTGAAGCGCCGTCGGGAAAGGTCCCTCGCCTTGAAGGCAGGGGCCGGGGAAACGGCGGCCCGGACAGGCGACGGGGCCGGGGAAACAGCGGCCTGGACAGGCGATGGGGGCGGGGAGAAGAGCGCTGAAAGGGTTCCGACCGTCGGTGCTGAAACCGCGGAGGATGATGCTATCCCCGATCTCCTGGACGGCCCCTGGCCGCTCGCGTCGGCCCTCCTGTGCGCCTTCGGGTTCGGGCTGTACTTTTGCCTCATCAGCCCCACGGGGAGGCCGGATCCCTGGCTCTCGAACGCCATCGACTACTACTCTTGGATCTTCGCGGCAGACTACTGGCGGGGGGCGGTAGATCCAGCCAGGTACTCGATAGCCGATCCGGGTGCCTGGTTCATTGACGCCTTCGGCCAGAACGTCCACATGGGGCTCTTCTCGACTGCCCTGGGCGGCTTCTCCATGGCCTCGGGGCCGCTGTATTCGGCCACTCTCATGGCCTGGACGACTTCGGCACTGTCGATCGTGGTTCGCGGGGCCTTCGGGCTCCCGAGACCCCTGTGCATCCTGGCGGGGGCGGGCGTCTGCGGAGGGCCGCTCTACAACTACCTCGTCATAAACGGCGCCTTCGGCCACATGTTCGCCATCTTCCTGACCGCCGCCGGGCTTTGCGCCGTGCTTTTCCCAGGGCGCGACAGAAAGCCCCTGGCGAGGTTCGCCAGGGTCCTCTTTCCGGTCATGAGCCTGTTCATGGGGTATCAGGCGGGGTTCCCCGTTTTCTGGTGCCTTTTGGCGGGCGTGTCTTTCCTCCCTATCCTTATGGAGGCGGTTGAGGTCCGGGAGGCGGCCTTGAAACTCAAGGCCGAACGGGAGAGACAAGAGGAGTTCGCCCGGGGGAGTAGAATATTCCGGCGAGGCCAGGGCACCAAGGATGCCTCGCATATCGCTCCGGACCCGCCGCTCCCGAAGGTCGAGGCGGTGGACGTGATCGTGAAGAGGTGCCTGAAGGCCGCCTTGTGGCCGCTTGCTCTGGCGGTCGCGGTCTCGGCCGTGCTTTCCCCGCAGACGCTCTTCTGGACCGTCGGGCGCATAGGCTCCAGTCTTTCCCAGGTCTCCGGCGTGAGGCTGGGGCTTTTGGACCCCCACCTTTTTTCCGGATACCCTTTCGTGAGCATGAGCCTTCTTACGGATTGTAGGAGACTCCTTGGCTATGATGACCATGACTGGGTTCCGGCAATTTGTTTTTTCGTGATGGTGTGGAGCCTATGCGAGGCTTTTGCTTCGACTCCGACCGGCACGGAAGGCCATAGGGAAGGCTGGGGGATACCAGCGAGGCGATTTGCGATGACCGCCCTGTGTTCCATGCTTGTCCTGAGCGTGTTCGGATACCTGGCAGTCTATATCGCCAAGGGCGACAGCTACCAGCTTTGGAAGGCGGCGGGAATGACGGCGCTCCCTCTCTCGTTTGCTTTTCCCGCGCTCATGTTTTCGTGGATCAAGTTCCTATTGAACACCAGCCTTAAAAGGGCCTCCTTAGCCATCATGGTTACCATTGCCATGTATTTGGCCGGCGTGATCTGGGTTGCGGGGCCGATGCCGGGGCATTCCGGAAGGCCGCTGCGGCCCTGGCCGATGTTGCCGCTCATCTCGGAAGTCTACCGTGCGCATCAGGAAGGCCAGGGACAGGAGAGGGCCGTGTTCGATCTCGCGAGCGCCTCCCGGAACATGGCGGCGCTGGCCCTGTCGTCGGGTGCGCCGGAGCGAGAGCTTAAGGCGCTGAAGGGCGCGTACTTCATACCGGATAACGAGGACTATCTTCCTTTGGTGGGGCCCGGGACCGTCTTCTACACCGACCATGACTGCAGGGGGGCTTACGGTTCCTGTTTCACCCCGCCTTCGGCGGCGTTCAGGCTCTACCGCTGGGACACGGCCGACTTCGTAGAGAAGGGTGCCATGTCCTGGACCGGGGTGTACCGCTTCACGGGAGATCTGGTGGCGCCGGAGGCCTCCGTCACGGTAGTTCCCCCTTTAGCGCTCAGGGGCAGGGACGCCGAGCTGGAGGTCACGGTGAACATGCCCGTTGGGGCGGGCGATCCCTCGTGCCGGATGGTCATCGCGGTGGCGGACGGCATCGCCGGGCCGCCGTTGGAAACGGACGTGTCCGATATCGTGATCCCCTTGCCCGCAGAGGCATTCAAGGGCGGCGCGGCCAGGGTCAGGATGCTTTTTCAGGGCTTCGTGGCAAGAGGGCCGGAGGACGGCTCGTTCGAGGATTATCAGTTTTGGAAAAAGTATTCCCCCGGCACTCTCAGCGAGATGCTCCTGTGCGACTACGCAATCCAGAATGCGGTGATCCGGGCGGCAGGGGTTGTTCCGGGTCGCCTTGAGAAGGACAAGGATGGCAGCGGGAACGGAAATGGAAATGGAAACGGGGATGAGAATAGCAACGTGGATGTGGATGTGGATGTGGATGTGGACCGGGACTGCAACGGGGATGGGGAGTCAGGGAACGGAAGCGGCGGCCAAGGGAAGTGAGGTTTTCGAACCAATGTCAACAACTTAAGAAGAGCGGCGTCTGGCAAGCAACTGATATCATTGATGAAAATGTCTGAGAAACAGTCAGTTTCTGTCTTAAGTTGTTGACATTGGTTTCCGAACGTACCGGAATTTTGCAGACGGGATTCGGCAGAGGACGAACCGAGTGACGGAATTTAGCAACCTACGATGAAAGCGGTGTTCCACCCGTCGCTGTCGATCTCCCATGAGCTCTTGTCCTTCCGGGTTTTTTCGGGGTCCCGATCGAAAAGGACGATCCATCCTTCTGGGGAATCGCATCGGACGATATGTTTCCTTAGTCTCCTGATGCTTTCCTCCTTCGGCAAACGTCCTTTGATCGTGCAAACGATCGGATAACTGGTCTGCCCGTATGACAGGGTTATGATGGCCGATTCGGAGCCCATGGCGAAATCGCCGACGATTTCGGCACCCATGTCCACGAGCTTGCGGAGGAATGCGGTGAGGACAAGGAGACAGAATGATTCGTTGAGCAGATGGGTGAGCTTGACAACGCCGGACTCACTGAAATACATGTCTGGCGTCGGCTTCTTGTCTGGGAAATCCAGATATGTCTTGGTCACCGTGATTTCTGACCGCTTATGGACATGCACAAAGCTCCGTGACTCTATTTCGGAGGCGTTTTCGATCCAGAAATCCTGGAACATCGACAAAATTCCGCTCATGTCAAGCGTATTGCCTCGGCGGAAACCGGTCAGGAGACGGACGGAGTCGCGCGGTAAATACAGACGGTATTCCAGTGTCTTGAGGATGACGTCCCGGCAGTAGGGGTGGGCGGGCCGGATCCCGCTGTTCCAGTACCTGCCCACCTTCAGAAGGGCGATATCCAGGCAGTTCTGGACGTGCTCCTCGAAAACGGCAGATGGCCGGGTGTTGCTTCCGGCTATGACCGCGTCAATGACCCGCAGGTACCCAGGCAGTTGCAGGCGATCTGAAAATGAGCGGAAGCGGTCGTCGTTGCGGGAAAGGAGCATGGTTGCCGCCTGGTCGATGTGGTTGCCGTCGATGGTCTGTAAAGGATCGTCTTTGAGTATTTGGCGTGTAACCTTGGCGGCGAAAGCGTTGGCAAGCCAGGGCTGGCCCTCCGACCAGTACCAGGAACGTTCGGCGGCATCGTCTGCGAAAGCCTGTCCTGTATAGCATGTGTGCTGGCGGTAAAGTCTGTGGATATCCTCCAAGGAACAATCAGAAAGGCGTAAGGATTCGGTGGGGAAATCTGACGTGACGCTGTAATGTCCGTTGATCTGTTCGCCTGTTGGACGGAGGCTGACGTCGATCCTTCCGGTAAGCGCGATGGACTTTGGGAATCTGCATAAGCCATCGTAGCTTGCGTTGAAGCCGATCCTAAGTTGGATCAAAAGGGCTTTCAGGGCATATTCTGATAACCATTCCATATCGTCGATAAGAACTATAAGATCCCTGTCGAGGTTTTCGCTGAGAAAGCTGAAGATTGCAGTGATTCTGTAGGATGGAGGCACCTTGGACAGCCAGTGCATCTGTTCGGCCAAAGCACGGACAGTGGCGGGCCTGGATCGTTGGACATCATAGGTGACCAAGGTGGACATCGACTTGGCAGTCTCGATATCGGTCTTCTTTCAGCCGACGCACGATAAATTGCAATCCATCGAATAAAATTCTCCGTTTCCGTTGATTTCCCTGTCCAAGGATTGCAGGAGAGTGGTTTTCCCCGAGCGTCCGGGACCATGGACGGCGAAACAGCCTCCTTCGCGGATCCGCCGCATCATCTGGGGAAAAATGTCGGGCAGGGGTAACATGTAATCATGATCCGGTTTGCTGGGTCCGCAAGTTTTGAAGTATTTTTTGGCAATGTGCTCCACTTTGGCTCCTTTGAAATGACGAACTGCGGTCGATGACATGCCTTTTTCCATTTACATGGCAATGATTGCGATTTTTTTGCGATTGATGAAATGATTGCGTATGCATGTGTATGGTCTTGATGTGTACGGTCTTGAATTTGGATGACGATATCAAAATGCTTTTCATGTGATCAAGATTTCAAAAATAGTAGTTGATAAATATTGTAAAATGTTTTAAAATTAGGTCCTGAAGCGAATGCCGTCGAGTTAATGTGGGGAACACGAGTCGGAGTAAATGGTGGCATACTCGCGTTCGGCGACCGGACCTGAAAGGGAGAGGCCTGGGAGCTGGCCTGGCTGCCATTGGTGAAGTTCGAGGGGAAGGTGGAAATTTTTCTCGGTTATATCCGTCCGCCACCGTATGTGAAGCCAGGAAAGTGAATTTCGGGACAATCTAACTGTTCGGCAAGAGCGATGGATAGAAGTGCATCTCGGCTTCTTCCGGATCGACTGATGTTTAAAAATTCCCATATTGCTTTAAAGTCTTATACTGGTTAAAGATACCAATGTCTAGCCTGTGAGACGTTGCCGCCTTGTCTCAAGTTTGAGGACGCGGTTTCTTGAGAGGTATCGCGTGCCGCGATATTTGCGGTAATGAAGATGGCGGAGACATCCAATGCTGTTCTGAGCTTGACCAGGACAGAGGACGTGCGGCTCATGGGGGGGGCGTGGAACAGGATCACCATGGCCGCGGACTAGCGGTAGGTCGGGGTTCGGGCCAGGGTCAGTTTGCCAGGCATTGGCGAGGTCCCGCGGCTTGCGTCGAGGGGTAGGGATGGGGCCTTGTTTCCAGGCCGGTTCCGCGCCGGGACCTGTAACATGAAGCGACCTCAGCCATGGTCAAGGTCACCCTTTGGATCATGTTCCCTAAGGCGTACAGAGGAGGGATGTGACGCCGGTCAGATTCTAGCCGTCCGGTTTCCTTGTCTGGACTCATAGACTGGGAGTCTGCGACGGAAGACGGCTGGGTCGGCGAGGAGATATCGCCGGAGGGATTGGGAAGACGGATAAAGCGGTTTCAGAAAGACACAGGATTTCTTTGAGGCGGCCAGGGATGATTGTCCTGTTACGTTTGGCGAGCGTTGTGAAGGCTCGGTGGACAGATGACGAATTCCGCTTCTTCGGTGCCCGGAGGAACGTTTTGTGGAGAATGGCGTCCGACTGTCTTCGTCCCTATTGCCGCAAGCTTTCGGATGCGATGCTGGATCTCTGTGGCGAGTAGGATTTTCCGGCAGGATCCGATCGCGTTGCCATGGTTTTCATGAGATATTTTATGAGATACCGAAGCATAGAAGCGCAAGTCTCAGGAAAATTCCGAAATATCATGTTACACTAAAGCCGAAGATCGGTATCAGCATAGAAGACCATAAAAGCAGGTCATGACGTCAAGGCATCGGCGTTTAAAGTCCCGGTCGACTGCTTTCAGTTATGCGTTCGTTAGTCTCGTGAACCGTTTGGAAATTATTTTGAAACGCAGATCCGATTCCCAAAAGCCTCAAGGAGGCTCGCGGTCATCGTGGCGGTCGCGGAGGTTCTTCGCGGCGTATGAGAAACCGCAGTCGTCGGCGTTAGGAACACCCTGAACGCGTGAGCTTCGTGCCGTGATAGGGAGGGATCTTTCGCGGGCGGAATGAGGCAGCGTCTAAATCGTGCCCGGGTCTCCGGGCGGCGATGGCTTCAAGGCAGTCGAGGGAAGGCTTCCTGTAGAAGGGGGGAAACCACAGGCCGGGCGGGCGTCCAGGAGTATCGGCCGTTGCGGCCGTGAACGTCGCTGGTATCTCTTCATATTGACGGTTGACTGGTATCGCGCCATATTGAGTCGAATGCACTCGCCCGCATCCATAAACAAGTGACTCTTGAGCGGCACGGTATTGGGAGGTCAGGGTCTGCAACGTTCAGCGCGAGTCGAAGGCCCCTTTCAGGTCTTGAATCCCTCGAGACAGGGCTCGGGATACACTTGCGGGCTGATGACGTGGCTTTGCGGAACGCCCTGGCTCCACATGTAATTTGTTGCGAACGCGCCGGTCAAAGGGGATGGGCCGCCGGGCCGCCGGATTACCAATAGGTTGAGGGCGGGACAGCCCTGACACGGAGGCTGGAGAGTTGGCCCGGCGCGGTTGTTAATAATCGGCGGAGACGGCTTCGGCGCTCCGGGCGCCAGGTCGGGTGTCCGGCGCGATACCTGCGCGCGGCCGCAAGCGGTCGCCGGGAATGGGTTTCCGTAAAGGCGCACCATGGCGTGACTTCCGGGCTTAAACGCGTGAAAACGTGCCGGAAGTCGTGTTGACCACGCCGGAAGAATCCTTATAATGTTACACGTTCGGCAAATGCCGCCAGACGGTGCGCCGGGCCGTCGTTTCCGGGCGGTCGGATGCGCGTTCGGAGCTGATGCGCCGCAGAAGCTTTTTCCGCGTGTCTGTGAGATAGGCATTTTCGCGCTTTTGGAGTATGTTGGGCCTCAATGGCACGGCTCAAGCGTTTATGGCGTCCGCGTCACCTCATGATTGGGGTGTCCTGGCTCTTGCCATACACCGCCCTCCCCGAGAGGAAGCAAAGGTCCGTTCGCCGCAGGAAAGGGCCATATTTGGCCCAAGGGTCAGATTCGGCAAAGGGCCAGATTCGGCAAAGGGTCATATTCGGCCCAAGGGCCAGATTCGGCAAAGGGTCATTTTCGGACCAGGGGCCAGATTCGGCAAAGGGACACGCATGGGCTACAGGGACACGATAAAGTCCGTCTTCGATCTGCAGAAGTTCGGCATGAAGTTCGGCCTGGACTCCATGCGCGGCATCCTCGGGCGCCTTGGCAACCCCGAGAAGGGGCAGCGCTACGTGCATCTGGCGGGCACCAACGGCAAGGGATCGACCGCCGCGATGATCGAGAGAGTGCTTTCGGCGGCGGGCTACAGGACTGGGCTCTACACCTCCCCTCACCTGGTGACGTTCAGGGAACGCATCCGCGTGGACGGCGAGCTCATGCCCGAGGCGGAGGTGGTCGAGCTCGCGGAAGAGGTTTGGAAGGGCTGCGAGACGGACAGGCCGCCCACCTTCTTCGAGTTCGTGTCGGCCATGGCCTTCCTTCGCTTCAGGCGGGCCGGGACCTACGTGAACGTCATGGAGGCCGGTCTTGGCGGGCGGCTGGACTCCACCAACGTGATTAGCCCCCTGGTGGCGGCGATCACCAACATCGCCCTGGAGCATACGGAGCATTTGGGCGGGACGGTAGCCGAGATCGCGGCAGAGAAGGCGGGCATCGTCAAGCCCGGGGCCGGCTTCGCCGGAGGGAGGCTGGTCCCGGAGGCGCGGAAGGTCATCGGGGACCGCCTGGACGAACTGGGGGTTACAGGGCGCTTTCTGGGCGAGGACTTCGCGGCCGAGATCGCCTCTGAGGCGGACGGCAGGCCCGTCATAGACTACCGCGGCCCCGAGTGGGTCTTCAAGGAGATCCCCCTGGGCCTGGCCGGCCCTTACCAGGCGGACAACGCCGCGCTGGCGCTGGCCGTCCTGGAGCTTCTTTCGGCCTGCAAGGATCCTTCCGGCGGCCCGCTCTTCAAGATCGACGAGGGCCACGTCCGCGAGGGGATCCGGAACGTCTCCTGGCCGGGACGCGGGGAGCTTTTCTCGCCGGGAGCCTGGCCCCCGGACGGGAGCGGCCGTGCGCCCCTCGTCCTGGACGGCGCCCACAACCCCGATGGGGCGCGGTCGTTCGCCGGGTATCTCCGGACCCGGGTCCGGCGGAAGCTTCACCTCATAGTCGGAGTCATGGCGGACAAGGACGTGGCCGGGGTGCTGGGGCCCGTCCTGGCCGAGGCCGACCGGCTTTACCTCACCCGGCCGGTATATTTCCGGGCGGCTTCACCGGAGCTTCTTTTGGAGAGGATCCGCGCGGCTTCCGGGGAACCGAAGATCCCCTACGGGCTTTTCCCGGAGATCCCGGATGCCGTCCGGGCCGCCGCCAGTGAGGCGGATCCGGAGGATCTGGTGGTGGTCTCGGGATCGCTTTTCACAGTTGGTGAGACCCGGGCTTTCCTGACTGGGGAGAGCGCGATAGAGTCCAACTGACGGTCCCCGTCCGGGTGAAAAGACAGGGGCCGGCGGGGTTGCGGGGTTACGATCGGCAGGGGCGTGAAAGGATGGGAATGGGCATGACGGGACGGGATGACGGACACCGGTCCGCCCTAATGGCGGGCGCGGTTGCCCTTGCGCCTGGCGCCCCTTCAGCCCGCTCGTCTTGGGCCGTGGTGTCTCTGAGTCCCATGGTTGCGGACCTCACATCTTCGGCGCCGTCGACTTCGGTTCCTGCGTCTTCGACACCGTCGTCTTCTGTTCCTGCTTCTTTTTCTTTGGCTCTTGCGTCTTCGGGACCGATGTCTTGGGCTCCGGCGTCTTTTGTTCCTGCGTCTTCGGCTCCTGCGTCTTGGGCTCCGACATCATCGGGACCAACTTCTTGGGCTCCTGGATCTTCTGGACCTGAGACTTTGACTCGGGAATCTCCTCCTCCGCCGTCTTCATATTCCTCGTCTTTGGCGAGAATCTCCGGGGAAGCCTTCAGGCATTCCGCCTCGGTGCCCGCCGACTCGGGTCGGCCCTGCGGCCCCCGCCGCCCGTCTGCCCTTCCCGCCCTGGCCTTGCCCTGCCTTTTCGGGCCTTTGGGCGTAGCTATCCGCCGTTTCGCGCGACGCCTCCTCGATGCGCTTCCCGCGACCGTTCCCGCAGCCCTTTCGGCGGCCCTTCTCGCGGCTTGTCTCATGGCACTTCCCGCGGGGCCCCTGGCGGCCCAGGGCATGGGCCTGGGGTTGGGTTTGGGCGGGACCGAGATCCAGTCCGGCGTGCCTTTCGGGGACTCGTTCGACGGGGCCGGGCCGGACCCGTTCGAGGCCTTGGACTGGGCCGGCGTCCGGACGGCAGGGGGAGATCCAAGCCCGGCGCCGCCGTCCGAGGCCCCTGCCGCGCCCGGAGGGCCGCCTACCGCCGATAACCCTCCCCGGGTCCGCATGGTGATGGGGGACGACGACGGCTCGGACCCCGTGACGATCGAGGCGGACTACGTGGAGTACCTGGAAGGTGAGGGCAGGCTGGCCTTCACCGGGCTGGTCGTGGTGACCCGCGGGCGGGAGGTGATGACCGGGGACCGGGCCTTCTGGCACGAGGGGACCCGGAGCGCCGAGATTTCCGGGTCCGTGCGCATCTTCACGGGGGACTTCACGGCCACGGCGGAGCGGGCCGCGGTCAACATGGATCTGAGGCTGGCCAAGATCTTCGACGGGCGGGCGTTCTTCCCCGACAGGCACTATTACGTTGCCGGAAGCGTCCTGGAGCGCCTGGGGGAGGAGGTCCTCTACGTGGAGGACGGGGTGTTCACCACCTGCGACGGCCCGTCCCCCTCCTGGAGCCTGACGGCGGAACGCCTCACCGTGAACCGCGGCGGGGTGGCGGAGAGCGAGGGCGTGACCTTCCGCACGAAATGGTTCCCGGTGGCGTACCTCCCGTATTTCCTCGCGCCGGTCAAGACCTCGCGCGAGACGGGGTTCCTGCTTCCCGGCTTCGAGAGCAGCTCGCGGGACGGCTTCGTGGCCTCGCTCCCGTTCTTCTGGGCCGCCGCCGAGGACTGGGATCTTACGATTCTTCCGGTGTACCGCTCCGCCCGGGGCCTCGCCATGACCCTGGAGGGCCGCTACAACCTGGATATGGGCGAGGGCATTTGGCTCCTGACGGCCCTGGACGACCACAGGCCGGTGACCTTCCGTTACCGGACCGGGGGGTCGATGGAGAAGCAGGCCAGGAACCTGTGGTGGCTCAGGTCACAGAACTCCTGGAACGTCGCGGGCTGGAACGTGAACCTGGATCTCGATTTCGTTTCCGATCCGGTCTACCTTTACACCTTCAGAAACGATCCGGACGGCTTCTTCTATTCCAGGCGGCTCTTCATGGACTACTTCGGCCGCTCCGTGAACGAGGAGCTGGATCCCAGGAGGATCTCGACCCTGTTCGCCCAGAAGGCCGGGCCGGACAGCTACTTCCGGGGCTCCGTCACCTACACCGACGACCTCTTCAGCCGCGGCAACCGGAACACGCTCCAGACGCTTCCGAGCCTGTACTACGCCATAGCCTCCCGCAGGCTACCCGAGCCGATCTCCTCGCTGTTCCCCGGGGGCGGCCCCCGCTTCAACCTGGATTTGCAGTACGACTACTACGCCAGGCGCACGGACGAGGGCTCCCCGATAGACGAGACCGGCCACAGGCTCCTGGCCTCGCCGTCCTTCAGCTGGAAAGGGAGCGCCTTCGGGAAGGTGGGGGTCCTGGCCAAGGGCTCTCTGGATCTGAACTTCTACGGCCCCAAGGGACGCCGCCCCGCCGAAGGCGGGGGCCGCGAGGACCACGCGGGCTTCGACTCGTCCGTAGGAGGCGCAGGGTCGGTGGAGTTCTCCACCACGCTTTCCCGCGTCTACGGGGGCGGGGAGGGCAAGGCCTACCTCCACCAGTTGACGCCCTTCGCGGCCTTCGAGGTGGTCCAGAGCCCCGACCAGGAGGAGCTCCCCTATTTCGACGAGTTCGACAGGACCCTGAAGCGCCGGACATTCCGCTACGGCGTCCGCAACACGCTGGTCTCCCGATCCGAGGCCGCGGACGTTGGCCAGGACGGCCAGGAGGGCGGGACCTACTCGTACCGCGAGCTCCTGAAGGTCGGGATCTTCGGGAGCTACGAGTTCGCGAGCAACATCAGGTGGGCCGAGAAGGGCTTCGCCCGCTACTACACGACCGGCTACTTCGAGCGCGGCGTGGGCCCGTTCGAGTTCGAGGTGGAGGCCGCCTTCGCACCCTGGCTGACGGCCAGGGTCCTTTCCAGCCTGGACGCACGGGCGGGCGTCTTCACCGGCCACGACGTATCCGTCGAGATGCGGGACGCCCGCGGGGACAGCCTGTCGGTCATCTTCGACTACGAGCAGCCGCGCCCGGAGTACGGGCCCCCGGACTACAACGCCGTGAACCAGCTCCGCGGGGATCTGAACCTGCAGCTGGCCGGAGGATGGTCGTTCGGGGGCTCCACCCGCTACGACTTCGAGGAAAGGCGGGGGTTAGAGAGCTACCTGCGCCTCCGCTACACCTCCCAGTGTTACGCGGTGAGCCTCGTCTGGACGGATTCCGGGGACGACAGGCGGGTCGCCTTCATGATTAGCCTCCTGGGACTGGGGAGCTTCGGGAACGCGAACGCGGAACCGCTTCCCGGCGGCGGGCTTGCCGCCTCGGGCGAGGGGGCGTACTATTGACGGCGCCGGGCGATGGCCTTATCGCGACGCGGCCCTGAAGGCCTTGATCGGCCCGCTCGCCCCCCGCGGCCGTGCCGTCCGGTCACGGGCCGTGCCCGGCGGTCCTCGCAAGCCGTTTCCTGAGCCGAAAATCCGAAAAATCAAGGCGCGAGGCATCAGGTTCTCAGGCATTCCGGTCACAGGGCTGTCAAGCCGCAAGACTTCAAAGCCTTAAGGCTTGAATCTGCTGCAAAGCCTTAAGGCTTGAATCTGCAGGCGGCTTTCTGACAGGCTGCGGAGCCTGATCTTCAGGCACGTGGCCCCAAGCCAACTTGGCTGACGACCTCCTGTCGCCTTGCCTGACCCTCCCGCTTCAAACGGCGGGGCAGAGTCCCCTCCGGAGCATTGGCTCCGCACCTTCCGGCCCGCATTTCGGGACGGCGCTTGCGGGCGGACCAGGCGGACCGGGCGGACCGGGCGGACCGAGCGGACGATGTCCGGCCCTGCGTCCTGACTCGCCAGGCCGACTCCCGCTGGGCGAATGCCTGACGCTGGACGAACCGATCAACCGAGGGGCGGCCTGAGATCCCTCCGGCAGACCGGGACCCGCGCCGGGCTCCCGTCTTCCGCCCCTTGTCAGCTAACCTTGTCAGGCGTCCCTTGTCCGGCAAGCCTTTCTGGCATCCCTTGTTCGGAAAGCCTTATCCGGTGTCCCTTATCCGGTAAGCTTTGTCCGGCAAGCCTTGTCCGGCAAGTATTATCCGGCAAGCCTTGTCCGACGTCACTTGTCCAGCAAGCCTTTTTGGCACCACTTGTTTTGTAAGCCTTGTCCGGTGTCCCTTGTTCGGCAAGCTTTGTCTAGTGTCCATTGTCAGATTTCCTTGTCCGGCAATCCTTATCCGGCGTTCCTTGTCAGGTTACCTTGTCCGGAAAGCTTTGTCCGGTGTCGTTCGTTCGATTTCCCATGTCTGACAAGCCTTGTCCGCCGCCCCTTGTTCGGAGTCCCTTATCCGCCGTCCCTTGATGCAATTTTTTATCTGCGAGCCGGCGCCTCCTTCCGCGGCTCGAAAGCTTTCCAAGGAGATCCAATGTCAACCAGCCAGTACAGACAGGTCCTGACCGACAGCTTCCCTCCGGAGATATCCATTACCGTGGGCGATACCACCCTGGTCTACCGCAAGGAGATTTACACGATCAGGGACGGCGAGGGCGGGGAGAGGACCGACGGGCTCCGTTACGGGGAGAACCCCGGCCAGGAGGCCGCGCTCTACCGTCTGGTCAACGGCAACCTCTCGATAACCGGGGTGGAGTACGTGGGCCCCGGGCTCCCGCTCGTCTCGGGGCTCTCCGAGATGGACCCCAAGACCTCCATGATGTACGGCTGCCGCAAGCACCCTTCCAAGACCAACCTGACCGACGTCGACTCGGCGCTGAACGCGCTTAGGTACCTTGACGGCGGCCCCGCCGCGGTGGTGGTCAAGCACAACAACCCTTCCGGCGCGGCCGCAGACGGGGACCTCTCCGAGGCGTTCCGCAAGGCCTACGAGGGGGACGCGGTCGCGGCCTTCGGGGGCGCGGCGGTGGTGAACCGGCCCCTGGACAAGGCGACCGCTGAGATGATGAACTCCAAGTATCTGGAGGTGGTGGCGGCCCCTGACTACGAGGACGGCGCGGTGGGGATCCTGACCGCGAAGCCCGATCTGAGGATCTTCAAGATCAAGAACATCTCGCGGCTCTCCGAGCTCGCCCACCGGAGATTTCTGGACATCAAGTCGCTCATCGACGGCGGCATCGTGCTTCAGCAGTCCCCGGACAACCGGATCCTTTCACCTTCGGATTTCCTGCCGGCCGAATGCGAGTTCCGGGGAAAGACGTACCGCTCGGAACGGGCCCCGGACGGGAGGGAGCTCAAGGACCTGTGCTTCGGCTGGGCTGTCGAGCAGGCGGTGGTCTCCAACTCGGTCCTGTTCGTGAAGGACGGGGCCACGGTGGCCATAGCCGGCGGCCAGCAGGACCGCGTGGGCGTGGTGGAGATAGCCGTCTTCAAGGCCCGCCGCAACTACGCCGAGCTCCTGTGCCTGAAAAAGCACGGGGCGCTCACCCAGGACATCGCCAAGAGGGTCAGGGAGGAGCCCTCTCTTCAAGGGGACCTGGATCGCTTCAAGGAAGAGGCGGCCGCGGCCAGGGGAGGCATCCCCGGCTCGGTACTGGTCTCAGACGCCTTCTTCCCCTTCCGGGACGCGCTGGACGCCGCCATCAAGGAGGGCGTCACCGCCGTGACGCATCCCGGCGGCGCCATCCGTGACTACGAGAGCATCGAGGCCGCCAACGAGGCTGTGCCCAAGGTGGCGATGGTGTTCACCGGCCAAAGGGCCTTCAAGCACTGATGCCAGGTCGACCTTTGCGGGCCGACGGTCATGCCCCGGCCTGTCCGGTGAGTTTTCCGCACTGGCTGACGTCTTGGCGGCGCACGTCTTGCCGAAGGCCGCCCGTCCGCTCCCCTTCCCGCGCGTACGCGGTCACGGGCAGGGGAGCGGCTTGTGACGCCTTTGTGCCGGGCTGGGCCGGGCTTGTGCGGTCGCAGGTCGGCGTGCTTATGCGGCCAGGGGTCGGGCGGGCTTTTTGCGGTAGGGGGCAGACCTGCAGAGCCGCAGGTCCTTGAGGGCATTTGCTGGCAGGGGGCCGATCTGACGTGTAGGGCCGCAGGTCCCTGAGGGCATTTGCTGGCAGGGCATCGCCTTGCAGAGCCGCAGGTCCTTGAGGGCATTTGCCGGCAGGGCATCGGCTTGCAGAGCCGCAGGTCCTTAAGGGCTTTTGCGGACAGGGCATCGGCTTGCAGAGCCGCAGGTCCTTGAGGGTATTTGCTGGCAAGGGACCGGCCTGCAGAGCCGCAGGTCCTGGAGGGCATTTTCGGTCAAAGGGAAAAAAGGCAAGATATCCAACAAAGAACCGGATGGGGAGCCATCCGGTTCTTTGTTGAGAAGGTGTCGTCGAAAGCCACATTTTTGGGGCATATGGGCTTCTGCCGAGGAACGCCCCGAGCTGCCCGCGCCGGTCGCCGGGGCAGGGCATCGTTACGCCTCCAGACGTTGCCGTCTGCCGGGGCCGTTCAGAACACCTGCGAGAAGTCGTCCACCCTGGCGCTGTCTGAAAAGGATGTGCAGTGACCGTAAATGACTCCCAGGAGCGCGAAGTTGACGACGTTCACGGCGAGGACGAGAAGTCCGGTAAAGATGGCGTACTGCGTGGAGGGGGCACCCAAGGCCCCTCCGCCGGAGATTTCTCCCCAGGCCGCCCAGCCCATGGCCAGTCCGGGCAGGATCCCTAGGACGATGAAGACGGCCAGTATCTTCAGCCGGTTGCCGCGGGTGAGATCCCTGCTCCGGCGGAGGGCCTGCATGCTGTTGAGCTCCTCGATGACCATCGCCGGTACCGTGAGGCAGAAGCAGAGGTAGAGCCAGAGCACCACGACGCATATGACGATACCCATCACGATAATCATGGTACGCACGTCGCCACCGGTTGCCCCGAACATGGCCATGCCGATCCCGAAGGGGACGGACAGCCCGACCATGCTGAGGAAGATGACGAACCCCAGGAACAGGTAGGCGGGCACTCTCGCGAAGGACCTGGTTAAGCACTCGAGGGGCTGGAGCTCGATCCCGTCGGGGTCGACCGCGGCGACGGCGACGGCTCCCATGCAGCCCATGTAAACAAGCCCATTTACGACGTTTAGAAAGAACAGCCCCAGTCCGGAGCCATTCCCGTAGACCAGCTGGCTGAAAAGCGTGGGCAGGGCGCTTAAGAGGGGGAAGCCTATCGCGGCAAGCGGACGCCTTACGATGAAGGCGAAGGCGTCCCGGTAGGCGCCGACGAATGACAGGGCCGGTACGGGGAGGGCGGCGGGAAGCTGGGGTTGCCATGGCAGGCCGCCTGGAGCTGGCTGCGGCTGAAATGCTGGCTGTGCCGGTTGCTGGTATCCCTGCCCAGGCTGTGCCGACTGCTGGTATCCCTGTCCGGGCTGTGCCGGTTGCTGGTATCCCTGTCCGGGCTGTGCCGGTAGCTGGTATCCCTGTCCGGGCTGTGCCGGTTGCTGATATCCCTGTCCGGGCTGATACTGTTGCTGATATCCCTGTCCTGGCTGTGTAGGCTGCTGGTATCCCTGTCCGGGCTGTGCCGGCTGCTGGTATCCCTGTCCGGGCAGTGCCGGCTGTTGGTATCCCTGTCCGGGCTGTGCCGGCTGCTGATATCCCTGTCCGGGCTGTGCCGGCTGCTGATAACCTTGTCCAGGCTGAGACGGTTGCTGATATCCCTGTCCGGGCTGCGTCGGTTGCTGATATCCCTGTCCGGGTTGCGTTGGCTGCCGATATCCCTGTCCGGGCTGCATCGGTTGCTGATAACCCTTTCCTGGTTGGGATGGCTGCTGGTATCCTTGTCCGGGCTGGGATGGCTGCTGGTAACTTTGTCCTGGTTGGCCCTGCGGCGGTGGTTGTCTATATCCCTGTCCGGGCTGTGTCGGCTGTTGAGAGCTTTGCCCGGGTTGTGCCTGTTGCTGATATCCCTGTCCAGGTTGTGCCTGTTGCTGATATCCTTGTCCGGGCTGCGCCGGTTGCTGATATCCCTGTCCGGGTTGCGGAGGTTGCTGGGAAACGGCTTGAGTAGGCTGTTGGGGGGCATTCTGCCCCTGCCCGGGTAGCGGCGGGGGCTTTCGCATGTCCTGCATGGCATTCCTCAGATGGGCTGACGTACCCGGTGTCGGGTCCTGCGCCCGACCGCACCCGCGAGTGATTGGGCTGGTCGAGGGAACCCACAAAAATCAAAGACTTTCCATTGTAAAGCCCATCACCGCTCCGGTCAACGTGCCGAAGGCTGGGAGGCTGGGCCGAAGGCGGGGATCGGGGGGGGATGCGGGGGCGAGAGAGCCGCGAGGCTATAATCCTTACGGTTCCGACAGGGGGGAGGCTTCCGCGTCCCGGTCAGCTGTCTTTCGTGTTCCCGCCGAAGGCTTCCAGGCGCAAACGGTAGAGGGCGCCGACCGCGGCCAGGGCCATGAGGTTCACGGCAAAGAGGATAGCGGCTTCCAGGGCTATCCGCGCTACGGTATGGCGCAGGCCCATGGCAAGGTAGGTCACGATGGCGTTCGTGGCCATGAGCGTGAAAAACAGTGGGAAGGCGGCCCGGCGGGCGCCCTTCGTCAGCCTGGAGGATCTCGCAAGCCCGCTCGCGGGGCCGGCCTTTTCCAGGACGCAGGCCGGAGCCGCCAGAGAGAACCGCGCCGCCAGGAAGGCCGATGCCGCCAGGCCCGCCAAGGGCAACGCGAGATACAGCGCCGAGCCTTTTCCGACCGTCCAAATCCCGATGCCCAGACCCAGGGGCAATACCGTCAGGAGCACGAACGCCACGAAGATAGGGACGGAGAGTGCTGCCAGGACGTGAAGCCTCAATGAGGCCATGGCGAGGCATGCCGAAGCGCCGTTGCGTCCTCTGGTCGCGGAGGCAGCCGCCGCGCCTGACGCGAAGGTGAAGGACATGACGGCAAGCAAGTTGATCGCCCAGGCGAGGGCGGGGGGGACGCGTCCCTCGACTACGGAGGGGAAGAGCATGAAAAGGGTGCAAATGGATGAAAACAGGAAAAGTGCCGGGGACCGGGCGGCCAGGTGGCTTACGGTCGCCCGAAGGAGGGCTCGGACGGTAAGCCCGGGGGCCGGTTCCGCGAAGACGGGCTCGTCTGGTCGCCAGGGCTTGAGATAGTCTTCCATGGGGATCTAGGGGTTGGCCTACAGAGGGCAGGGGAGGGTCAGGGGAAGGTTACGGGAAGGTCCGGGGGCGCTCGGTCGGGCATCGCAGAGCCTTCGTGCCTTAAGTCGGTGGGTTCAGGCGCGTAGCCAGGGAGAGGCTTCCGCCGTTGACCGGACGTTTAGCTTTCCGGATAATGCCTCATTACGCCCGGCGAGGGCAAGACGCGGGCTCCGACCTTGTTTTGACAAGGTGATCCGGGCCCCGGATGCGGGTTTGACCAGTCGGCACCGGACGTGGAATCGGCCAGTCGGGCACCGGACGCGGAATCGGCCAGTCGGCCCCGGCGAGGAATCGGACAGTCTGGCCGGTTCGGTTCCCCGGTCATCCGTTCAGGGGCGACAGGTAGCCATCTTCGGCAACGGAGCCTGCGCAGGGGTGCGAGATGTTGTCCGCCAATACCTTCCCTTGGATTATCCGGAGCTCAGTCCCGGCACTTGTGACGCTTCCGTCCGGCAACCTGAGCATTTGAAGGACAAAAGACCCTTGTGGCCATACGACATCAACTTGGGGATCTTCGCCGTGAACCTCTACGGGATCCTCACGGCCCTGGGGGCAGGGTTAGGGCTGTGGATCCTGAGGTTCAGCGCGCCCCGGGCGGGGCTTCAGGTGAAGTTCGCCCGGGATTTGGCCTTCTGGGCACTTCTGTGGGGGTTGGCCGGGTCCAGGGCGGCCTACGTCCTCTTTCATTGGAAAGCCTTCGCCGGGAGTCCCTGGAGGCTCCTGGACCTCTGGTCGGGGGGGCTCATGTTCCAGGGAGGGCTTCTGGGGGGCTTCATCGCCGCCGCGCTGGCCATCCGGCGGCGGCGGATGTCCCTGGCGAAGGTCGGGGACGCGCTGGCCCCGGCGTTGAGTCTGGGCCACGCGCTGGGTCGGGCGGGTTGCCTGTTTTCCGGCTGTTGCTACGGCAGGCCGGCCCCTCACGGCTTCCCGCTCGCGCTGGTCTTCCCCGCCGGGGGAGGGGCGCCTCCCGGACGCCCGCTGTACCCCGTCCAGCCTGCGGAGGGCATCGGACTCCTCGTCCTGACCGCCGTCCTCTTCCGACTGTACGGGGTCCGGAACAGGCCACGCGGGCTTGTCCTGGGCGCGTACCTCCTCGGGGCCGGGCTCTTGCGGCTCGTCATGGAGGCTTTTCGCGGGGATTTCCGGGGGATTCCCGTCCTTGGACTCCCCCCCACTTCCTGGGCGGCGATCGTGACGGCTGCGGGGGGCATTGCCGTGATCGTTGCGGCACGACCTGAAAAAAATGGCCCTCCTGACCTTGTCTCAAGGCCTGCAGAGGGCCAGGAAGGTCTGGAGGGCCAACAATGCCAGGAGGGCCAGGAAGGCCAGGAAGGCCAGGAGGGCCAGGAAGGCCAGGAAGGCCAGGAAGGCCAGGAGGGCCTGGAAGGTTGAGAGGGCCAGTAGCCCCTGGATGGCCGAGAGGGCCAGGAGGGCAAACAATGCCAGGAGGGCCTGAAGGGCCGGGCGACCCAGGAGGGCCATGGGGGCCGGGTGACCCAGGAGGGCCATGAGGGCCGGGCGACCCTGGAGGGGCGAGAGCGTCAGGAGACCTTGGATAGCCGAGGTGGCTATGAGTCCCTGGAGAACCGAGGTGGCTATGAGCCCCTGGAGAGCCGAGGTGGCTATGAGCCCCTGGAGAGCCGAGAGGGTCAGGAAAGCCAGCGAGGCCGAGAGGGCTTGAATGAGCGGGAAAGACAGGAGATCCGGGAGGGGGCCCGAGGGTTTTGAGCCTTGAAGGGTGCCTGGCGGCACGGGCACCTGGAAGAAATCCTGACTCCCAAGAGAGGCGGGATGTGCCGCCGGAAGGCTATCGGAAGCCTTGGGCGGCTACCGTTTAAACAGTTTGCGCCATGCGCCACGCTCGCCAGGGTTCAGGGCCTCCGGAGCAGGTCACCGTCAGACGAGCTTCAGCGCGTCCTCCAGGGCGCCGATGATGTCGTCTATGTGCTCGATGCCGATGGAGAGCCTCACCAGGTCACCGTGGAGGCCGCCTGCGGACTGGGCCTCGCCAGAGAGCTGGGAGTGGGTGGTGCTGGCGGAATGGATGATGAGGCTCTTGGCGTCCCCGACGTTCGCGAGCAGGCTGAAGAGCTTGATGTTGTCCACGAGCTTGATTGCCGCCTCCTGGCCCTTCTTGAGGCCGAAGACCACCATGCCGCCCGCCCCGTTCTTGAGGTATTTCTGCGCGAGCGCGTTGGCGGGGTCGCCGGGGAGCCCCGGGTAGCGCACCCAGCCGACCTTGTCGTGGGCCGAGAGGTACTCCGCGACCTTCAGGGCGTTGGAGCTGTGGCGCTCCATCCGCAGGAACAGGCTCTCCACCCCCTGGAGGAATATCCAGGCCGCGTCCGGCGCGAGCGTGGGGCCCTGGTTGCGGAGGCCCACGGTGCGGAGCCTCAGCGCGAAGGCTATGGGCGAGAGCGGTCCGAGATCGTGGGCGAAGCGCAGGCCGTGGTAGCCGCGGTCGGGTTCGTTGTACAGGTCGAATTTAGGGTCCTTCCAGTCGAACTTGCCCGCGTCCACCACGAGTCCCCCGATGCCGGCCCCGTGGCCGCCAATCCACTTGGAAAGCGAGTGGATCACCACGTCGGCGCCGTGCTCGATGGGCCGCTGCAGAGCCGGGGTGGAGAAGGTCGAGTCCACCAGGAGCGGGAGCCTGTGCTTCCGCGCCAGTTCGGCGTAGCCCTGGACGTCCGCCACGTCCAGCACGGGGTTCCCGATGGTCTCGATGAAGATGGCCCTGGTCTTTGGGTTAATCGCCGCCTCCGTAGCCTTGAAGTCGTTGACCGGCACGAAACGCACCGTGATGTTGCACTGCTGGGGCAAGATGGCGTCGAACATCGTGTAGGTGCCGCCGTAGAGGTTCACGGCGCTCACGAGCTCGTCCCCGGTCTTCAGGATGTTGGTCACCGTGAAGTACGTGGCCGCCGTCCCGCTCGAGAGCGACAGCCCCGCCGCGCCGCCCTCGAGATCGGCCAGGCGCTTCTCCAGGACGTCGTTGGTGGGGTTCATGAGCCTCGCGTAGATGTTCCCGAGCTCCTTCAGGGCGAAGAGGTTGGCCCCGTGCTCGGAGTTCCGGAACTGGTAGGCGGTGGTCCGGTAGACGGGCACGGCGCGGGCCGAGGTGGACGGGTCGGGGATCTGGCCCGCATGCACGGCCAGGGTCTCGGGGCGGTAGGTTCTCTCTGTCATGCTGTGCCTCCTGCGGCTAGCGGCCGCACTGGAATGGCCTGCGGTGCCCGGCGGGGCGCCTCGGGCGGGAGAGGGTCATCGAGGGCATAAAGTGCGGTGTTTGGGGCCTGAAGCCGCTCGGCGTTACGGTCGGCATGGAGCGGCGGTCAGGATCGAGGCGAATGTCAGACTCAGGCTGAAAGCTGGATTCGGGCGTATGCCGGACTCGGGCGTATGCCGGACTTGGGCCGGATGCCGGCTTCGAGCCTTATGCTGGACGTGGGCCGATGCCTGAATCGGGTAAAAGTCTGAATCAATCCTGAAGCCGGACGGAAAGGGGCAAAAAAAAAAGGGTGAAGACCATGCCTGGATCTTCAACCTTCAGGTTTCTGATAAGTCGTTTGCGCTGGACCCGTGTGACGCGTCCGGATACCGGGTTCGGGCAGCGCACTATGTCGGGAAGGATCGACTGGGCGGCATGATTCCCGGATTCCGGCGGTTCAACGTAAAGCCGATTATATGTTTAAGGATGGCGCGTGTCAAACGCGGATGGGGCCGGGGGGTCACAGGATGGGAAGAGCGTGAGCGCCTGCGGTTCGGGCGGGATGGGCAGGAAGAGGGTCGGCGGATCTGGTTGACCGGGAGGAAAGATGGCTTGTTGGTGGGGATGGTCGGGAACTGGAGTGAGGGTGAGATTTGCGGCAAGGGGAGCCGAGGCGACTGAAGTGAGTGTTTTCGTTGGCGGTATCGGTTCGCAACGCGCGTTTCATAGGGATGGGTGATTTTCCCTACACGTTCATGTCGATTATCGGTACCCCGGCGCATGAAACCTTTCTAGGCATCTCAATATGATGTGCATCCAACGCAATGATGCCCAAGACAGGTTTCATGATAAGGGTTTGGGTTTGAGCCGTCGAGGGTCGTGCGGCAAGCCGATCGACGGGTTGAGGCTAAAGACACCCTCTGTTATAATCGCGATTTGCATTGCGATTGACTGAACGATTCCGCGCGGGCTGCGGGAAGGCAGGGCTATGACGGAGGGGACGACAGTGACGCTCGGGAAGGTAGCCGGTTTGAAGGGATTGCGCCCCCACGCCGCGGCTATTCGGGGTCGTCTGGTCGGGGAGTTCTCGCGCGCCTCCGGGCTCATCGACTGGTTTCTGATTATCGCGGCTTTCTCCGCCGTGGCGGCCTCGTACATCGTCTATATGGTCAGGCTTCCCGAGTTCCTGACCTCCGACATGGCGGCGGAGATCCTGACGGGCAGGGAGATCCTGAAGCAGAAGACGTTGTTGTTGCGCGATTGGTATTTCTCGACGGAGATTTTCCTGGTCAGGACCTCGCTTTTCATCGCCCTGTGGGGACTTGTCACCGACAGCTGGCTTAACGCCTACAGGCTGGCCGCGGCGACCGACGTGGCGCTGATATGCGCTGCCTTCGCCTATATGGCCAAAAGGCTGGGAGCGAGTCCCAAGGCCACAGCATTCGGGCTTTTGGTCTTCTTCGGCATACGTGGCTACTATAATGGCCAGAACACGGGGTTGGGCGGTTCATCCTACGGAACGCTGTGCGCCACGACGTTTCTGATCCTAGGATATTACGCGGCATCTAGACTCAGGACACTCAAGAGGCCAGACCGGATCTTGCGCTGGGCCATCCCGGTCCTGGCCTTCCTGTTCGGGGTCTCCAGCATGCGGTTCCTGGCCGTGGTCCTCATCCCGCTCCTGGCGGTCCACCTGGCCTGGAAGGTATGGTCCCGCTTGCCATCTGGCTGGACGCACGACTCGCTTCTGCGCGAGATCCTCCTCTGGAACGCGTTATGCCTGGGTGGCTGGATCATCACGGCCCGGCTCGTGATGCCCCAGGGATTCGGGCCTGCCGACTACAGCACGCCTTACGCCAACGGACTCGTTTACATCTGGCGCCAGAACTTGCCGGAGCTCCTGATTGAACTCTTCCACTACAACCAGTTCTACACGGCGATCGAGCCGTTCAGGTTGTCATCCTTAAACGGCATTAACGGAGTTTTGAGCATCGCCTTCTTCATGGCCTGCGGATGGCTTCTCTTCAGCACTGCCAAGCCCTATCTGGCTACGCGCAGGGCCGTCTTCCTGTTTTTCGGAATTTCTCTCGCCGCCGCCATACTGTCGCTGTTTCTCTTCCAGCCCAGGATCAACTTGAGGATAAGGTACCTGTTCATCATATACGCCACCATGGCCTGCGCGACGGCTTCGGGCTGGCCGGAATTCAGGCGGCGGAGCCCGATTGCAGCAAGGCTTTACCTGCTCCTGGCAGCCTTGCTGTGCGTGACCAACGGCGTCTGGAACGTGAGGAACATCCCCAACATCACCCACGACAGCGCCACCCGGATAGCGGTACGGCACGTGCCGGAGACGGAGGAATCGTTCAAGAGGCACGGTATAAGCCGCGGTTACGCGTTGTTTTGGGATTCCGCTGTCCAGGCGGTTTTGACCGATGGGCGGATAGAGGTGCATCCCCTGGGGGGTTCCCTCAAGCCGTTCAGGTATCTGGCCCCTTACTCCGTCTTCGCGAAAGCCCGCTCAGGCGAGCCGACGGCATTCGTGAGGACGAGGGTTGAGTTGCCGCCTGATCTTGCGGCGTTGCCGGTATTCAACCTTACGGGCGGAGACGTCCTTGAATCGGCTTACGATATGGATGTCATCCCTGACCCTGAGGCTGACATGGAGATCTATTATTTCGACCATAACCCGTTCACCTATCCGGCGGATCACGATCCCCGCGAGGATTTCGCCAAGGAAAGGCGTGAACGGGAGACGCTGACGGAAAGCCCCTCGCAGTGATATTGGAGCCTTGAAAGAAGACGATGGTATATGCGGCGTGGACGAATGCGGAAATGAGAATGGGTTTCAGGTTGGATTAAACCGCCACAGACTGGCGGAAGTCTAAGAAATCCGAAAGGACGCCAAGCGATGGGGGAAGCGAGCACGGGGGCGGAGTGGCCGGCTAAAAGCCCAGTCAAGGGGCCGGGCGAGCTTGTCGATGGGGCCCTGGCGGTCGCGTGCCTTATCGTGACTGCGGCGGCGTACCTCCTGTATCTTGTCGACTGCAATCTCCTGATGAACGCTGAACAGGCTTCGGAGATCTTGGCGGGCATGGAGATGTTCCGCCAGAAGACGTTCGTCCTGGGCGACTGGCGTTACGCCGAGGAGCTCTTCACGCTCAGGAGTCCGCTTGCCGTGGCCTTTTTCGCCATCTTCACCGGCGAGTCCATGATGACGGCTCATAGGCTTGCCGTTGTCTTCG